>JBBRFQ010000232.1:0-5676 GCA_038224035.1 Gemmatimonadales bacterium
GCGACCCGAATGCCAGGCGGCCCATGTGGTAGTAGATCCACGACAGCACATCACCCTTGCCCTCAACACCACTCGCGCCACGCGCAAAACCGGTACTGCGCTTGAAGAGGCGACTCGCCTCGGCGAACCACGGATCATCTTCCGGCAACGTGGCGGTGAACGGACCGCTCGCCGACGTACCTTGGGGCAAACCAGCAATGCCCGGCACACGACGACCCGTCCAGGGCGTGTTCAGGTTGTCTTGCGGACCGAGCACGTACGCAATCGCGATGTTCTGATGCTGCTGAAACAGTTCGGCGATGCCCCACGCTTCCGGCGCGGACAGCGGCCAGTTTCCGGCCGCCGCGCCAAAGTATTCGTAGAAATTCGGGAAGTTTGCGTTGATATCCGTGCCGCCGGCGCCGTCTTCGTTGAACTCACCGTCTTTGTCGAGGTCGCGGCCTTCCGTGAGTACGCGATACCGGCCGCGCTCGCCACGCGACGCATCAGCGCGGCGCATCAACACCGGATTGATGGAGTCCGCGATCCACGTGCCGGCCGGATCGCTCACGCGCATCGCGGTGATCAAGCCGTCGCCATTGAGATCGTTCGGACCATCTTCGTCCAGCTTGCCATCACGATCACTATCGCTTGGCTCATCGTTGCCCGTGCGCTCAGACAGCACCGAATTGAAGAACGCTTCTGCTGCATCAGGATTGGCCCGCGGCACGATGTAAAACGTCTGCCGGTCAAGCAGGCTCTTCAGTGCGGTGTCGCGGCCGTATCCGGACACCATGTTGCGGATTAGGCGGATCGCAACTTCGCTCGAGACCACGTGCGGGCCGAACGCGTTGGCGATCACGAGCACGGCCGGACGCTTGTCGGCGGCATCACCGCCGCTGCCAATGCGCACCACGTGCACGGCCCGGCCGCCGGGCGATTGGGCGATTTCGCGTACGCTGAGCAGCTGCGGATGCGTGCGACGCATCGAATCGATGGTAGACGCGAGTCTGGCGTGCGACAGATAGCCGGCCGACAGCGAGCGCGCCTGCGCCGAGAGCGCGGGAGGCAGTCCGGAGAGCGCCGCTGCCGCCAGCAAGGTGAACACACCGGCTGGTAGGCGGAGGGGGAGTGTAGAGGGCATTCTGGGGGTGGAGAGAGAGACAGATGGTGCGCAGCACGGCACGACGTGTCACAAACCTGGCCGCTTCGACGTCACGGAAACTCACCTAACGCTTGCCGCGAGGCAAATCAGACATAGTTTCGAAGAGTAGTCTGCTACCGCTGGTTCTTCTTTCAAGGAGTCTTCTGATGCCCCGTTCCCACTCGTCCGCTACCAAGGCGCCGTCGCGCCGTCGCGCGGTCTGGGCTGCTGCAACACTGGCGCTGGGTGCCGGCTCGGTGGCGTTTACGCCCTCGATTCGTACGGCCTTCGTGCCCGGCTTGACATACGAGTTCCTCATGTCCACGTCGGAATCCGACGAGAGCTTTGCCACGGCCGGCAAGACGCTCACCAAGTCGCTTGGCAAAGTGCAGATGGCGGGCGACAAGGCGCGCATCGACTTCGCCGAAGTGAAGGGTCCATCGCCGGTGATGGGCAAGGATGGGTACATGCTCATCCACGAAGGCGGCAATGTGATGTACATGGTGGACACGAAAGAAAAGCAGTACATGAAGATGGACGTGAAGGCGCTCGGCTCGATGTTCTCGTCGCTCACGAGCATGTCGGGTGGCCTCATGAAGATCGATGTGAAGGACGCCTCGATGTCGGTGAAGAAGTTGGGCGCCGGTGAAACGATGCTCGGCTACGCGACCGAGAAGTGGGAGATTACTCAGGCGTACACGATGAGCATCAAGACCTTCGGTTTTGGCAGTACGTCGCGGAGCGAATCCACTACAACGCTCTGGTTGGCACCGCAGCTCAAGGCGTCGGAGCTCATGAATCCATTTCTCGACATGGGGCGCAACATGGGCGCCATGTTCGAAGGAAACGCCGAGTGGAAGAAGGTCGTTACGGGTCCCACGAACGAACTGCCGCAGGTCGCGTCGCTCAAGATGCGCTCCACCACCAAGACCACGGCTGACAAGGGAAAGGCGCAGTATTCGGTGAGCGAGATGCAGGTGACCAACTGGAACAAGGGCGATGTGCCGGCCGGTGCGCTCGAGCTGCCGAGTGGATACAAGGCGGTGGAGATGCCGAATATCGCGGCGCTCTCCGACTCGATGAAAGCAGCCGGGCTCGACACGCTCGACATGAAGGCGGCTATGAAGCAGGCCGGTTACAAGGACGAAGACATCGCGGCGGCGGTGAAGCAGGCCGCAGTCGACGGCGCGAAGGATCAGGCGAAAGCGGAAGCGCGTCAGGCGGGATCGGATGCGGTCAAAGCGGGTGTGCGCGGGCTGTTGCGCCGTCGTCCGCCAACCATGTAATCAACGTATGCAACAAAAAAATCGCGGCGGCCTCGATCTCCGGGGCTGCCGCGATTTTGTAAGTGCGCTACCGTCGCGCGTGACTCAGTACGACGCCAGTTCCATGTACGCGGTCCGGAATGTCTCAACCTGCGGCAGCGTCGCATCTTCAAGACTGGGCGCATACCCCACGAACGTATCGGTGCTCGCCACACGCTTGACTGGAGCATCAAGCCAGCCAAAACAATCGTCGGCGATGCGCGCGGCGATCTCAGCGCCATAGCCCCACGAAATGCTGTCTTCGTAGGCCACGATCACGCGACTCGTCTTGCGTACACTGTTGTACACCGTCTCCTGATCCCACGGTGAAAGCGTACGCAGGTCGATCACTTCCACCGATGGTCCGCCCTCGTCGGCGATCTGATTGGCCGCGACGAGAGCGCGCTGCACGGTTGCGCCATACGTCACCACGGTGATGTCGGTGCCTTCGCGCACCACGCGCGCCTTGCCGAACGGAATCATGAAGTTCGGGCCCGGATACGCGCCCTTGTTGTACGTCTGGCGGTACAGATGCTTGTGCTCGAGGAAGATCACCGGGTCATCGCAGCGGATGGCCGTGCGCAGCAATCCATTCGCGTCGAGCGCCGAACTCGGACACACCACACGCAGCCCCGGACAGTGCGTGAACAACGACGCGCCGGTTTGCGAGTGGTACACACCACCGCGGATGTAGCCACCATAGGTGGTGCGCACCACCATCGGCGCGCTGAACGCATTATTGGAGCGCCAACGCATCGTGGCCAACTCGTCGCGCAACTGCATGTACGCCGGCCAGATGTAATCGAAGAACTGAATCTCGACCACCGGCTTGAAGCCGCGGTGCGCCAGGCCGATCGCACGTCCGACAATGTTGGCTTCCGCAAGCGGTGTGTTGAACACGCGCGTGCTGCCGAACTTTGTTTGCAGCCCGTGCGTGGCCTTGAACACGCCGCCCTTGCCCTTGACGGTGCCGAGGTACTGCTCGCGCGAAACGTCAGCGACGTCTTCACCGAACGCGAGGATGCGTTCATCGCGCGTCATTTCGTCGCGCAGACAGGCGTTGATCAGGTCCACCATGGTGGTGGGGCCGCCGCTGAACTGCGGATCGTCTTCGGTGTCGAACGGCTCGCCGGCGGGGTCCACGTCGGGCGAGTACACGGCGAAGTGCACGGTGCTCGCGTCGGGCTGCGCCTGCTGCAGCGCATCGTCGGTGGCCGCCAGCACCTCCGCGTCAACCGATTCGCGAATCGTCTCGAGCTCCTCCTCCGTCGCGTGACCGTTGGCAACGAGCCACTCGGGAAAGCGCGCGATCGGATCGCGAACAGCGTCGGCCTCGCGCTCTTCCTCCGGGCGGTACAATACTTCGTCGTCGGACAGCGAGTGTGAGTACGGGCGAATCACCTTGGCGTGCACCAGCGCCGGACCCCGGCGTTCACGTGCGTATTGCACAGCGCGCGCCATCACCTCGTATGAGGCCAGCAGGTCGCAGCCGTCGACTTCCTGGATGTACAGATCGGGGAAGCCCGTCACCAACTTCGAGATCGAACCGCCGGCCGTGCCGACTTCAACCGGCACGGAGATCGCGTAGCCGTTGTCTTCGACCAGATACACCACGGGCAGCTTGAGATTGCTGGCCGTATTGAGCGACTCCCAGAACTCGCCTTCACTGGTGGTGCCGTCGCCCGTGGTGACGAGCACGACTTCGTCGCTCTCGAAACCTTCGGTGATGTCGAGCGCCTTGGCGCGCGTGATGGCCTCGGCGCAGCCCACGGCCTGCAGGAACTGCGTGCCCGTGGGCGACGACACCGACACGATGTTGAGCGCCTTGTGTCCCCAGTGACTCGGCATCTGCCGGCCGCCCGAGTTCGGGTCGATCGCGGCGCCAACTGCGGAGTACAGCATTTCAGCGGCCGTCATGCCGAGCATGAGGCAGAGGGCGCGATCGCGATAATAGAGGTAGTACCAGTCGTGCGATGGCTTCAGCACGAGCCCCGCCGCGGCCAGAATCGCTTCGTGACCGGCGCCGGAGATCTGGAAGAAGATCTTGTTCTGGCGTTTGAGCTGGATCTCCTTGTCGTCGAGCCGGCGCGACAGGAGCATCAGGCGGTACAGCTCGAGCAGCTCGCCCTTGTCGAGCCTGGTGGAGGCGGGCGCCTTGGCGCGGCTGGGAGTGCGAGTGGCCATGGTCTCGGGAGCTGGAGGAACGACCCGGAGCTGCGGTGACCCGGGGAAGATAGCCCCGGGGGCGGAAACGCGGGAAGCAGGCTAGTCGCCCTTGAGAAGGCCCTCCAGCCGCCCGAAATAGGTCAGCGCCGCGAGGACATCGTGGTCGCTCTGGAGGAGCAACTCGTCGCCGGCATCCGGCGGCCATCGGACGAAGGCCACCCGCGCCGCCAGCTGACGCGCCATCTCCGCCGACACGGTGCTGTCGGGCTGCGCGGCGACCTTCAGACGCGACCGGACCCGGCTCAGGAACGGCGCCAGCAGCCTCCCTTGCCACTGGCCGGACCCGGCGATCCACGCCGCCCGGCTCTGAGCGTCGCTCCCGAGCGTCTGGGCGACGCTGTCCGCGACGGCACTGTCGTATCCGCTGTCCACCGCGACGCTCCACCACGCCGGCGGCCGGGCTCTGCCGGGCAGCGCCACGTCGGGCGCGATTCCGCCGCCGCCGCGCACCTGACGCTGGTGGTCGGTGCGGAACACCTTCATCGTGTCCTCCGCGATGCCGCCGGTGCCCGCAAAGGCGTAGTACTGCTGTATTGCCAGCCCCTGATAGCGGCGCTGGATGAAGCGGCCGCTGGGCGTGAGCTCGTGCACGATCGTCAGCTCGATAAATCCGGACGGGACCAGGAACCCGGTCTGCATCAGTGCCTTGCCGAAACTGCGCCGGCCAAGGATGAGCGCGCGATCGTGGTCCTGGAGCGAGCCGGCGAGCGCTTCGGCCGCGCTGGCGCTCCCCTCGTCGATGAGCAGAATGAGCGGCAGATCGATATAGTGGCCTCGCCGCGAGGTGCGGAAGTCCTCGTCCACGACCTTTTTCCGTCCGCGGGTGCTGAAGACCAGGGTCTGCGACGGCAGGAATTCCGACGCGAGGTCGACCGCCTCGGTAACGATCCCGCCGGGGTTGCCCCGCAGATCGAGAATCACCTGCGTCGCCTTCATGCCCTTGAGACGGCCGATCGCCGATGCGACGTCGTCCGCCGCCTTCACGCCAAACTCGTCGAGTTTCACATAGCCGGTCTGGCCGTC
>JBBRFQ010000233.1:0-5663 GCA_038224035.1 Gemmatimonadales bacterium
GCGCTGGAAATGACGCCCCTGATGATCGCGGCGGCGGATGGTGCGACGGATGTAGTGCGCGCGCTCATCGCAGGTGGTGCAAATGTCCACTCGAAGGACGACAACGGTTGGACGGCGTTGCATCACGCCGCGGCTGCGCCAGATCGTGGGCACCTGCGCATCGTGGACGCGCTGCTGGTGGCGGGTGCGGACCGCGTGGCGACGTCAGGCAAAGGCGACACACCAGCGGCGCTTGCTCGGCTCTACGGCAAACCGTGGGTGGCGGCCAGGATTGAGCCGCCGCGCTAGCTCGGGAGGCAGCCAGACGCTCGGCGATTCCGCACGGGTCGTCCCATTTCTGCCGCAACCCTCGCGCTCGCTCTTGACATCGCGCAGAATAGTAGATGTCCAATTCCCACGAAGTACTCCGTCGCGCGCTCGCTGGCGCCTTTGGTGCCCTCGCTGTGCTGTGCGGGCCCGTGCCGATGATCGGCGCGCAGGCCCCAGCCGCCAAGACCGTCACGTTGCCGCTCAAGAGTGAACGCACGCACACGTTCACCACCACCAAGGGCACCTGGCTCTCACTCGATGTGTCGCCCAACGGGCAGACGATCGTCTTCGACTTGCTCGGCGATCTGTATACGTTGCCGATGGCCGGCGGCAAGGCCACGCGCATCACGTCTGGCATGGCGTACGATGTGCAGCCACGATTTTCGCCCGATGGCTCACGCATTGTCTTCGTGAGCGATCGCTCCGGTGGCGACAACGTCTGGCACATGAAGACCGACGGCAGCGACACCACGCAACTCACCACCGGCAACAACAACCTCTACATGTCGCCCGAGTGGACGCCCGATGGCAAGTACATCGTGGCCTCGCGTTCCGGTGGGCTCGGCGGTACGGCGAAGTTGTGGATGTATCACACCGACGGCGGCAGCGGGCTGCCACTGTCCACCGAACCTGCGGCGCCGCCGCAACTCAAGATGGTAGGGGCTGCGTTCGGGAAAGACCCTCGCTACATGTGGTTTGCCGCGCGTACCGGGGATTGGCAGTACAACGCCCTTGGACCGCAGTATCAGTTGCACGTGTGGGACAAGGAAACCGGACGCGCCTCGCAAATGACCACGCGATTTGGCTCCGGTTTCCGTCCAGCGCTCTCGCCTGATGGCCAGTACCTCGTGTACGGTACGCGCTTCGAAACGAAGACAGGACTGCGCATCCGGAATCTTGAAACACAGGACGAAGATTGGCTGGCGTTCCCGGTGCAGCGCGACGATATGGAATCACGCGCCCCGATGGACGCGTATCCGGGGTACTCGTTCACACCTGATTCGCGCGCCGTCGTGGTGTCGTACGGCGGTGAGATCTGGCGTGTGCCGATCGACAAGTCGGCGCCCAGCAAGATTCCGTTCGAGGCGGAAGTCAAGCTCGAGATGGGCCCCGAAGTGAAGTTTGCGTATAGTATCGATACGGGCCCAACGTTCACGTCCCGTCAGATTCGCGATCTGGCCCCGTCGCCCGACGGCCGGCAGTTGGCGTTTGTGTCGATGGACCGGCTCTATGTGGTGGAACTGCCGAGCGGCCTACCGTCGCGCGTGTCGAACGATACCGTGGGTGAGTTCAATCCGGTGTGGTCGCCCGATGGCGCGAGCGTGTCGTATGTCACCTGGCACGATGCCGCAGGTGGATCGATTCGCCGGGCCACTCGCGGCCCCCGTGCCGGTGCGTGGCGTGTGTCGGCGCTCACGAGCGGCAACGCATTGTATACCGATCTTGCATGGTCACCGAAAGGCGATCGCATTGTCGCGGTGCGTGCCGCCGCGCGCGAACTGCAGGAAGCGGGTGGCGCGTTCTTTGGTCCCGCCGCAGCGGAGTTTGTGTGGTTGCCGGCCACGGGCGGTGTCGTCACCCGCATCATGCCCACGAGTGGGCTCGGCAATCCGCATTTTACAAATGACGCCGAGCGCATCTTTGCCTACGGCGACGGTCTGCAGTCGTTCCGCTGGGATGGCACCGATCTGAAAGTACATTTGCGTGTGACCGGACCGCTGCCGCCTGGCGCGGGCGGTGCGATCGGGCTCGACGCCGATCTGGTCGCGCGCGCGGCGCAGCAGTGGATTGGCGGACGTGGCGCGCGTCCGATCGATTTTGAAGGCACGCGCAGCTTCGGCATGTTCGGTCCGACACATCTCGATGACAACGAACCCGCGCCGCCGCGTCCGCGCCCCGCCGGTTTGGTGATGATGGCGCCGACGGGTGATCAGGCGCTGGCGATGGTGGGCATGGATTTGTACACCGTGACCGTGCCTGTCGCTGGCAGCACACCGCCTACCGTGTCAGTCGTTTCTCCGGCGACCGCGGCGGTGCCGGTGCGCAAGCTCAACACGGTGGGCGGAGAGTTTCCCGCGTGGAGCGCCGACGGCACCAAGGTGATGTGGTCGCTCGGCAACGCCATGTGGACGTACGATCTCACGCGTGCAAAGCTGGTGGACGATTCGCTCAAGGTCGACGGGCGACGTGTGGCTGTGCTGCGCGCAGACAGCACGAAGAAGGACAGCATCGCGCGGTCCGATTCGATTGCGAAGGCCGATACCACCAAGAAAGACAAGCCCGGCTACAAGCCGATGGAATCGCGCATCACCGTCACGGCCGTACGCGATCAACCGCGCGGTGTGCTGGTGCTGCGCGGCGCGAAGACCATCACGATGAAGGGCAAGGAGATCATTGAGAACGCCGACATCGTGATTCGTGACCGTCATATCGTAGCGATCGGTCCGCGCGGCAGCGTGACCATTCCCGAGGGCGCGCAGATCATGGACGTGAGCGGGAAAGTGATCATGCCCGGCATGGTGGACACGCACTATCACCCGCAGTGGCTCACGCCGCAGATTCATAACACACAAACGTGGCAGTATCTCGCGACGCTGGCGTACGGCACCACGACCACACGTGATCCGCAAACCGCCACGACTGATTTTCTGAGCTACACCGATCAGGTAGACGCCGGTCAGATGATCGGTCCGCGCATTTACACCACAGGCCCTGGCGTATTCTCAGCGGAACCCGTGCGCGATCTTGATCACGCGCGCGAGATCATGCAGCGCTACGCCACGTACTACGACACGAAAACGCTCAAGATGTACATGAGCGGCAATCGTCAGCAGCGTCAGTGGCTGATCATGGCGGCGAAGGAGCTCAAAATCATGCCAACCACCGAAGGCGGCCTCGATCACAAACTCAACCTGACGCACGGCATCGACGGGTATCCCGGCATCGAACACACCCTGCCGATCACGCCGAAGTTCGACGACGTATACGCGTGGTACACCGCGACGCAGACGGTGAACTCGCCCACGTTGGTCGTGGAATACGGCGGTCCGTTCGGCGAAGGCTGGTTCTATCAGACGGAAGACTTGCTCAACGACGCGAAACTGCGTCGCTTCACGCATCCGGTCGACTTTGACGGCAAGGTGCGTCGTCGCGGCGCGGGCAATGCGCCTGGACCGGCGGGATTTGCGGTGAAGGAGGAGTACGCGATGTGGCAGCACGCCGAAGACCTCGCGAAGACGGTGGCGGCAGGCGGTCGCATCGGCGTGGGCAGTCACGGCCAGCTGCAGGGGCTCGGTATGCACTGGGAGCTGTGGCTGGTGCAGAGCGGTGGCATGCCGGAGCATGACGCGCTGCGCGCGGCGACGATTGTTGGTGCGGAGGCGATCGGGCTGGGCTCTAGTGTTGGCTCGTTGGAGGTTGGCAAGTTTGCGGACCTGCTGGTGCTCGATCGAGATCCGCTCACGAATATCCGGAACACCAACTCGATCCGGAGCGTGATGGTGAACGGCCGCCTGTACGACGGCGAGACGCTTGACGAGGTGTATCCGCGCAAGCGGGCGCTGGTGCGTCAGCCGTGGAGCTATGCGACGCCGCAGGCGGGGGCGGGGATCAGGTAGGGCGATCGGGTCAGCCACGCGGAGGGCGAAGGAGGACACGGCGATCGTTTTCGCGCGCACGGGACCGACCGTTGCAAGCTCCGTGCGTGCGATGCGATTCGCCCGACGCCGCTATCACTCACGCCCCACCCCGATGCATCAGCTACAGGCCGTAGTGTTCGACATGGACGGACTGCTGCTCGACACCGAGCGACTGTCGCGCGCCTCGTGGCTCGCGGGCGGACGCGACCTCGGCTTCGATCTGCCGATGACGGTGCTCGCCGCCATCATCGGTCGACGACGCGCTGAAGTGGAGGCGCAGTTTGTTGCGGCACTCGGCGAACAGTTTCCCGTGCAGGATCTTTACGCCCGACACGCAGCGCACTATCAACAGGCGCTTTTGGCGGCAACGGTGAGTGCGCTGCGAAAGCCGGGTGTGGTGTCGGTGCTCGACTGGCTCGACAACGCGGGCATTCCGTACGCGATTGCTACGTCAACGCTGGCTGCCGGTGCCGCGAAGAAGTTGGCGTTGGCCGATCTGAGCGCACGCTTCAGCATTGTGGTGACGGGGGAGCAGGTTGAACGATCGAAGCCGGCACCGGACATCTACCTCGAGGCCGCGCGTCGCCTCGGCGTGCCGGCTAAACACTGTGTCGCGTTCGAAGACAGCGATCTCGGTCTCGAAGCAGCCATGGCGGCCGGCATGCGCGCTGTAGCTGTGCCCGATTTGAAGCCACTACCGAAAGAGATCAGGTCGCGCGTTTTCTCGACGTTGCGCTCTCTTGAAGAGGCGGTTGCGATGCTGAATCAGTTCACCCGTCAATGAGGTGCGCATGGCCATCGTGACGGTGCGCAGTTCACCCCCGCGCCGCCAACACGGCCTCCACCTCATCTGACGCCTCGAGCTGCTCCATCGCAGCTCCTGCTTCCAGCAGCTGCGTCGCCACCTCCGCGAATGCGCCGTCGCGCGGACCATTCAACGAGCCATGGCAACACCAGCCGAGCGGCGTGGTGTGATATCGAGCGTCACGCTGCGTGAGCAGTGCACGTCCGGAGGGCTCACCAAGAATCGCCGCCACGGTGTCGCGTGATCCCTGCCAGGCCGCGCAGTGTAACGCGGATCCCGAGTCGTGGCCGGGCGTCTCCGGGTCGAACCCGATCGCCAGCATGAGTGCGACCGCGTGCGCGTCACCGTCCCACGCCGCCTCGCTGATCATGCGCTGATCCGAGGGTCCGAGTGACGGCACGAGGGCGGGGTGTGCACGCACGAGCGTTTGCCCCCGGATGCGATCGGCGCGACGGCAAGCCAATCGCAACTGTTGCACCGGCGTCGCGAACGGCAGCATCGCATTCAGTGTGTCCTCGTGCCCGAACTGCGCCGCAACATCGAGCGGCGACCGGTTGCGCCCGATCGTCCACTCGTAAATGTGGGAGCTGCTCGGCGGCCGTTCGGCGTACCGTCCACGGCCGGTCTGTTCATCGAGCAATGCCGGTTCGCGCTCAAGCATGCTGACCACGGCGTCTGTACGCCCCAGCGCAGAGGCGAGAAAAATGTCGGCCGAGGCGCCGCGCTCCACCAAGTAGCGCGCCAGCGCGTAGCGGCCCGTATCGCGTGACCGATCGAGCATCCACTCGGCCGGCGTCGCGCGATGGTCGACGTCGCGCGCGTCGATGTCGGCGCCCGCATCAAGCAGCAGATCGACCACGCGTTGTGAACGCGCAAAATGCAGCGGGGTTTGCCCATCACCGCCGCGTTCC
>JBBRFQ010000234.1:0-5660 GCA_038224035.1 Gemmatimonadales bacterium
CGGGCTCGATCACGTGGACGACCCAGCACACATCATGGCGCCGCGCGTGCGGGTGCGTGGTCTCAGTGAGGCGGATCGTGCGACGATCCGCCTGATCTACTCCGTGCCGGCCGGCTCGACGCGAGACTGAGTGACGGTTGATTGTCAACAGTCAACGGTGAACGGCCAACCGCAACTCCCTCGCTGCGCCCGGCGCGCGCGCCGTGGAGATCGCGCCCTCAGTGCACGGTACGGGCGACGGGCGTAATGGGCGATTGTCCTACCAGCGCAGCACCACCGTCCGATCCGGCGCGTCCTTGCGATGAATCCGGAAGGTGAGGGCGCGGGCATCACCCGCGGCTTCAAAGGCCACGCGCACGTCGTTGACCCGCTGTACCACCCGACCATTCGCCGACCGAATTACATCGCCATCGCGCAGCCCGCCGTCGGCCGCTGGCGTACCACGCAGCACCTTCCACACCAGCACACCCTCGGGCAGTGAGAGCGCGGCGCGCAGTTCTGCACTCAGCGACTTGAGTTGCGCGCCCGCAAAGACCGCGTCGTCGGCGCTGACACTGAACCCGACCATTCCCGGCGGCGCGGGAGCGATCGGCGCTTGCGATGCGCCCGACACCGTCACGTTCATGAGGCCCAAGGGAAACGGCGGCTCCACGCGGTTGATCGTAATTGGATTCGTGGCGTCGCGCATGAACATCATCGTGATGCCGCTGGGCTGTGGCGCAACCGGTGGTGCGCTTTCAAAAACGAACGCGGTGCGCGACGGCGTTGGCATGGCAGCCGCAGCCGATGGCGTGCTCGGCGCCGAGGGGACCATCATCGCCCGTGTGGTCATGCGGACGGGATTCGCGGCGGTACGCGTGACCACTCGCACCGCATGCTCCATCGTCCGTCCGGCACGACGCGTGCGCACCCGCAGCGTCGTGTTCGGAACGAGCAGTGACGTGTAGTCGACCAGTCCGGTGAGTACATCCTGCGCGTTGAAGGCCAGAATCGTGTCGCCCGCCTGCACACCACCGCGTTCGGCCGGTGATCCGGGCTCGACCGATTCCACCACGGGATACTCGCAGTAACTCACGATGTAGCCGGACTGCAGCATCTGTCGAAACGGAACGCTGTTCAGCATCACGCCGAAGTAGGCGAGTGTTGGTGCGGGCGTCGCGTGATCGAGACGCGCCAGCGCGAGCTCGACCACCCGCTCTACCTGCGGCTCAAGCGCCCGGACACGCATGGTCACCGCGCGGCGCTCTTCCATTTCCGACTGCACAAACTCACCTCGGCGTGGCACCGCAACCATCACCCGATCGATGATGCGCGAGAGTGAATCCACCTCGCGCTGCATCTCCTGCACGCGGGCGGCTGGCAACGCTGGCGCGCTCACCCTGCGCAACGATGCGATGCGCGCAACCGCATCGAGATCGCTGCGCAGTCGCAACAGCGCCATACCTTCGGGAAGACGTGTGAGCCGGAGGAACTCCGCGTCGTCTGACTGACACGAGCCCGCCGTGGTCGTGGTGGTGGACACAGACACCGCGGGCTGATTGGACGACGGTGCGCTGCCACGCACCACGACACTCTGCGCCGACGCGATCGACGCCGTGACCACGGAACCCATCAACACGATACGAACCCCGACGTGCGACATGATCAGAAGCTCTCCATGACACGATCCACCGGCAGTGACGCGCCCAGCTGTCGCAACGTGGCCTCGCGCGCGGTGTACGCGGCGAGATAGTATTGATTGAGGAGGGGATCCTGTGGTGCTTCATACAGCCCAGCCCGCGACGCGGTCATCATCTGTTCGAGTGCCGAGAGCCGGGCCCGATACACCGCCTGCGCGTTGACCGTGGTGTCGTGCGAGGAGAGCCACAGCGACGCACGCTGATAGTCCCGCTGCGCTCGCTCCAACACACTCGACGCCTCGGCCACCGAGCCGAACGCCTGATCGCTGGAGACCGGCTGCACGCCAGACGTCGTGCGCGAGGGAAGCATGTTGCTCCCCGTACTCGCGCGACCCACCGCGACGCCCGTCGTCATGAGCGCAACCGCGGCCGCGAGCCGCATCAGCCCGCGCCACGAAACACGTACGCCATTCGTGTTTCGCGCGGCGATCCTGGGCGCGGGGCCACGCGGGGTGGTCTCGCGCGTCAGCGGGATGACAACGGGCGAAGCGTCGACCAAGGCGGTGGCGTCGTCGACATCGCTGGACCTCGTGATCAGGCCATCGGCCCGCAACTGCGCGGACAAGGCGCCCCACTCAGTGAGCCCGGCACGATCTTCCGTAGTCTCGCGATGCGAAAGCGCGCACGCGGCCAGTCGGGCAAAGGCGATTTGCTCCCGCGCACAGTGCGCACAAGCGGTGAGATGCGCCAGTTCCTCAGGCGACAGCGCATCATGGTCGAGCGCGGCGAGACGCTCCGGATCAAGGTGTGGCATAGCTTCGTTCCGTTTGAACATCGGTGACGTCAAGCAGCGGCGCGAGCAAGCGACGAAGCTTGGCGCGGGCCTTGAACAACTGCGACTTGGAGCCGCCGGCGGTGATGCCGAGCTCCGTCGCGATTTCTTCGTGCGTGTACCCTTCCACATCGTGGAGGTAGAACACCGTGCGCGCGCCCGGTGCGAGTTGACGGGCGGCGTCTTCGATCGTGGAGGCCAGCATCGACCGCTCTCCCTCGTCATGCGCAACGAGCACGGAATGTTCCTCGATCGGCGTCTCGATGGTGGCGAGCCGCCGAGTGCGCCGCAGGGCATTCAGCGAACGATTGACGGCGACTCGGTGCAACCAGGTGCTGAACTTGGAATCGCCACGCCACGACGGCAGCGCCCGGAAGATCTGAATCCAGACCTCCTGCGCGACATCCTGAGCAAGATCGGGGTCGCCCGCGAGCCGACGGACAATCGCATCCACGTGCGAACTGTGCTGATTCCACAGCATGCGCATGGCACGCTCATCTCCATCGATCGCCCGGCGTACGATAGCGGCATCGGTTTCCATGGGTTCCGATAAATGTGTCACCGCGCGCCGCTTGAAAGGTTGCCGCCGAAAACTCGGGCAACGAAATGCCCCACATGGGGTTGGAAAGGGTTGACGGATGAGACTGACAGCCCCACTGTGCATCTGTACGTGACGTCTGGGGCACTGATACTGTCAGGGCAGCATAGGGGGTTGCAGGAGGGCGCCACGCCCTCATCAAGCCGCCCCGGGGTGAGGTCCGCCCCGCACGCATCCGCGCTCTACCTTTCCGAGACTCCCCCCGGTGGTTCTCCTAACCGCACTCCTGACCTTTGCCGCTGCCGACGTGACCGCCACGTCGGCGCGTCGCATGGGCGATGGATTGCCGGCCGCGGCACCGGCGGAAGTCGGCATGTCGGCGGAACGCATGCTCGCCATCGATCGGGTGGTGCAGCGCGGTGTGGTAGCCGGCGGGTACCCCGGCGCTGCCGTTGTGGTGGGCCGCAAGGGCTACGCTGTGTGGTCGCGTGGTTTCGGCACGCTCGACTGGCGGCCGGGCAGTCCCTCGGTGCAGCCCGACGAAACCGTGTACGACCTCGCCTCACTCACGAAAGTGGTGGCCACGACCACGGCCATCATGATCCTGTTCGACGAGGGCAAGATCAGCCTCGATGCCCCGGTGTCCCGATACCTCCCCGGCTTCACGGGCGGTCATCGCGATGCGGTCACCATCGCTCATCTGCTGACGCACCGCGCCGGGCTGCCGGCCGGCCTTGAACTGTGGCGCAAGTATCGCACCACCGCCGAAGCGCGCGGCGCCGTACTGGCGGCGCCCGTACCCAACGTGCCGGGCTCGCGTTACGAGTACTCTGACTTGGGCCCGATGTTGCTCGCCTTCGTGGTCGAAGCCGTGTCGTCGCAGCCGTTCGACCAGTTCACCCAGGAGCGCATCTTCACGCCGCTGGGCATGACCAAGACCGGCTTCCGCCCCTCCGCTCGGCAGGCGAACCTCATTGCGCCCACGGAAATCTCGCCACCGCGTGGGTATCCGCTGCGCGGCGAGGTGCACGATGAAAATGCCTACCGTCTGGGTGGGGTAGCCGGACACGCAGGTCTGTTCAGCACGGCGGCGGACCTGTCGGTGTTTGCCCAGATGCTGCTGCAGGGCGGACGGTACGGCAACGCCCGCATCGTTTCCGACGCCACCGTCGCGCTGTTTACCAAGCGCACCGCCGGTCGCCGCGCGCTCGGATGGGATACGTGTGAAGGCGAAGGTGGCTGTGGCCAGCACCTCACGAGCCGAGCCTTTGGCCACACCGGGTATACCGGCACGTCGCTCTGGATCGATCCCGACCACGATCTGTTCGTCGTATTGCTCAGCAACCGCGTGCATGCGCCCAAGGCTCGCCGGCCCGCCACCGTGATCATGGACGTGCGTCACGATCTGGCCGACGCCGCCGTTCTCGCCGTGATGGATGACCCCTCGGGGATTCGCGCGATGCCGTCGGCGTTCCGAGCCGACAGGCAGGTCAACTGGAACACACCGCTCCGCGCCGCCCGCCGTCCCGTGGCCAAGAAGGCGCCGGTCAAGAAGAAGGCCACGGTCAAAAAGACGTCAGCCAGAAAGACGACCAAAAAGTAAGATCGCTCGGGATCCCGAGCGCAACACTCGGTGTTTTGGTCTCCTCATGCTATGTTTGCACGTATGGACGATCATCTGACCGGCGAGAGCACCTCGCCCGAGAACGGCGACACGCCTGAGACCACGCCTGAGACCACGCCTCCGGCACACGCGAACGAGGTAGCGGCCAACAATGAGGCCCCAGCTGCGTTTTCTGTCGATCAGGCGCGCCTCGTGCTTCGGCGCGTGAAGGATCCGGAGCTTAATCTCAACATCGTCGACCTCGGGCTGGTCTACGATGTCATCGTGGTGGGCAACGATGTCCGCGTCGACATGTCGCTGACCTCTCCCGGCTGCCCGTCGGGCCCCGAGATCATGGGTGAAGCGGAGAAGGAGTTACGCACGCTTCCGGGCGTGGGTGAAGCGGTCGTAAACCTCGTGTGGAGTCCCGCTTGGACACCCGAGCGCATCGAACCGCGCGTCCGGGCGTACATGGGATTCTAGGCGGCCACGCGTGGGCGCGCAGTCTGCCGGCGCTCTGCTCGCACGGCGCGTACCAACGTCACCACGATCGGTGCGAGCACCAGTGCGCCGGCCCAGAGGGCGACGTCGGCGAGATTGAACACGACCACTGCGCCTGGAATCTGCATCGCGAGGAAGTCGGGCACACCGCGAGGCTCAACGAGCAGGCTGGCGAGGTTGCCTGCCGCGCCGCCCGCAATCAGTCCCATCGCGAGCACGGCGCGCCGATCTACGCGCGCCAAGGCGACGACGACGCTGGCGACCAGCGCAATCGTGAGCGTCGTCCCGATCACGTTGATCAACCACGTATAAGGACCAAGCGAGAGGCCGCCCGCGGCACCCGTGTTGAACACCAGCATGAACGAGAACCAGTTGGAGATCACGATCGCTCCCTGGTCCAGCGTGCCGATGGCCCATTGCTTCGTAAGCAGATCAAGAGCGAGCGCAACGACCGCGATCGCTCCGAATCGAACGTTGAGGCGAGTCGCTGGCGGCGGCGAAAGAACGGGGGTGCTGAGCGTCGTAGACATTCGACGAATCCTCAGATGTCGCGGTGAGCGAGCGGGG
>JBBRFQ010000235.1:0-5618 GCA_038224035.1 Gemmatimonadales bacterium
TCGAACTACGCACACGGTGATATCGAATCATACCGCCGCCAACCGCGCAAGTCAATTCTAAGACGTTGATTTTGCTTGACTTATGGAGTTTTACGCGGCTGCAGTAGAGGCCCCGACGCCGATCGTCCGGTCGCCTGGATGGCGAGAGCGGAGCAGACTTCCCCGTCGTGTGCGCGCGCCGCATGTTCTCGCAGGCTTCGCACTCCGTTTCCCGTCACGCCGCCATCATGCTGCTGTCTCTCCTGCTCTCGTTTACGATCGCGTCCGACTCCACGACCTACGTCGTGCTCAACCACGGCCGAGCCGCCGGCGAGATGCGTGTGGTGCGCGATGCCGACTCAGTCGTGGTCACCTACGCCCACGTGGATCGCAATCGTGGACGGTGGGTGCAGAACCGCTACGGTGTGACGCCGGACGGACACGTGTTGCGTGGTGAGAGTCGCCCGATGACGCGCACGGGCGTGTTGAGCCCGGCCGGCGACCAATACGAAATCTTCGGTGATTCGCTGCGCTTCACGCGCAACGCCATGTCGCGCACGATGCTTCGCGGCAACCGTTTTTATTCGCTGCTCGAGGCCACGGCGTGGGACCAGGCGCTGCACGTGCGCCACCTGCTGGCGCAACGTGACCGCTCCGCGGGTTCGTTGCCGTTTGGACGCGACGTACAACTTGAAATCGCGGCCGACGAAATGGTCTCGACGGTGAGCGGACGCGCACGCGTGCAGCTCGCTGTTCTGCACAATGTCGACGCGACCCCGCAAGTCGTGTGGGTGGATGCGCAGGGTGAACTCGTGGCCAGTGCAGTGGGCTGGTTCATCACGGTGCATCCCGACTATGTGCCGGCCCTGCCACGCCTGCGCGAGCTCGAAACGGCATACCGCAACAAGACCGGCGCGATTCTCGCCACGCGCATCCCGGTAGTCGCTGAAGGAACGGTGGTGATCCGGAACGCCAATGTGTTTGACAGCGAGCGCGGCGTTGTGATGGCGCAGCAGTCGATCGTGGTGCAGGGCGATCGCATTACCGAGGTCGGTCCTGCAGCAAGTGTACGAACACCCGCCGGTGCACGAGTGATCGACGCGACCGGCAAGACGGTGATTCCCGGCATGTGGGATATGCACACGCACTTCCAGCTCACGAGTCAGACCAACACGGTGCTGCGTCATCTCGCAATCGGCGTCACCACGATTCGGGACATGGCCGCCGACACCGACGTTGGCGTCGCGCATCGCGATCGTGCGGCCGCGGGCGAGATCGTATCGCCTCGCGTGATACTCGCCGGGTTGATGGAAGGGCCGCTGGCATGGGCCGGACCCACGGACGTGCTCGTGAGCACCGAAGTCGACGCGCGCGCGTGGGTCGCACGCTACGACTCACTCGGCTACAATCAGATCAAGCTGTACAATGTGCTGCATCCCGACCTCGTCCCCACGATTGCCGCAGAAGCCAAGAAGCGCGGAATGCGGCTCAGTGGCCATGTGCCGCGCGGGCTCTCGGTTGGCGCCGCGATCCGGCTTGGATTCGACGAGATCAATCACGCCGCGTTTCTGTTCTCCACGATGCATCAGGACTCATTGTACACGCCCGAGATGCGTGCGTATTCGCTGGTCGCCAGCATCGTGGCGCCGAATACCGATGTTGACGGCCCGGCGATGACCGCCCTCATCGCCGATCTCAAGGCGCACAACACCGTGATCGACGGCACCTTCAACCTGTGGATGCGCGACTCCAGCGGCGCCGACTCGGCGAGTGCCAAAGCGGGCAATCGTGCGTATCTCCGGTTGGCGAAGCGGTTGTTCGACGCTGGTGTCGTGCTCGTCCCGGGCACGGATGGATCGAGCTATAACGCCGAGCTTGAGCACTACGAGATGGCGGGCATTCCCGCGGCCGAGGTGTTGCGGCTCGCGACGATCGTGTCGGCCACGGTGATGGGTGAGCACAAAAACTTCGGCAGCATCGCGGCCGGGAAGGTCGCCGATCTTGTGATCATCAATGGCAAACCGCACGAGCGCATACGCGATGCGCGCAATGTGGATATGGTGATGCGCGGTGGCAAAGCGTATGCACCGCGTGCGTTGCTCGAGGTGATGGCCACTTCGGTGGCACCGGCGAGGGAAAAGTAGCGCCACGAGCTGGCGGCGTCAGCGCCGCTGCGTCACCATCACCGCCAGCTGCGAGCGGCTGCTGATATTCAACTTCGCAAAGATGTGGGCGAGGTGGATCTTCACCGTTCCACGCGCAATGAACATGCGCTCGCCCACTTGTGGATTGTTCAATCCCTCGGCGACCAGCGCGGCCACCCGCAGTTCCGTTGGCGTCAGACTGTCCCAGCCGAACGATGGGCGCTTGCGTTGCCCACGCATCCGCATCACGTGCGCGACGCATTCGGCGAACGGCACTGACCGCGCGGCATTCCATTCGGCATCAAATGTGTCGGCCAGGCGCTCACGAAGCAGGGCCAGCACCGCCGAGTGATCGCGTGCCTCGACGGGAGTACGGGCCAGACCCATGGCTTCGCGGTACGTATCCACCGCCGACAACACTCGCGCACTTTCGGCAAAGCCTTCATCGCGCGCGGCGATGCTGGCCAACGCTTCGAGTGTGCGGGCCGCGGCCGGACGTGCGCCAAGGCGCACCTGCATTGCGAGCGCGGTGTGCAGCTGTTGATCGGCGGCGCTGTGGTCACCTTCGACCAGCGCAATGCGTCCACGCTCGGCGTTGATGAACGCGTCGAGATACTGGTTACCCAGGGCGGCAATACTCGTCGACGCGCGATCAATCGCGTGTTTAGCCGCAATCGTGTTGCCCAACGTGCGTTCGGCGGCGCTCAACACCAGGAGCAGCTGCCCGCCAAACGCCGGTAGCCCGTACTCAAACATCATGTCGATGTGTTCGGTGACGAGTTGCTTCGCGGCCGCCGCATTATCGTGTGCCAGCAGCCACAGTCCGAGTGAATAGAGCCCTTCGGGTAGCGCAAGCTCACTGCCCGCTGCCGCGGCGGTGGCCAGGAAGTGCTCGAGCCGCGCGCGCGCACTCTCGAAGCGTCCCAAATCCATATCGAGCGCGGCTGACCAGCATTCCACGAAGCCACCCGTGGAAGGATCGCCCACATGACGCGAGTGCGCTTCCGCGGATGCCAACGCACTGGCCGCGTCCTCGAGATCACCTCGATCACGCGCGAAGTATCCCACCATCGCCTGCTGCCACGCGAGAAAGAATCGGCTGCCCAAGCTCTCACCAACTCGGCGTAACTCGTCGAGCACCGGGCGCGCGCCGTCCTCATCGTGCTGTGTGTACCACGCGACGGTGGTCATCTTGACGCCATCGCCAACGGCCCAGTCATCGCCGCTCGATCGTCCGAGCGCGACGCTGCGCGTGAGCAGTTCGCGCGAGCCTGACGGGTCGCTGAGCGAATGCGCCGCGCCGAGAGTGTTGAGTGCGCGCCCTTCCGCCCACCGGTCACCACTCTGCTGCGCCAAGGCCAGCGCGGCTTCTGCGTGTGTAGCCGAAAGTCCGTACTGTCCGCCGTAGAATGCCACGTGCGCCGCGCCCCAGAGCGCGCGGGCACGCAGCGAGTGTGTGTCATCACGCGTTGCGCGCGAAGGCGAAGCTGTGTCGAGCGCCAGCGCGCGTGCAAACCACCGACCACCGTGCGCGAGATGTCCACCAAGCTCGAAGAACAGGCTGAGTGCGGTCACCAGACGCAACATGGCGTCAGTTGCGTGTGTTACTTCCGCCCATTCAAGCGCGCTGTCGAGGCTGTGCGAGTTGACCTGCAGGTCGGACAAGTACGTCGGGCCGTCTCGACTGGCCAGATAGGGCGCATATCGCTCAGCGAGTGTCAGAAAATGCTGCAGCTGTTGCTGCCGGGCATCCTGCATGTCGCCGGAGCGCTGCAATCGCGTGAGTAGGAACTGGCGCACCGTTTCAAGAAAACGATACCGCGTGTCGCGGCCATCGTGATCGGCCACAACGAGTGACTTGTCGACGAGTCGCGTGAGCGTCTGCACCACGCTCCCTTCGGTATCAGGGATGCTCACCGCTTGCGCTGCATCGATATCAAAATCGCGCATCACGGAGAGTCGCCGGGCCAGCTGCTGTTCTCTTGCGGACAGCAAGTCGTAACTCCAACCTACTGACGCTTCGAGCGTTTGCTGGCGAGCCAACTTCTGGCGACTGCCACCCGTCAAGAGCGCGAAGCGGTCGGTGAGCGATGCCAGAATACGCGCCGGCTGCATGACTCGTGAACGCGCGGCCGCGAGTTCGATCGCCAGCGGCAGTCCGTCCAGCTGCTGCACAAGCTGTGTAATGGCGATGCTGTCGTCGTGATCCGGCTCGAAGTTGGGTCGCACGAGACGGCTGCGTTCCACGAACAGCGTGCGCGCCGACTCTACATCAAGCGATGGGACGCGCCACGTCCATTCGCCATCCACACCCAGCGGCTCGCGGCTGGTAGCAAGCAGTCGCACGCCGGGCGCTGCCGTCAGCAATCGCGTCGCGACGGCGGCGCACCCATCGAGCAGATGTTCGCAGTTGTCGAGCACCAGCAACAACGCGCGTGATTGCAGTTCATGAAGCAGCGTATCGATGGGTTGTCGGCCGGCTTCTTCACGCAGGCCAAAGACGCGCGCGACGTCACGCGCCACATCTGCATCCCGACTGGTAGCGGCAAGCTCCACGAACCACACGCCGTCCGGAAAGTCCGAGGCGTCTCGCGGCGGAACGAGCAGGCCGCTCGCCACCTGCAGGGCCAGCCGTGTTTTGCCGCACCCGCCGACGCCCGTCAGCGTCGTAATCCGGTGCTGCGTGATGGCCTGTGCGACCTCGCGCGTTTCATCCTGCCGGCCGTGGAAGCGCGAAAGGGAGGCCGGAACGTTGTGCCGCGGCGGCGAGGAAGGGGTGGTGTTTGGCATGACAACAAAATCGGGAGCGGGAACATGCGAAACATCTGCCACGTGGCCTATTCCCACGTGCGGTGTGCGGAAATCAGGTCGAGGAAAGACGGATTGGCCAGCGGCGGCGCAAACAAATAGGCCAGATGGCAGATGTTGCCGAGTCCGGGAGCGGACAACATACGCTCGTCACCGCAGCCTGGTTATTCCAAACATCTTTTCTCCGGAGATCTTCATGCGTCGTTCCATCCAGTCTCTCGTTGTGTTGTCCGCGTTCGCGCTGCTGCAGGGCTGCAGCGACTCGGCGTCGCACGTCGATCCGATCGTCGAAAACTCGGCCGCCAATGACGCGGCCGCTCGACAGGCGAAGGTCACGTATCTGGCCGGCATCAACTCCAACAACCTCACGCAGTTTTTGTCGACGCTGACCGACGATGTCGTCTATGTGGCGCCGAATACGCCGGTGATGGTGGGCAAGACCGCCGTCGCCGCGTGGGTCCAGGGCTATATGGAGGCCTATCAGACGCAATGGGAGAAGAACACCGACGAGTTCATTGTCCGCGGTGATCTGGCGTACGAGCGGTACAGCTATCGCTCCGTTGACACGCCGCGTGCCGGTGGACCGGCGGCGGGCACGCCCGTGGTGATCGATCAGGGCAGTGGACTGAACATCTATCGCCGCGGGACTGACGGGACGTGGAAGCTGGCGCGTGACAGCTGGGCGTC
>JBBRFQ010000236.1:0-5612 GCA_038224035.1 Gemmatimonadales bacterium
GCTGACCCCGCACGGGCGTTCGACGCCGCGCGCGAGGCTGCGCAGGAGGCCGAGGCCCGGCACGCGCGTGAGCTCGCCGCGGCGCGCGCCGACGTGCAGCGGGTGGAGGAGCGGCTCGAGCGCGAAGTGGCAGCGGCGCGCGCCGAGACGAAGCTGGCTGACGTTCGGATGGAACGGGAACGCGAAGCCGCACAGGCGCGCGTGGAGGAGGAGCGGCAGGCGCGGAGCGACACCGAGCGGCAGGTGGCGGTGCTGACGGAGCGGTTGGCGGGCCTGTCTGCAGCCGCTGCCCCGTCGACCATCGGCGCCGCCTGCGCTGATGTGAGCGCGGCAGCGTAGCGGCGAGGCGTGTACGCACTGGCTACCCGCACGCGCGCGGCACGCGGCGGGGGCCAGGCAGTCGTCCGACGGCCAGCCATCGTACTTGTCTGGACATGGTTCCACTTCGCACCTTCAGAGTGGAACCGGGCCGCTCGCTGGAGCTCACCGGTGCAACCACGTGGGCGAGGAGACACCGTAATGGGACGTGTGAGCAAGGGCACGGTACGCGCCCCACGCCAGTCCGCCGACGCTCCGCCGGTCACCTGAGGACGGCCCCAACGCCCCGCCACCACGCGGGGGGACCGTCGGCGTGGGCGGCAGTCCCACCGGCGCGACGGATGGGTCCCCGCCGACATCGCTCCCCCCACGATAACCGCCGACGCCACGGTCCTCGACGCGCGCGAACCAGTCCGCGGGCACGCCAACGCCCGCCAGATGGTGCTCGCGCGGACGGTGATCGCGTCGTATACTCGACCGATAGTCGGCCCGCCCCGATTGAAATTCCTATCCCGCACCGTAGCCAATTCGCATACATGAGCACGGTTAGTTGCCTTGTGACTGTGGTTCCTAAGGGATGGGCGACCTTTGCCTTGAAAATGGGTTCCGCATTCCGTTGTGTCACAAATCACTGTTCCGAAAGCGTTCCCCAAAATGAGCTTTTAAAGTAACTTAAAAAGCCCAGTATTATTGGTGGCTTCAGAAGACTTTCCCCTCTTGACACTTTAAGAAACTTCGATATACAATTTCTTAATGTAACCGTGGTATCCTGTCACTTGAGTGAATGATGAATCGAAGGGTGCGGCATCAGATCGTGACGCTCCTGGCGGTGTGCACGGTGGCAGCCTGTAGCGAACGCAGTCAAACAGCGCCTAACGCAGAGGACATCGAGGCGCGGCGCGCGCGGGACCTGGCACAAAGCGCGGATTCAGCGATGCCAGGAGAGGAGCTGTTTGTGGAACTTTCGAACATCGCACCTAGCTCTGCGGGTTTCGCTTATGAGGGTGCACGCTTGGTCGTTTACGTAGCCGATGATGCGGAACGCGGGGTCGCGGAGGCCTTTGTGGCGCGAGCAGTGCAGCAGCGGCGAATTCTTCCCCCAGGTGGGGGTCGCCGAGTGGAAGGGATCACCGGGCGGAAGGTGCATTTCGTACAGAAAGCTCGCAGCCTACCGCGGGCAGATTGACGCGCTCTTGCTGGGGAAAGATCAGGATCTGCAGTTTATCGATCTCGATGAGGTCGGAAACGCCGTTACGCTTGGGCATTCTGGTGATTCGAGCGCTGTTGTCGCCCGCGTAAAGCAATCGCTCTCAGTCGTTTCAGGGGATGAGCAGATGCTGCGTGTGCGGCGTGTATCTCGGGCGCGAACCGATGACCGACGGACCGCTACCACATCCACGATGATGATCCCGGGCAGCCTCACGTGGGCGGCGAATCCGGTCGTCGGCGGTGTGCTGATCCACCGGCTTGTGGCCGACGGCGCAAGGCAATGCACCTTAGGTTTCACCGCGAAACGCGACGGCGTCGTTGGGTTTGTGACGAACTCGCACTGTACCGAGGATATGTACGGTATGGGAGGCGTCTACAAGAGTTTCGCGCAACCGACCACGGTGATTGGCACGGAGTCCGTTGATCCGTATGGCTACACTTGTGGGGTCGTACCGCCGACGGAGTGCCGCGGCGCCGATGCGGCGTTCATCGCGTCGAATGGTGTGGTGCCATATCGCGTGGGCTACCTGGCGAAGCCGGCATCGCGCAACACGGGCGACCTGAGCATGTTATCAAGCAACGACCATATTCGCATCGCGCAAACTGGGACCGCCGTCGCCGGCATGACGGTCGAGATGATCGGTTCGACGTCGGGGTGGACCGTGGGCGGGGTAACGCACACGTGCGTGACAGCCATGGTTCAAGAGGATCAATGGTTCAAGCGCGTTGCGTGCGCGGATAAAACCTTGTACGACGCGCAAGGCGGCGACAGTGGAAGTCCGGTATGGGTATGGTTGCCGTACTCGCCATCAGAACATGGCATCCAAGCTGGGCTATTGGGCATTCACTCAAGCAGTGAGATCGAGGGCAATAGCAAGTATTTCAGTCGGATCGACCGCATTATGAGCGACCTCGGCGGGTCGTGGGAAATCCTGGGACCCGTACCGCCATCTCCACTGCAAGCGTTCATTTGGGGATGGACTGATGTCAGGGTGTCCTCGACGTGCCAGCTCGTGTATTCGGCACATGCGACAGGGGGTGATGGCAGTTACACATTCTCAGCCATGACGACGGACGGGGCGGTGGTCTCATCAAGTCCTGATGTGTTGACGCTCACGTTCCCAAATTTCGGACCGCATATGGTGTCGGTTACGGTGACGGATGGAACGGGCGCACAGTCCACGGCGGATTTCGGCGTGCAGGCAGAGTCATCAAACTACGAGTGCTACGATTCCCCACCGGGTAACCCGTTTTAAGGGTTCTTTGCTCATTCCTCGTTGGCCAGTTACATGAAACGTGGTTCGCGGGACAGTGGCATTGCACTGATGCTCTTGTCCCGCACGATTCGTGCGGTAGACGTGTGAGGCCGCATGCTGAAGCAGTGTCAAAGCGATGGTGATCATGACGCAGAGTTCGCGACCATGCGCGTTACCGATGTGCCCCGAAACGTGACAGAAAGATTGAGCCATCATGGCTAGGCGTACAGACGCGCGTTCACCCTGGGGGAACGGAATCACGGTGCACCTATGAGCTCCACCTACGGCGCGGCGGTCAGCGCAATGGCAACTCTCACGCTGCTCGCGGTCCCACTCTCTGCGCAATCGTCGAGTGTGCAAGCGACTGCCCGTGTGGGAATTGCGATTCCCAGCGATGAGTATCAACGCGATTGCGGGGCGTCCAGTCTGGCGCTCGGTCTTGATCTTCAGAGCAAGGGGCGCGTGTTTCCGCAGCTTTCGCTTGACTACTTCTCGGGTAGTGGAGGCGGCGATGTGGCTTGCATACCTGTGCTTCCATCCGTCGGCACTGGTGTAGGAGGCATGCGGCTTGATGGCGCGACTCGCGGTAGCGTCGGCGCAGGCGCTCGCGTGGGACGCGGCACGTTGCAACTTGAAGGAGTGGTCCTCGGTGGCTTCGTTGCAGGACGCCCGGGCTTCGTGGGCGCGGCAGACTCAAATCAGCGAAAGGTGATGCCTCATGTCGGCGGACAAGCGGCCCTCGTCCTCTTTCGATATGCAGTCGTCTCGGCGGCGGCCAATTGGACCCGCCTGTCTCTGGACGTGGTGCCCGCGAGTGGCGGTGCGGGTACGCGTCGCGTGTCATGGGCGCCGATGACGACGCTGCAGGTTGGCGCGCGCGTGCCGCTGTCGAGGCGGTGAACAGGACGTCGCACGCGCTGAGATAAGCCAGTATCGTCGCGCGCGTCAATTTCAGCATGAACGCTGCGCGTGCGCTTGTTGTCATGTCTCAGCATCGTGGCAACGAACAATGCCAGGAGGGCCGCTCACCGCGTCCCAGCGCAAAACGTTCCAACGTTTGTTGGACGTGTGCGGAGATCAGAAAGTTGGACCCAATCCCTCGTAATCCGTGTTTCTCGCACTGCAAAGGTCGGCACGTGCGACGTACACACGAGCCTATTGGGAGCAGCATTATGCGCCCATGATCGCCGGACGCGAGCCCGCGTATGATCTCGCCTATCTCACTGCCGGAGCACTCCGAGGTGGCCACACGTCGCAGGGAGATTCGTCAGCTTCTACGCCGACGTATGCAGCTGCAATCCACTCTCCACGAACACGGCGAAATCTTCCCGGTTGTTGGTGGCCAGACGGGCGCCAGCGGTGATGGCAGCGGCAGCAATCATCGCATCCACGCGCCACGCGCGTGGACGCCCGCAGCGGTTGCAGAGTTCCGCCGCGGTCTGCGCCTGTGCCTGATCGAATGGAAGCAGTGTGTGCACAAAGGCGCGCATGGTGTCGCGCTGAATGTCGGTGACAGGTCCGCACAAGAACTCGAACCACGCCACCATCGGGGTGACGAGCGTTTCACCAGCGGCGGCCCAAGCGCGCAACTGCGTGCTTTCGCTACTCTGCGCCACTAGCCCCAGAATCAGATAGTTGGTGTCCAGACAGATCATTCGCTGCGCCACCGCGCGCGATCTCGCCGGACATCGGACAGAAAGTCCGCCGCGAACTGCGGTGACAACCCTTGGCCCGACGCGTGCAGCGCGTCGAGTGCCGCGATGGGATCGGGTGCCTCTGGCTCCGCGGCCTCGGCGATGACGCGCCGGATCACCTCCGCCTGCGAAACACCCCACTCGTGCGCCAGCGCGCGGATGCGGTCGGCGGTGACCTGATCGAGGGCGAACGTGGTGCGGTGTGTCATGATAGCCATACCACAATACATACCATCATAACTGACGCGGTGCACGGTACACAGCTCGTGGCCTGGGAGCGGAGAACTAAAAATGGCGCCCCCCGAAGGAGGCGCCATTCTATTGCGCAGAACGCAGACTGGGTTCACTCGCTGCAGTCGGGCGATTCGGTAGGGCGCTGCGCACGCATCTCATCTACGCGCCCGCTGCAGAAGCCCGCGTTATGCACATAGAACTGGCCAAAACTACGGTGGGTGGACTGGCGATCCGTATATGACCAACATATACGGTGCAGTGTGACCGACTTCGCTGCTCTGACCGCCCAGCGGGTCGGCTTCGACGGGGACCATGGCAACGCCGAGAAGAGCTGGGCGCGCCGCGGTGTGTCGCGGGCAGAGGCGGAAGAGGTATTCTTCAATCGGCCTGTCCTGTTGGCCGAGGATGCGAAGCACTCGGCGGGCGAGCGGCGCTACAACCGGCTCGGGCGCTCGAACGGCGGGCGCCGGCTCTCCGTCATCTTCACCGTCCGACAGGATAAGTCGCGCGATGGAGGCGTTCTGTCGGCTCTCCATTTGTATGGATCATAGGCGCACTGATCGGTACGTGGATAACATCGAGAAACTCGCCCACGCGGGCTACGCGGCGTAGCGAGCACCGCGGGAAGCGTAGGATCACGCGCGAATCCGCGCGAAACAGTCGATAAACGCGCGCTTTTTCCGAGTTCGGCGCGTCAATGAGATCACGAGAATCATAGACGACGTCCTGCGGCCGCAAAATCGACTTATTCTACAGCCTCAACGCTGGCTTCTGCAGCGGGCGCCAAAACAAGTTACGCGCGCAGCGCGCTTCCGAAAATGACCGACTGCAGCAAGCATCGTTAGGCCAGCGGCGCGTGGCGTCTACAAGCCCCGACGCCCGCATGCGTCGCCGCTCTTTC
>JBBRFQ010000237.1:0-5520 GCA_038224035.1 Gemmatimonadales bacterium
GTGCCCAAGTGGAAATTGATCGGCAGCCTCCAGTCATGATCGATACTACGACTCGAGACGTCGAACGGGACGGCGCGCAGTTGCAGACGAGTGCGGCGGGCGTTGCAGCACAAACGGCGACTCCGCGCTTGTTGACGCCGCAAAGCCTCGCTGACAACGGGGCCCCGTATATCAAGGTGATGTTCGTGTATACGCCAGCAACGCTCGCCTTCTACGTCGGCAGTGTGTCTGCCCTGACAGCCGCAGTGAATGCGCAGGTGGATGATGCTAACGCCGCATACGCCAGCAGCGGTATTCAGCAGACACTGCTGGTCACGAGCATCCAACCGGTCAGTTATGTCGAAGGGACGAAAAACGTTGGAACGATCAATGGCGAAACGTTTAATGGGACCGCATTCTCGGGGGTTCGCACGCAGCGTGTGCAACAAAAGGCCGACGTGGTTGCGGTCCTCGCAAAAACCGTGTTCGTCGATTCGAGCATAAGATACTGCGGTGATGCCTCGAATCGCGCGATAACGAGCCTGGCGATTTCCTTCGTGACGCTCGACGTGCAGTGTTTCAGTTTTCCCGTTTACTTGCTCGCACATGAGGTGGGCCATCTGTCCGGCGCGTCGCATCAGGCCAACACGGGCGGGGCTGCTATCCCGGGTGCGCAGGCGTGGATTGACCCTCAGAACGCGTTTCGCACAATCATGTCGACACTCGACCCTTGCGGGCCGTTTTCATGCCCCGTCGTTCGGTATTTCTCGACGCCGAACCTTACGGAGCCACAAACTGGGCGGCCGCTCGGTGTCGTGGGCACCGCGAACAATGCGAGCACGATCAATCAGCGCGCCACGATCATGCGCGACTTGGCCGCTCCAGACGCACCGAGTGTGTCACAGGTCAATTACTCCTCTGGGCAACGGCCGACGTTTAGCTGGCCAACGGTAGCTGGAGCGACGATTTACAGCGCTTTTCGCTGTGAAACGGGACCGTTCGGCAGCAGCTGCAACAGTGTTCCTGTATCGTATACGAGCGTCGGATCGTCTGTCGTTTTCGAAGATGTGTTTCGTACCTTGACTGGTGGCTATCCCCCGTGTGCCAAAGCGACACGCTATTATGCACGGGCGTATGATGCCATCGATGGAGCCTCCGCTCCCTCGTTCCAGCAGCCAACGGTCTGCCTGCAGTAGGGCGCGTTTAACACAGCCTCTTTCGGCCCTCTCGATGGCGGGTATTGCCGTCGAGAGGCGGACAGGACTGGCATGCCTTCACGATCGTCGCACCACTGTTTAGGGTGCGGTGGATCATCGGACCTTCACTGGAGTGCAATTGTATGCGCATCGTCGGTCGAATCGCCAACGCACGCTTGTTCGTTCTTTTACTCGCACTTTCTGCCTGTTTGCGCGCGTCGACTGAGTCAGCGGACGTCGGACTCCGCGTGACGAACGAGTCGAACGACACGACGGTCGCCATTCCCATTCTGAAGAGCATGAATGAGACTGGTTTCTTCGCAATCATTGGACTCCCCCCTGCGGGACTTGACACGGCATTTGGTGCCCGCGTTCTCGGGCCCAAGGAGACGCGCCTCATCCCCTTCGACTCGCTGAGGTTCTACACTCAGGGCGAGCCGCTCGCGGTTCTGACGACTCGGCTGACCAAGGGCGTCACAGCGGGTCTGCGGGTAACAAATTTCACATCGGAAACGCTGGAAAAGTCGGGGTACAGTGTATCGGTTTCCCCGCCGTAACATGCATGCAGATCGCAGCAACTCGGCACCGCCGAACACGATGGCGGCCGAGTTCGACCGGGAGTCGTATTGCGTGTCGGATTTGAGCGCCACGAACTCGCGTCGGTGAGCTACGCGTCTGCCGGTGCGTTTAGCACTCCGGATCGCAGCTCCGCCTGTGTGCTGCACTCATTCACCGTCCGGCGATGTGCACGTCGCCGGACGAAAGCTCGCACTGTCTGTTATGCATAGTTCAATTGCGTGTGCTGACGACTTCGGTGAATCGCGTGATATCGCGGGCGGCGATCCACATCGCCTCTTGGTGGGCGACTACAGTACTCTGTTGCTCGGACGAGAGTGCGGGCGTCCGAACTGGGTGCCTTCGATTGTAGTATCTATTCAAGCGCGTCATCCCTTGCGAACCCCACGCCGCCATGCGTCTCAGACGTACTCATTGGGAGTTTTGGCGCACCCACATGGTCAAGCTATCCGAGGCGCAAGTTCGTCTTGACGCTAGTGCGTCGGGCGTCAAGCACGACCCGACTGAGTGTCGTTCGCAGCGCGCGCTGTAGGGATGCATCCGTGACACACCGCTTGGTAGTTTTGCTGACTGTCGTGGCGACCGCATCGAGCAGCCCCGGTCAAGCGCAGCCCTCGCCAGCGAACGGTGCGACACGACTGTTTGTAGCGAATGCGGCCATCGGCGGTGTCGTCGGTGCCGTTCGCGCTGCGATTCACGGTCGTTCACTGCGCCGTGGCGCTATCACCGGCGCGGCGGGCGGCGGAATCGCCGCGGCGGCGCGGCGGGTGGTTGGTGGCCAAAGACCATTCCACGGTGCTCTTGGCCGCGCTGGCCACTCCGTTGCCCTAGGCGTTGGGAATCTTGCCGCACGCGATTCGCTTGAGATTCCGATCGACATTGGTGCTCTCACGGTTCGATGGCGTGTGCGTGCGCCTGGCAGGTCCAGTTTCGTCCTAAACGCAACGGCACTCCTGAACGCTGGAGTCGCGCTGAGCCAACCGCGCTCGCGTGTCGATTGGTCGGCGAGCGTTTGGTCCGCCGGCCTCGTCGTCGCGCAGCGGGAGGCTCAGGCGGCGAGTGCCGTGCCAGGCGTGATTCGAATACCGGACCGTAGGGACAGGACGGCATACGTGACCCCAATTGCGCGACGACGGGACCTCTCCCATGAGTTGATCCATGAGTTACAGTTTCGTGCGCTCCATGAGTGGATTGGCCGGGAGCCTGAGCGAAAAATGCTCGCCACCTTCTCTATCGGGCGCGCGCTGCGACGGCACATGGACGTTGGAGCACTCGGACCCGCCGTCGCCGCACTCCTGACGTCCCCTCTTCGGTATGCACAGAATCCATTCGAGATAGAAGCATGGTGGCTCGCCAATGAGCGCCGACCGGTGGCACCGTGATCGCATGTCGGCGAGATGGTCGCGCTAGGACGCGAGTCTCACGAGCGGCGGCGTTCTCAGGAGACGCGAGCCTCCGGTCCGCAACGCTGCGGTCGACGGCGAGTCGTCGCGCTTCCGCCGTCGTGCAACGCTGGCGCAAGAAGGGACTTGGGTGCCAACTTGGGATGATCCGTCGGTATGTGATCCTCGGGCATCACAGTGATATTGGCCGTGTGATCTCGTGCTGTTGCTCAACTGCGTCTGGCTAGGTGCCATCTGCGTATTTCGCTGATTCCGATCACTCGTTTCGGCCCAAGTCGATCAGTCGTTTCGCTCCATGTCGATCACCCGGTTCGGTCGATGCCGATCAGGGGTGACGTGGGGGCGCAGACGCGGGGTTAATCCGCAGGAGAGTCGGGGGAATCGGCCGTGGCGAGGCGGCGGAGGGAGCCGCCGGAGAGGGTGATCCGGTGGGCGTGATGCACCAGCCGGTCGAGGATCGCATCACCAAACGTGGGGTCGCCGATGCTCGTGTGCCAGTGTTCGACGGGCAGCTGACTGGTGATCAGCGTGGCGCGGCGCCCGACGCAACGCCTCTCGCCCACTCGACCCGGTGACCGGACTCATGAGCATCTGAGACGAGACCCTCGTCGCCTCAGCCTGACTCTCGCATTGCAGGTGGGCCGGATTTGCGAGCCATACTGAACGATCTATTGCGCCGCCGAGCGCCCCCGTATCCTCTCGTGTTCAGAGGTAGGCCGGAATCTGGTCGGTCTCGGAGCGCTGCGCGATGAACACCACGGCACTCATCATGCCACGGCACGCCTTCACCGCCTTCACCGGTCGTTGCCTGCGCCTTCGTCCACCAACGGCGCGCGCGTACTCATGCACGCTGGGTCGGTATACACACGACATGATTCTCCCGGGCGCGTGAAGTCTGCGCCGTCGAACAACTCCGTGCCTTCACTGAGCCGACCCAATAGTTCGCGTGCACGCATGCGAGCCTCCACGTCGTTTTCGGCAACTACGCGGAGGTTGACACCGACAGGCACGCCTATCCGCATCGAGCATGCTTCGATGTTGAAGACGCTGCGTCTTCTTCGGTGCCGGTCGGCACCTTCGGTCTGGTCGAAGTCATGATTCGAGTTCGGTTCGATCTCGCGATCTGTTTGCGGCGTCAGGGTCGCGGCGCGTTCGGCATCGAGCGCGCCACGCCGAACCAACGCGTCCATATACATCTCGAGGAAAGTGGGTGCGACTGTCAGGGGTGGCGCAGTAGCGGCCCGACCTTCGTCGTCACAGGCAATACGCTTGCGCATGAGCATTGGATCGAAATAGACCCGGCACGACTCACCGGAGCGGGCGTAGTCGGCGCCGTGGAGCATCTCTGTTCCCTCGGTGAGCATCTCGAGCAATTTCACTGCTCGAACGCGCGCGGCGGCTCTGGTGGTGGCGACGACACGCATGGTCACCGTCACCGGGACACCGGGCCGAGCGCTGCAGACGGCCAAGGAGAACGTCGTCCCACCTCCGGTCCAGCCGTCGTCATCATCATCATCAGCGTTGCAGCCGTTGTCATCGTGTACGAGATCGCCCTGCGCGTGCACTTGCAAGAGCGCAAAAGCCGATTCGTTCGTCGTCGTACGTGTCGTGAGAGACATCGTCTAATCCTGAGTCGAGGGGAGGAATTGCTCGGCGCACTCCAGAGGTGTGCCCTGTCGATCATCTGTGATACGTGCGGACGAAGGTGTGACCGTGGTGCCGTTTTGGGGATCTCCGTGCTCATGAGTACGACTTCGCCGCTGGACAGGAGCATAGGAGCATGAGCGGGCCGGGCACCACACAGGCCGTCAGGGCCGTCAGGGTCGCTTGGACCGCGAGGCGTCTTGCGGGTGATTGCCACAAACAGCTGGTCTCGTGGAGCGTGTGCGCGCGCGGCGAAGCGTAGCGCAACCGTCGAAAGCTCGCGTGTCGAACCGACGCCACCGCTACATGTCAAAGGTTGCGCTCCAGGTTGTTGCAAGCTCGGCGCCGCCCCTGCCGACAGCTACACACCCCGGATCCGCCGGAGCGCATCAGGATTCCCGGTATCCCGGACTCTTGATCGGCTTGCGAATCCTGACTATCGGCCGATTCGTCCCGCGGCGGATTCGCCGACGTGACGCCCCATATGCCGCTCGCGGAATCCGTGCCGAGGTCCAGATGGGCGCCCCCCACCCTGAGCTGCAGACTATGCGCGCTGGAGTCACGGACTCGGCGCGCACCCGCCCCGCCTCGCGCGCCGTCCCGAGCCCGGCCCGACACCCCCACACGGCTCGATTGACCGAATGGATGGGTGACGGCACCGCATTCGCGAGGCACCACCATGCGAGACATCATACCGGGGACGGATCGATGGGACGAGATCC
>JBBRFQ010000238.1:0-5474 GCA_038224035.1 Gemmatimonadales bacterium
GCACTCGACCGGATCCGGGAGCGATTCGGAGCCTCCGCGATCGTGCCGGCACAGCTCGTGGACCGGCGCGCCGACCCCGGCCCGCGCGTGGAAGACGAGCCGGAGTGAGTCGACGAGCCGTCAACCGCCGTCATGGGGCGAGTCACTGCTGGAAACCGTCTGCGGTCTCGTGTACTTTAGAGACATAACCTCGGAAGGCACCCGTTTTCGGTTGTCCCTCCGCGCTTCGCACTCCGCACCGACTCCTCGCGCATGAGCAAGCCATACAATCCAAACACGCAGGGCTGGGGATTCGCCCTCGTTGTCTGCGTCATCACGGCCGGCCTGTTCGGTACGGCGTACACGATCCACCAAAACACCTACCGTCATCCGCGCGATCCGATGGCCACGCAGGTGTACTCAGATCGTGACGCCGAAAAGGCGGCCAAAGGCGGTGAGAGTGGCGCCAAGGCCGAGGATCACGGCGAGCATTAGTCTGCTTTTGCACGGCGGTGTTTCTGGAACGCGCTGCTCCCGTTGCCGGGGCGGCGCGTTTTGCATGCTGTAATGCCGATCAGCGGGTCGGTAACGTGAACGACATGTTTGTGCCTACCCCGACGGCCGTATCCACGTTGATTTCGCCGCCGTGCGCTGCCACGATTCCCTTGGCGATAAACAATCCGAGTCCCGAGCCGGCCCGCAGGAGTCGTGGCGCCTGCCAGTAGCGTTCGAAGAGTCGCGGCACGTCTTCCTTCGCGATGCCGGGACCGGTGTCCCGCACCGCAAAGCGCACGCGCGATTGTTCCAGTTCGGCGCACGCAGACACATGCACCGAGCCACCGGGCGGCGTGAACGTGATTGCGTTGACCAGCAGATTCGACAGCACCTGCTGCACACGTGGCACGTCGGCAATCACAGGCGGCAGCGACAGCGCAATATCCCAGGTGAGCGTCAACTCCGAAGCCTCGGCGGTCGATTCGAACAGCTCGCACGCTTCCGTCACCAGATCGGCCACGGACACCGGGCGCGCATTGACCGGCAGTCGTCCGGCCGTGATGCGCGAGACATCCTGCAAGTCCTGAATCAGACCATCGGCCTGACGGGCTGCGCTGCGCACCGCCTGTAACTGATCGAGTTCCACGGCCACCGGCGCCCCCGCATCGCTTTGCGCCATCAGCGCGCCGGTAAGCATCACGATGGCATTGACGGGATTGCGCAGGTCGTGCGAGACGATCGCGAGCAATTCATCGCGTTCGCGAACGGCCTGCCTCGACTCCTGATACAGTCGCGTGTTCTCGAGCGCCAAGGCCGCACTCGAGCCGAACTGTCCCGCCACCGTGACATCGTCGCTGCTGTGCGCTGACCCCGGCCGGCTTCGCACCAGGCTCAGGGCGCCGATCGCCCGTCCGCCAGCTCGCAGCGGCACCACCAGCACACTGCTCGCGCCCAGCGCTCGAGCGCGCGCACGTGACGACTCGTCAGCGAATGTAGCCGCTATCCAATGATCCGCGTCGGTGATCACAAGCGGCTCTCCCCCGTGCGCCACACGCGCGGAACTGCCGTACGGGAGCTCCGGCGGCAACGGTTCCGACAGCGGGGACACGAGTGGCGACACCTCCGCCCCCCGCGTCGCTTCAGCGTGCGCCGCCGCGGCGCGACGCACGTAGCCGTCGGCCGACAGCAGCTCTACCAGACTCCACTCGCCGAGCAACGGCAGCGGCATTTCGGCGATCGTGGCGAGCGTTGATTCCACGTCGAGTGACGCCGCCAGCACCCAGCCCGACATGGCCAGCATGCGCTGACCATCCTCGAGACGCTTGCGGTCACTCACATCGCGAATGAGCACCATGAACGTGCGTTCACCGTTTACGGTCACGCGCGCGATCGAGGCATCGGCGGGAAACTCTTCGCCGTTGCGTCGAACTCCGGCGATCGAGCGTCGATCAGCCATGGGACGCGCGTCCACTTCGCCCGCCGCGAAACCGCGCATATGTCCGCGATGCACAGCGCGTGACGCCAGCGGCAGCAGCCGATCAATCGGCTCGCCGAGCATTTCCTGCTCAGTCCACTGAAAAATCCGCTCGGCGCCCTGATTGAACCGCACGATGCGGAATCGTTCATCGAATGCGATCACGCCGTCGGAGGCAATATCAATGATGGCCGACAGCGCCGCTTGCGAGTGACGTTCGCTCATCCCATTCCGGGTCGTGCGGTGACCGGGTAGCGTTCTGCTGAACGCGCCGATGTCGGCCGCGTGCAGCACGACGGAGCTTAACCGTCGGCCCCAGCCCGGACCAGACGTGCTCTCGATTCGTGGGATCCGAATTCCGCTCATTCCGGTGCTGGCCGTGGCCGCGCTGCTGCTCGGCGTGGTGGCGGGAGTGACCACAGGTGATCCCACACTGCGGAAGAACGTGTGGCTGGTTTCGCTGCTGATCACCGGCGCGCCGGTGGTCTGGGGAACGATTCGTGGGATGCTGCGCGGCCAGTTCGCCGCGGATATCGTGGCCTCGTTGGCGATCGTCGGAGCGGTCGTACTGCAGGAACCGCTCGCCGGGTTGGTGGTGGTGATCATGCAAACGGGCGGCGAAGCACTTGACGCGTGGGCGGTTGATCGCGCGTCGGACGCGGTCGCCGCGCTGGAGGCCGACGCGCCGCAATCCGCCCAGCGCGTGCTGACCGACGGGCGCGTCGAGGAAATTGCGGCCGCGGCGATCATACCCGGCGAAACGCTGCTGGTGCGCCCCGGCACGCTCGTACCATGCGACGTGATCGTGCTCGATGGCGCGTCGAATGTCGACACGTCCCGCCTGACCGGCGAGCCGCTCCCCGTGCGCGCCATCGCCGGTACGCAGTTGCCATCGGGCGCGGTGAACGGCGACGGCGCGTTGACCGTGCGCGCCGAAAAGCTGGCGTCCGAAAGTCAGTACGCACGCATCGTGGAACTGGTGCGATCCGCTCAGGCGAGCAAGAGTCCGCTGCAACGCCTCGCCGATCGGTGGGCGGTGTGGTTCACACCCTTCACGTTGATCGCCTGCGGGGTCGCCTGGTACGTCTCGGGTGATGCCACACGCGTGCTCGCGGTGCTGGTGGTGGCCACGCCGTGCCCGCTGATCCTCGCCGCGCCTGTGGCCTTTATCGGAGGGATCAGTCGATCAGCGCGCCGCGGCATCATTGTGCGGCACGGCGGCGCGCTCGAAGCATTGGCGTCAGTGAACGTGGCGGTGTTCGACAAGACCGGCACGGTGACGGTGGGCAAGCCGAGCGTTGCGTCGTTCATCGTTGACAACGGCGGTGATGAGCAGGGATTGCTCGCGCAGGCCGCCGCTGTTGAGCAGGGCTCAGGACATCTGTTGGCCCGCGTGCTCGTCAGCTACGCGCTACAGCAAGGGCTTGTGCTGCCGCTGGCGCGATCGCTCCACGAAGAGGCCGGAAGTGGCGTGCAAGGCGACATCGACGGCGTCCGTGTGGCAGTTGGTTCGCCGCGCTTTGTGGCCGACGTGTTTCCGGGCCTGCAAGATCGCATGGCGCAGTTCAACGGCGCGCGCGACGGCTTGCGCGCGTACGTGGGTACGAGTGACGGCGCACTCGGCCGCGTCGATTTTGCCGACGAGCTGCGCCCGGATCTTGCGCACCTCTTCACCACGCTGCGGAGCCTTGGAATCACGCACACGCTGCTACTCTCCGGTGATCAATCGGCCAACGTGGCGCGCGTCGCGGCGACGCTTGGCATCTCAGATTTTGCCGGCGACCTGTCGCCATCCGACAAAGTGGATCGCGTGGCGGCACTGCAAGCAGCGGGCGCCCGCGTATTGATGGTGGGCGACGGCACGAACGACGCACCAGCATTGAGCACGGCCAGCGTGGGAATCGCGCTGTCGGGGCACGGCGGTGGCGTGAGTGCCGAAGCAGCCGATGTGGTGCTGCTGGTGGACGAACCACAACGTGTGGCCGACGCGATCGCGATCGGGCGGGATACCATGCGCATTGCGCGTCAGAGCATTGGCGTGGGGATCGGACTGAGCGTGGTCGGCATGGGATTCGCTGCGGCTGGTCTGCTGCCGCCCACCGCCGGTGCGGTGGCGCAGGAGGTGATCGACGTGGCTGTGATCCTCAACGCGTTGCGGGCGGCGCGGTAACGAGGGATTCGGTAGCGCGGGTCGCGGTCGCGCGGTGCCGCGACTGGGTGCCGCGACTGGGTGCCGCGGCTGGGTGCGACGACAGGGACGTCGCGAGACGACTGCAAAGCGCCCCGGTCTCGTGAGAGACCGGGGCGCGAGGGTCGTGCGATGGGGCGGGAAGCGCGCTTAGACCTTGCGACGGCGGCGTGCGGCGACGCCTAACCCAACCATCCCGGCGAGCATCATCGCGTAGGTGCTCGGCTCGGGGACGACGATGTTCGGGTCGGGGATATTGGTCTTCGTGAACAGCATCGCGTTAGAAAGCGCTTTGTTATTCGGCATATTGATGCTGATCGACGACAGCGAACCGGTATTGAAGACGTAGATGCCGAACTCGGATCCTGCCTTCAGCGCAACTGCAAACAGTCCAGACTGCGGAATCAGAAAGTCGAGATCGGCGTCCGCGAAGTCCTTGATTGACTCTTCGAAGAACGGTTTGAACGGCCCAGCCGGAACGTGAGGCTGTCCAACCTTGGTGCCGTCTGTCTTCCCACCGTTCGCCCACGTTCCACCATACGCTCCCGTCAGGAGGGAGAGGATTTCCGGAACGCTCTGCGAGGTGTTGCCATTATACCAGCCGAAACACGCCGTTGCGCCGGGCGAAACATCCGTGATAGCACAATTGGTCGACGACCGGACGAGCGGATCGGCGAGGGCGGACCGCGACGGGACTGCACTGATAAGCAACGTCGCCGCGACGAGCACAAGTTTCAGCTTTAAGGACATAACTCTTCCGAAAGATCAAGGGAGCCAACACAGAAGGCACTAATTCCTGAACTATCACTTACTGCAGCAACCTGGCCAAGATAACACAGTCTCAATAACGCGTTGCGTTGACGGGATTCGAGACACACAGCTCAGTGCTGTCGTTCGCCGACGACCCGAGATCTCGCCGCAGTGCCTCATTGAAGCAACACCTACTGCTGCGCCGCCGCTACACAAGGGGATGGTTATCTCACCGCCGCCACACACTCGATCTCCACCCGCCCCTGCCGCGGGATCCCGATCCCACCCACCGCGGTGCGCACCGGCTTCCGCCCCGGGAAGACCCTCGCATCGCATACGCGCACTCCGCCGCACGATGTCGCAAGAAAAACGGGCCGACGTTCCATCGTGGAAACGTCCGCCCGGGTTGCCTTCGCCACAAGCGCATACTCTAACCGCAAGCGCGAACCGCTCAGCTCACCGCCAGCGTCGCCCCGGCAATCGCGATGCGATCGCCGGACATCTGCTTCGCCGTGTAGAGCGCCCGGTCCGCGCGCGCGATCCACGACTCCAGGTTCTCTTCGCCGTCGTAGGCGGCGATCCCCATGG
>JBBRFQ010000239.1:0-5467 GCA_038224035.1 Gemmatimonadales bacterium
CGCCCGCACACTCGGTGTGCTGCTCTCGCACCAGACGCATCACCGCGGGCAGCTCACAGTACTCATGCGTCAAGCGGGGCTCGTCGTGCCGGGTGCGTATGGTCCGGCCCGCGAGGAGTGGGCCGGCATGGGGATGGAGCCACCGGCGATGTGAGAGGAAGGCTCCGGTGTCGTGCCGTCGCGTGACAGGCTGAAACAATGGCAGGCCCGCGCGGGAAATCGGCCGGCAGCGCCGGATCAAACGTGAAGCAGTCGCAGCGGTCTTCGTTACCGAAGTGCGACGCGTCCAGGTTGTAGCTCACCCAGTTGGGTGTGCCGAAGGCGCGATTTCGATGCCGAAAACTCGGTGCGTCGCACGATAAAATTGTTGCTTGCATCGTCATCGGTGGGCTCTCCGAATTCGGCGTGCAGTGCGTACTGCGCGGCGCCGGCGGTCGCCACACGGGTTGGAACGGTAACGGTGCGTGTGGTTCCGTCTTCGGCGGTAGCGCGCACAATCGCGGAGCCCGCACTGAATGCCCGGACCACACCACGCACATCGATGCTCGCCAGGGCCGGCGTTTCACTTGCTCAGGTGAACACCGCTGGAATCACGGTTCCGTTGACGTCGCGCAGCGTCGCGAAGAGCTGATCTTCGAAGCTCACCGGAAGCGCGGGACCTCTGGCGGGACCACCAACCGCCGTGAACGTGCCCTCGTACGACGGGAACTCCACCACCGTGCCGGCGGCATCCACGAGCGCGATACCATCGGGTGCGCCGTTCTGAATTCCGTTGACGGGATGGTTCACCACCAACGTGCCGCGTCCGTCGCACTGGCTCGGCAGCACGCCACTGAGCGTCTTCGTGTTGTAAACCGCGCCGCCTGTGCCGTTGTACAGGAGGATTCGCCAGCCCGTCACATCCGTGCCTGCGGAACCCACGATTTCAATGGCTTCGCCGACGTCGGCGCGTGCGTTGTCATAATGGATTTCTGAGAAACGCACATCAGGCTGCGCCGGCGGTGGCGGCGGTGCAGCGATCACGGTGAGCAGCGCCGTGTCGGCCGCTCCACTCGCGGCAGCCGCGACAATCCGCGCGTTGCCAATCGTCAAGCCGGTCGCCTGACCCGTTGCCGACACCGACGGTGGCCTGCGCCGGCGTGATCTCAATCGCGTCCACGTCAACGGGTGGCGGTACATCGCCGTCGTCATTGCACTGTCCGAAACTGTTCAGCGCCTCATCGTTCCACGCACCATCGGCGTTGCGCGCGAGCGAGAACTCCGTCCGGGGATCCGTTCTGGATCCCGTTGATCGGATAGGCGAGGACCACCACGCCACGTGCGCCACAAGTCACTGGAATCGTTCCCGTCAACGCACGCGTGTTGTAAACGGCGCCGTTCGCTCCGTTGTAGAGCACCACAATCCACCCGTCGAGGCTCTGGCCAACCGGACCCGAGAGCTCGATCGCTTCGTTGGCGTCTGTGCCCGTGTTGTCGTAGTGCAGCTCGCTGAATCGTACCGTCGGCACTGGTCCGATGAGCGCGACGACGTCGGACGTCAGATCAGCCGCAACGCCGGCACGATACGGCTGCACGAGACCGGAATCGGAGCAGGAAGCGGTGATGACAAAGAGGGATGCCAGCGCGGCACCAAGAGCGCGAATTCGCATGAATGGTTTCAGAGACGAAGTCTGGTCCACCCGCACCCCCGTCCACGACATGATTAGGATGAAGCATCGGGATCAGCGCCGCCACAAACTCACAGGGGCAGGGAAACCATGATGACGTCTCCGAGCACATCCGACACGGTGGCCATTCTCGGCGGCGGCAATCTCGGGCAGGCGCTGGCGCGCGGTTGGGTGCGCGCCGGCCGCTTCACACCGTCGCAGGTCACGGTGACGCGGCGCCAGGTGGATCGGCTGTCTGATCTTGCGCAGGCCGGTTTTGGGGTGCAGGCGCACAGTGCTGACGCCATCGGCAACACGGACCTGATCGTGCTCGCCGTACAGCCACGACAGCTGCCGACGCTGCTCGCCGAGATCGCGCCGCGGATCGACGCGTCACGCCATCGCATCATCTCAGTCGTGTCGGGGGCTTCCATTGCAGACATCCGGAGCGCGCTGGGCGCGAGCGTGGATGTGGTGCGCGCCATGCCCAACACGGCCGTGGTCATCGGCGAATCCATGACGTGTCTTGCCGGCGAGTTGCGTGCCGGCGGCGCGCTCGATGAGGCCCGTGCACTGTTCGATCTGGTCGGGCGAACGCTGCTCATTCCCGAAGAGATGATCGTGCCCGCGACCGCGCTCTGTGCGTGTGGCGTGGCGTTTTTTCTGCGCACGATTCGCGCCGCGATGCAGGGGGGCATCGAGATTGGCTTTCATCCTGAAGACGCCGCGCTGCTCGCCGCGCAAACAGCCAAGGGTGCCGCCGCGCTCTCACTTCAGGAGGGCGCACATCCCGAGCGTGAGATTGATCGCGTGACTACGCCACGCGGCTGTACCATCGCCGGCCTCAACGAGATGGAGCATCAGGGACTGAGCTCGGCGATGATCAAGGGCATCGTGGTGTCGGCGAAATCAGCGGCCGGCCTGTACACGGGATAGTCAGGCGGAAGCCGCTGCGGCTTGCGCCTGCATTTCCGTGTAGGCCGCCGCTGCATCGCCATTGGCGAACGAGACGAGCCCGAGCCCGAGTCCTTTCAAGTCGTTCTGCCAGAGCAGACTTCCCGTTCGGGCCTCGAGGCAGAAGAGCTCACCAGACGTACCGGCGTACACGTGTTTGCCCACCAGCCAGATGGTGACCAAGGCGGATGACTTGAGTTTCGTGCGCCACAACTCTTCGCCCGTGTCGGCGTTGAGCGCCACGACATGCCCTCCAATTCCGATGATCAATGGTTCGGACTTCAGTCTCGCCATGCTGTGCTCCGTGAGAGTTGCGGAGAACGACTCTTACGCCGTACCCAGCGCAGGTCGCGCCGACAATCGCCGCACCAGCGCCTCGTCAACGATGTCCTCGCCAGTCTTGCCGATTGCGAGTGCGTCTTCACGACGCTGCACGAGCACCCAGAATTCGCCGCGACGATGGTCGACCTGCTCCGCGGCCGGCAGCTCAGCGTAGATCGCCTTGTACATGAGGCGGAACGCCCAGAACAGCGCGATCATGTCGGGCAAGACCAGCGCCACGCGTGTGATCGCGTTGACGTTGGCGACCTGCACGTTGAACGCGGCAGTGCCGAACGTCTCGCGCACGAGCGCCCAGTTGATAAAGAAATTCGCCACGCCAAACACCAGATTCGTGCCGCCAATGATCGCCGCCGACTTCCACAGCGCACGCTTCACGCGAGGCTCGTTGAGCAGGCGATCGGTCCAGGCGCGTCGCTGGGGCGTATCCGGCGCGAGCCCCTGCAGCGCGATCGCCCGGGTGATCGGTGCGCTCAGGAAGAGCGAACCGCCGAAAATAATCACGGCGAACAGGTAACTCGCGCTGTCCTTGAACGCGAACGCCACGCCGTCGACAAACCAGAACGCCAACACGCCGCGCATCACGGCCGACCACCCGCCGTACGCCGAGATGAAGTTGAAGCGGCGTGTGAAGACGAAGAGATCAAGCAGGACCCACGCGACGGGAATCAATCCCGCCAGCAAGTAGGCGGGCAGCACGCCGAGTGGCGCCGTCCCGTACTTGAGAATCACGATCGGCGCCGCGGCACCGATCAAAATGTCCAGCGTGAGCTTGAACGTCTTTGACATGACTCGGGGGTCGAGCACACCCGCTCATCGGATGCGTACGATTGAGTATCGGACGGAATCTTGCCAAGTGTACCGCCGATGCCAAGGCGAGCCACCGATTTGTGCGGACGGGGTTGCCACGGATGACGCCAGGCCCGAAACTCGAGGGACGGTTATCACTCCCCCTTTTTTCATCGATCATGTTGCGCTCCGCCCTTCCCGCCCTCGCGCTGCTCGTGCTCGCCGCTTCGTGTACGCGCGCCGCCAACACCGCTGACGAGGCGGCGCCGGCCTCTGACACGGGTGTCGCGACGGTGCCTGGCGACTCCGGTCTGGTCACTGAGATTGCTGTCCCCGGTCCGATGGAGGGCCTTTCGCTGCTGGGCGACACACTCTGGCGTCCGACCGTGAGCGACGCGGCCCGTGAACGGCTCGAGAATGCGCTCCGCGACGCGCAGCGGGGCGTACAAGCCGCCCCTAATGATCCGGACTCCCTCATCTGGCTCGGCCGCCGGCTGGCCTACCTGGGGCGTTACCGTGAGGCGGTGGCCACGTTCTCGCGAGGCATCGAGCAGCACCCGAACGACGCACGTTTCCGCCGTCACCGTGGGCACCGCTTCCTGACCCTGCGCGACATGGATCCCGCGATCGCGGATTTTGTGAAAGCCGCCGAGCTCGAGCGTGGGCGCCGCGACGCGATCGAGCCGGACGGCGCTCCGAATGCGGCCAACATTCCGCTCAGCACCACGCAGTACAATATCTGGTACCATCTGGGGCTCGCACACTTCCTGCGCGGCGATTTTTCGGCGGCGCTCAAGGCATACGATGAGTGCCTGAAGGTGTCGCTGAACCCGGATCTCAAAGTGGCCACGGCGTACTGGCGCTACATGACCCTGCACCGGCTCGGCCGCGAGGCCGATGCGCGCGCGTCAATTGCGTTTGCGGGTGATTCGATTGCGCTGATCGAGAACGACGGCTATCTCGACCTGCTGCGGCTGTTCAGGGGCGACGTGGATGTGGCGTCGGTGATGCCGCCGACGCCCGCCGGCACAATGGACGTCGCCAACAGCACGACCGCGTTCGGCGTGAGCATGTGGCACCAGCTGAACGGCCGTCAGGAGCAGGCGCGCGAGATCCAGACACAGATTGTGGCCGGTGGTCAGTGGGCGGCGTTCGGATCGCTCGCCGCGGAGGCCGAGCTGGCGCGCGCACGGAACGGTAAAGACGTCGGGGTGCTCTCCAACCGCACCGATGACCCGAGCGCGCGCGCGCGGGAATAGCCAGCGCTGGCGCGCTCAGGGCATCACGCCCGGTCGCAGCAGTCGCTGAGTCTGCTCGAGCTGTTTTGTACCCAGCAGGTCGACGCTGGCGTCGCGCAACTCGTCGTACACGCGCGCATCGACTGGCACGTTGTGTACGCGGATCAGTCGACCGGGAGCAGCCACGCGCGCGGTGCGGAGCATGCCGAGCCAGCGTTGACGGGCGGCGCGTGTTCGCCACCAGCGGCCCATTGTTTTTCCGTAGTCGAGGCTCAACAGCCGTACGCGCGGATCAAGTGATTCCACGCGCGCTTTGTCGCTCGACAGGCGGTGTTGTTCGCCGAGCACAACGGGTGGGGACATCGAATCAAAGTGCGCGTCAAGCGGCGGGTGCCAGCCCACCAGAATCACGTCAACTGGTGCGGCATTGTTCGGGGTCGCACCTTCGGGTATGGCGAAGAGCTCCGCGTATTGCGCCAGCAACGCCCGAAGTGCGTGATA
>JBBRFQ010000240.1:0-5445 GCA_038224035.1 Gemmatimonadales bacterium
CCGCCGACGGCTTTTCGTGGACCGCCGTCGAGTCAGCGGAGGGTGCACAAGTAACCGTGCGCGCGACCAACCCAACCGACGCACGCATGGTGAGTCGCATTCGTGCGCTCGGCTTTGTTGGCATCCTCACACTTGGCAATCACCACACGGCGCATCATCTCGGCATCGCCAGCGGAACAATGGGCGCGCATCATCATCACTAACGACGCGCGCGAATCTTGATGTTGCGCATGACCAGCTCGCCGTTGTGGTCTCCCTGAATCGCGATGTGTCCTGGCCTCGCCATCACGACTTTCTGTACGGCGCAAACCTGAGCGCGCATTTGGTGGAGTTGGTTCGATCGCAGTGCAACTTGAGCGCAGGACACCCCATGTGTCAGATCGCCGAATCGCGTTTCCAGGTCCGCGCAATAAGCCGAACCCCGCGCTGATACGTGAGGTACGCGTACGCCCACTGGACGAACACCGTCACACGGTTGCGAAACCCGACGAGATACATGAGGTGCACGAACACCCAGAGCAGCCAGCTGATGTAACCCGTCACGGTCACTCGTCCGAAAACCGACACGGCTTTGTGACGGCCAATCGTGGCCAGGTCACCTTTGTGAAAGTACACAAACGCCTCACGCGGCTTTCGGGCGACGCTACGGGCGATCATGCGACCTGCGTGCGCACCGGTTTGATTCGCGGTGGGTGCCACGGCAGGCACCGGTGTGCCGTCACGCCGTGCGATGGTGCACAGATCACCCACCACAAACACGTTCTCGTGTAAGGGCACGGAGAGATCTGGCGAAACCTGCACGCGACCCGATCGATCCGTTGTCGCATCAAGCATTGCACCGAGCGGAGAGGCAGCATTGCCGGCTGCCCAGAAGATCGCACCCGCGCGGATTTGCTCGGTACCAACCGTCACGACAGAGTCAGCGATGTCAGTCACCGGTACACCGAGGCGCACTTCCACGCCTAGCGTCTCAAGGTCGCGCTGCGCAACCGACGAAAGCTTTTCCGGAAATGTGGACAGAATGCGCGGGCCCGCTTCCACAAGCAACACCCGTGCGCGACGTGTGTCGATGCGCCGGAAGTCGCGGCGTAGTGCGCCCTTCACGATCTCCGCGAGCGCGCCTGCGAGCTCGACGCCCGTCGGACCACCGCCAACAATCACGAACGTCAGCAGCGCCTGACGCTCAGACTCGCTTTCCGACTTCTCGGCGCGTTCGAACGCCATGAGGAATCGCTGTCGCATCTCGAAGGCATCCTCGATCGACTTCAGCCCAGGCGCGTGCGCTTCCCATTCATCATGCCCGAAGTACGCGTGTCGGGCACCCGTCGCCACGATCAGGTAGTCATACGCGAGGTGACTCACCCCACCGTCAAGCGCAACGGTCTGGGCGTGCGGATCGATGTGTGTTGCCTCCGCGAGCAGTACGGTCACATTCGCCTGCTTGCGCAGGCGCCACCGAATCGGCACGGAGATATCACTCGGTGCCAGCCCGGCAGTGGCGACCTGATACAGCAGCGGCTGAAACACGTGATGATTGGCGCGATCGATAAGCGTTACACGCACAGGGGACTGCTCCAGTTTGCTGGCAGCCGACAGACCGGCGAAACCACCGCCGAGAATCACGACGTGTGGCTGCCCTCCAACCACGGCACTATGCTGAGTGGGGTTCGTGCGGTCACCGTCAACCGAAAGACTGTTTGTGTGCATGATCAAAACTAGGCGGCTGCACAGGGGCGTTCAGCGATCTGACGGCGCGAAGGCCGCTGGCGATGGGTACGCCGCGGTATCGCGCGGCCGAACACCGCACCTTACGCGGTTCCGATGACCCGCTCAATTGCGGCCACGTCCCGCACCGCAAAGCGACCTCTTCCGGCCGTCGCGATCAACCCGTCGCGTCGCATCCTGGCGAGACCGCGCACGACAACCTCACGCACGGTGCCCAGCTCCTCCGCGAGTTCCTCCTGCGTCATGCCGAGCGTGAAGCTTGAGGAACTGGAGCGTTCGGCCCGATAAAGCACAAACGCTGCCAGTCGCGACAGCACGGGTTGGGTCGACAGGCGATCCACGCGCTCGACGAGCACGCGTACCCGGGCGGACAATCGTCGCGGAAACAACAGCGCCAACTCAGGATCGGCTGGCATGATGGCCGTCAGGGAGTCGCCGTTGATAATGAGACAGCGCGTCGCGGTGATGGCTTCCGCCGTTGCGGGCATAACGCCGCGGGGGAGGCAGACGCAGACAACGGCGACAGGGTTCGGGATGTGACTTCAGTCCCTGCGAGCATGGGGCGAAGCCGCTAATGTCCATGTGGTCTGCCGCCCACCGGACGCAACCGTGAATCGGGGGGGGTGTTCGCTCACCGTGCCAACCTAGCAGCCGAGAAGCCGATGCGTTACTTGCGCCATGCCGTTCTCATCTCCGTCATTACGCTGGGCACCGCCGCTGCGAGAGAGGTCGCCGCGCAGCCTACGCGCGCCGGCCAGGAAGCGTTCGCCACGATCGGCGAGATCGTGCGCATTCTTGATGCCGATCCGCGTACGGATTGGTCAAAGGTGAACATCGAAGCGCTGCGTCAGCATCTTATGGACATGGACGACGTGACGATGCGCGCGGACGTGCGCATCGAACAGGTGGAAGGCGGCGCGACCTTCGAGGTCCGGGGCACGGGACGAGTGCGCGATGCCATCCGCCGCATGGCTATGTCGCATGGAGCAACCGTCAGCCCGGCCGACGGCTTCTCGTGGACGTCAGCCGAGTCACCGGAAGGGGCGCGGGTCGTGGTACGCGCGACAAACGCGACCGATGTCCGCATGATGAATCGCATCCGTGCGCTCGGCTTTTTCGGCATACTGACGCTTGGCGATCACCACACCGTGCATCATCTCGGCATCGCGAGCGGAACAATGGGCGCGCATCATCATCATTGATGCAGCTTACGAATCTTGATATTGCGCATGGCCAGCTCGCCGTTGTGATCGCCTTGAATCGCGATGTGACCGACTTTTGCCATCGCAAAGTCCTTGTAGGGCGCAAACTTGAGCGGTCGCGTGGTGGAGTCGTTCGGATCGCCGTGTAACTTGCGATTCCACTCCGGTGACCACAGCTCGTACTCGGCGATGAGCGTGCCATTGAGCCAATGCTCCACATGCGCGCCCTTCGCCACGATGCGCGTGGTATTCCATTCGCCCGCCTTGCGCACGACACCGCGCTTGGAAGGATAGAATCCGTAGACGGCGCCCACCGACGTCATGATATTGCGGTTGTCGGGCGTGAGCGAGTCTTCGGCCAGCTGATATTCCGGCGCGCTCCAGTAGACCTTGGTTTCTTTCTCGGTGGCTCGATAGAAGATTCCCGAGTTGCCGCGCAGCGGGAGCTTCCAGTCGAGTGACAGCTCAAAATCCCCGAACTGTTCCCGGGTGACAATGTCGTTCGTGGTCTTGACCTTGGTGATCGTACCATTGACGGCCATCCACTCCGGCGGCAGATCAGCTTGCTGATAGCCTCGCCACGCGCTCAGTGACGTGCCATCGAAGAGCAGTGTCCAGCCCGCTTTTCGCTCGGTATCGGTCAGCGCATTGGCGGGCGAGTCCTGCGCGAAGGCAAGAGAGCTCGTGAGCAAACCGAGCGCAGTGAGCGTCAACAGATGGCGAGTCATGGCGGGCGGGAGGCGGGCGAGAAGCGAACCGGATACCGCAAGCTGTAGCCTTGGCAGCCGATGCACCAGTCGATTGCAGGAGCCGGAAGCCATGGCGAGCGGTTACACGCCGATTGCGTCAGATATCACGCTGCGCCCGTGGCACCCGGCAGCTTTTCCTCGCCCGGATGGGCAGGAAAAGTTCTCCCCCGCGGTTAATATCGCCACTTCCTCGGCTGCGCAAACTTGAGAGGACCTCGCGGGCCCTGCATTTCGCCCGCGTCAACGCGTCGCTCTCAGATAACGGAGGCTTCATGGCAGAGCTTCATGTGCAACGGAAGGAAACGAATGTGTGGCCGTGGATTATCGGCGCATTGCTGGTGGGCGCGGTCGTGTGGTTTGTCTTTATGCGCGGCGACACGCGTGAGATCAACTCTTCTACCGCGGCTGACAGCGTTTATCAGACGCAGCCGGTATCGGGCGCTCCGGTCACCCCGCCGCCTGGTAGGCCATAAACACTCAACTTGTCCCGGCGCGCGTGCTGCAGTCTTTGAAGCCGCGTCGCAAACCTTAGGCACGACACACTGGGAGATTGTGATGCAAGACCGACCAAACACCACTCGAACAACACCGGGCGTTTCCGGACATCTCGACAACTCGACCGTCGGCCAGCTCGCACATCTGAGCGAGATGGACAACTTCGAAATCGCCGACGGTGAGCCGAATATCAAAGGCTGGGACGTTCGAACGATGAACGGCGAGAAGATCGGTGACGTCGAGGATCTGATCGTGGATACCGCGCTCATGAAAGTGCGCTACATCGAAGTCAAACTCGAGAAGGAACTGGCCACGAACGATGAGCGTCGGCATGCGCTCATCCCGATCGGCTCAGCCCGACTCGATGACGATAAGGACGACGTACTCATCAGCCTGCACGGCGAGCAGCTGATGTCATTGCCGGCGTACGTGCGCGGATCGTTGACACGGGAATACGAGACGTCGCTTCTCGACAGCTTCGCACGGCCTGACACGGTGCGCAATGTCGCTCAAGAGCCCGGCGCGTTCTACGATGGTGAGTACTTCGACGAGCGTCGTACGTTCGAAGGCCGTCGGACGCCTGAGCGTCGTGACGAAGACTATCTGCGCCGACTCGGCGACTGATTAGGCGACGGATTGGGCGCGAGCTAGCAGTTTTCGTTTCGCACGTCGCGCAGCGGGCCTCCCATCCAGGCTCGCTGCGCGAACCGTTTCGGGTGTGACGTGTGCCTAAAGCCTGCCCGGTCGGTCAGGCGTCCCCGATCGGCGCGACCGGCGGGGGTTAACGCCGCGCATTCTGGTCAGCGATGCTGATCGAACAGAATCCCGTTCCCGTCCGGATCCTCGAGCGTGAAGTGCGCCGGGCCCGTTCCGTCCTTCGCTTCCTCAATGATGTACACCCCCTGATCCTTCAGCTGCTGCTGAAGCTCCCGGACGTCGGTAAACGAGCTCAGATTTGTCGCGCTCTGATCCCAGCCTGGATTGAACGTAAGGATGTTTTTCTCGAACATCCCCTGAAAGAGTCCAATCATGTGCTCGCCGTTCTTGAGAATCGTCCAGTGCTGTGCAACATCTCCGCCCATCGTCGTGAAGCCGAGCTTCTCGTAGAAGGCCTTGGACACGTGGATGTCCTTGACGGCGAGGCTGACCGAGAAGGCGCCGATATTCATGATTCGGTCTCCATAGTGTGGTGTGGGAAAGCGCTCATCTTGCCGCGAATCTACGGCGTGATGCAGCCACCGCCATCACCCGAAAGCATGATTTTATCTGGTAGC
>JBBRFQ010000241.1:0-5403 GCA_038224035.1 Gemmatimonadales bacterium
GAGCAGCCCGCTGGGCTTGTTCACCACCAGCAGGTGCTCGTCTTCGTAGACCACGACCGGTTCGGCCGGGTCAATCGCCGCCGAGCCGAACAGTGGTGGGGGATCGGCCGGCAGCCCATCGAGCATGTGCGTGAGAATCGGCAGGCACTTGCCGCGACAGGCGGCGTAGAACACGCCCGCGCGGCGGTCACCCGTGGGCGAGGGCGCGCCCCACCAGACCTCCGCCAGTGCGAGCGGTCGCAGGCCAAGCCGGTAGGCGTGCGCAAGCAACTTCGGCGCCGCGCAATCGCCCGCACCGCCGGGTGGCTCAGCCGGTGCGAAGAGCGCGCGCAGCGAACGCACCTCACCGCGCGCACTCAAGAGGTGATAGCTGTCCTGGATCTGCCGCATCAGTGTGCGTGAGCGGGCGGTTCGGGTCTCGTCGAGCGCACGGACGTCCGCCGCGGCGTGACGGGCCGCGTCCGTGTTTGCATCGTCGCACATGGTGGCGAGCAACGTGGCGCGCTGCGCGGCGAAGTCGAGCATTTCCGTCTCACCCGGAATCCACACTCGGTCGCGCATCGAACGATCGAACACAGGGGGCACCCAGCCGTCGATCTCCCACTGTCCGTTTACCATGCCGGAGAAGCCTCGCAGGTAGCCGATGGTACCGTCGGGTGCGGCGACCACAAGCACCCCGAACATCTTGCCATTGCCCGGGTCATGCAGGCGCCATGCGTGTGCGTGGTGCGACTGCAGCGTGTCGATCAGCTCCATCGCCGCGCGCCGCGCGAGCGGGTGTAGTGCGCCGCGGTCGAACGGGGTCGGGAAGCGGGTCGGCCACTCGGCCAGCGCTGGTGCAGGTGAGAAGGTGATCACGGGTGACGTTGATCCAGCGGTTCCAGCACATCAATGACACGAATGCGCGGCCGATCCCCGCATTGCTCGCGGTTGACGGTAGTGCGTAAAAGAAGGTCGAGGGGAAAATTACACGGTGGTCTGAGCTGCGGTACCGGCTCAGCCACGTGGCCCAGGCGCATGCTTGCGTGCCTCACCCGTTATCTCACCCCATCCCAGACCGATGTGTTGCCCGTGAGGTCATCACGCCGCATCACAACGATGCAGCGCCGAGCGCGGTGCGGCCAAGCGCGGGGCGGCCGGCCGGTGTGCGTGGCGGCCTCAGGGAACCTGACGGAGACCCGACGCGGACGCGCTGAGCAGGTCGGCCGCGAGCAGGAAGCTTGCCCGAAACTGGCGCACGGTCGGCTCCACGAGGAAGCCGATGGAGCCCATCGGCGAGACGCCGAACGGCATGACGACTGGAAATGGCTCGTACCGAAAGCAGTCGCTAGCGGGCGCAAAGCACGCGACGTCGTTGAGGAAGTTATGCGGGTCGCCAGACCAGTCGTTGCTGGGTTGCACCGGGCCGGAACCGGGGGGTGAGCGCACCAAGGCTCCTCCGGGCTGGTCCGTGGCGAAGATTTCGAACGGAAACACCTGCACTCCCGAGACGCCGACAGGGGGCACGGGAAAGGTGGGCGTGACGAGCGAGGCGTTCAGGAGGTTCATGATCCTGAGGTCGGTGCGAATGAGCACTTTCCCCGGCACAGATGCGCCAATCGCACCGGCGGAAAAGTTCGAGAGCTGCAGCTCCACAAAACCGGTACCGAGGAGCGAGTGCGCCGCTGCCGAGTTCTGCGCCACAAAGGACATGGTTGCCCGGCTCACCGACGGTGAGCCAGCAAATGGAGCGATGACGGGCCCCGACACGAGAACGCGACCGGCGACCAGATCGAAATCCACCGTGAACGCGCGCGCGCTCAACGACGCGTGGGACTCAGCCTCCGGCTTGCTGGGCGCCGAAGGTGCCTCGGGCCCGCACGCCGCCAGCGCCGCGAGCAGCATCGAGCAGAGCGAGCGCACCCTGCGTACACGCCACTCGTGGGTCGGCACCCTGCGTTGCGCCTGACCCTGCATCGCGTCCCCTCGAGTCTGAGTCCGGGCTGAGGCACGAACACGCCGCGGTTGCCCGTCCTGCAACAACGTGTCGCACGAAGTTAGTGCGTGTGGAGGAACGGAGGGGCAGCGAGTCGTCACCGCGCGCGGAACGTTACGTTCGACGACGCTGCGGTCGCCGGTGGCCGCGATTGTACCGGTCGGCGAAGAACGGTTGGCCGACGCACGATACGCGACTGTAACATGAGCGACACGGATTGGAACGGCGAGTGGCTGTGGCTCCAGACGCCGCTCAGCTTTGCACCATGCATCCAGAGCCGGTTCAACAGCTTCGAGAATCTGTCGCATCCGTTTCGGCGGATCGCTTTGTCGCGCGTTTGTATGCGTCGCTGGCGTGGGAAGCCACCATTGCCATCGGCGACGCGGCACTGGGCTCACGACTGGTGGAGCGCGTCCTGCGCCAAGCGTGGGAAGACCGGGAGCGATTTGCCTCGTCCGACGCGCTGTTCCTGCAATCGCGCGATGCGGCACGTAATGCGATACGCGCGGAGGCCGATCGCCGGCGAAGCGTGACGCAGTTGGACGGCTCCGACGAGCGCGCAGCCGTCCCCGGCAGCTTGGCGGTGATGAGCCCCGAGGCCGTGCTGCGCCGGCTGGCCGGAAACGGTGACGCGGTTGCGGTGCCATCGGCGACCCGCGCCATTGAGTTTGGCGCATTGGATGACGTGCGCCTGGTAGCCGCTACTGCGTCGCTCAACAGCACCGCGATGTATCCCACGCCTGCAGCTTCAGCGCCGGGCACTGCGGCCCATCGCCCGCCGCCCGCCGCAGCGATGCCCGTCCCGGCGATGCCTGTCCCGGCGATGCCCGTCCCGGCGATGCCCGTCCCGGCGATGCCCGTCCCGGCGATGCCTGCGAGGCGGCGGCGAGTCCCCGGCGCGCCGCGGAACGGCGGCGGCGCCAACGGCGCATACTCCCCGATGCACTTCGCTGCGCGCATCCGTGATGCAGCCGCGCCGCGCCTCTCACCACGCGTCATCGCGATCGGGGCGGTGGTACTCGCCATCGTGCTGCTGGTGGGCTGGCTGATCCTCGGGCGCGCGAACGCGGAGGAACAAGCACTGGCGGCGCTGGCCGGAGAGTTCGAGAACGCCAGCGCGACCCAGCGTGGTGAACGCGCCAGCGTCACGCTTGCAGATGGCTCTTTGGCCAGACTCGGCGCCGCGGCCTCGCTGCGCGCCAGCACGGCGTTCGGCGAGTCCGAGCGAGGGCTCCAGCTAAAGGGTCCCGTGAGTGTTTCTCTTGTTTCCGACCCGGAACATCCCGTGGCCATCTCCGCCGGAAACCACGTGTGGGTGACAACGGGCGCCGTGGCCGCGTTTGATCAATCCGGCGACCGCAGCCTGGTCATGGTGGACAGCGGCTCGGTAGAGCTGGTGCTGACTGATTCGCGGCAACGGGTTACGGCGGGAAGTGCGGTGCGTGTGGGCGCGTCGGGCGAACTCACTTCGCTCGACGATTCGGAGCGAGCACGCTCCTTCTCGTGGCGGACCGGCCGACTGCGCCTGAGCAACGTGAACCTCGCCGAGGTGCGCGGCGAGATCCTCACTTGGTTCGACCGGGACCTCAAGTTCGGCGCGGGCAGTACGCCGGACATGGTCGTGTCACTCGATGTCCCGCTGGACGCGACCGACAGTCTCGTAACAGCGATGCAGCGCTCCACCGGCGCGAGCGTGACGACCAGCGGCCGGACCATCGAAATAAGTGCTGCGCGACCCGAAGCCTCCGCGCCCACCGTCAACCGCGCCCGTCCACGGAGCACGCAACGTCGGCCGCCACTGGTCGTGCCGGACATCCTACCGAGGATTGGGCCACCATAGTGAGTCGGGCATCATCCACAAAAGGGCCTCGGTCGAACAAACTTGTCGGCGCTATACAGAGGGATCGGGCGGGGGCGCAGTTGCGGTCGCACGTCGCAGCGCGATTGGCCGTGTCTGCGGGCGCGCGTGCATACGGCTATTGATTCGACCTTCGAATCTGCGACTTTGCCCAGCGTGCAAGACAGAATCCGGTGGCGTTTCGAGGAGCTGTCCGCATCGCGCAAGTCTCGACTGGCGTATGTATCGGAACCGGCACGGTACTGTATCCGCGCGTGCCTTCTCGCACCGTTCCAGCACGTGCTTCGGCCTCTTTGTCAGCGATCGGCGTCATTGTGCTATCTCTGCCGGCTCAGTACGGTGGCTGTGTGGCGCGGCGCACGCGTCAACGATGTCACCGCGGACCTCATCAGCGCGCGTCTGTCAAACCGCTCGATCTGGCCGCGTTAATTCCGCAGCACACATCGTGCCTCCGCGAGGTCGGTCGTAGCGGTGCCGTGACAAAAACTGCTGCGGCTGTTGCCTTGCGCTATTGCCTCGCGCTGTTGCCTCGCGCTGTTGCCTCGCGTTACCCGGGGAACGACGCGCGGATCGGCGGCAGCGCGCGCGCCCACGTGCTGAGTGCCACACCGCCAGGACAAACGGTGCGGATCGGGCCGGTGAAGCGAATCGAATTCGCGGTCGTCTGCGAATGCTCCGCCGCCACGGCGGGCACCCCGAACAGGTTCGCAACCTGCTCGAGGAACATAAGTCCCTTGCCACCACCTCCAACCTGGCAGCCGTGGAACTCGACGCAGGCCGAAGGATTAAAATAGGCGCGCAATGGCCGGAGTGCCGCGACCACGTCGGGCATCGACAGGCTGAGCAAACTGATGCCCGAACGTGCCGAAACGTCTCGCACTGCGGCATCTTCCGAAGCCGTCACGTTTGCCTGCGCGCGAACAAACCCGTGCAATGACGGTACCGGCTGCCGCCGCAACGTGTCGTACAACACGTGCACCCCAGTGCCGTAGCCGATCACCTGCGTTCCCTGATTGCCGTGGCCGTGAAATCGCAGCAGGACCAGCGACCGCGGAGTCACGCCGCTCGACACAATGCTGGGGACGACCCATCCGACTGCGTTGCTGCCGCCACCGAAAAGGATCGGTTGGCTGCCCGCGCTCTCAAGTGCGGTGCGACTTTCATGCATGATCGGGTCGAACACATCGACGATGTCACGAATCCGCAGCGGCATGTGCGCGATCAGACGGTTCCACGTTTTGAGGCCGATGTCTCCATCGTCCCGCAGGTTGGCCCGTCTCTGGAACGCGATCACCGCCAGTTCCGTCCGACGGCCGTAATCGCCGTCGACGGACAATGGTGGGTGGCCGTCAAGACGCGCATTGAGCAGCAGCTGTGCGGCCGCAACCATCGGTAGCTTGTCGCCGCGCTTCAGCAGGATCATCGCCAGACTCGCATTTGGGTTCGAATGTGCAGCACCCGAATACTCAATGCTACGTCCTCCCGCATCGCGCCAGGAGCACTGGCCGAGCAATAGGGTTCGCGCGCCGCTCTACGCCGGTGGAAAACGCTCCAACGTACGCTGCAAGCA
>JBBRFQ010000242.1:0-5362 GCA_038224035.1 Gemmatimonadales bacterium
CGGCAGGCGGAGGCGCACTTCCTCATGAACGACGAACTATCCGCGTGCGTCGCGCTGAGGGCAGCGAGACCGCTGATTCGCGATGCCGCGCAGCAGCGCATTCTGGGCAACTTTTCCGCGGTGCTCACCGTGCGCTGCTGAATAGGTCTTGTCGATGATCGCGCATCGCAGCGCAACGCAGCACGCCTCGAAAGCGGCGCGCGAGAGTCTGGCGAGCTCACCACGCACACCGCCTACAGCCAGTCGTAGCGATGGTGAATGGCGCCGATTTCCTTTTCGACGAATCGCGCCACGTTGGCAATTTTGAAGCTGCGCGCGTAGGTCTCGAGCACGGTGGCTTCCAGCGCACGCCGCTCGCGGGACGGCGAGTCGGCGGCGACCGACTCGGCCTGCCGCTTGAGGACGGCCGCAACCTCATACGCGCGATTGAGGCTGACGAACCAGCCACTCAACGCGAAGAGCACACCGGCGCGATCGATGGCAAGCGGGCGACCGGCGACGCAACGTTGCGACTTCCACATCGACTGCACCTGCGCTCCAAAAAGATTCTTCAGTTTGATTCCGCTGTTGGGTGTCCCATCGCCCTCGGCTTGACTGTCGGCGCGATTGGCCGCCGCGGGCAGGACTCGTGTTTCCGCAAACGCCTCCTTGATTTGCAGCCGCAGTCGCAGCAACACGCTGCTGGTGGGCGGCACGAGATCCCAGACATCCTCGCCATTCACCTGGATCGCGCCAGGCACCAAATGAGCGGCCTGATAACCATCGGCCCCTCGACGATCCTGGACACGGGCGGCGACACATTGCACACCCGCGTTCTCGCCGTACGCCTTGGTGCTCTGCAAACTGCGAACGGCGGCCAAGTGGAACATCACGGCCGACACCGCGGCACCGCGACTGATCGCCGCATCCTCGACCAAGGCCACGAGCCGCTGGGTGTCGCGTTCGATGTCCAACTCGATGCCGGTCGTGCCGTGAGACTGTTCGCGTGACATTCCGACTCCTGAGACGACGCAGGCCTCAACGATTGAAGTATTACGGCTTCACCACGGGAGAGACACAGTTCAGCGCCGTACCAAGCCATCCTTCCTGCATCATCGGGAGACCGCTCTGAAAGGTGTAGACCACCGTGACCGGCGGCCTGTTGCCACTTGTGTACTGCGCCCGGAGTTCGCGGCCGTTCCATTCGCCCTTGCCCTTGGCGATCAAACGCACAAGCGCCCACTCCCCCTGCTCCTCGGCGAGCGTCACGTTGCTCCGCCCGAACTTCGCCTCGAGTTTTGCGCCCGTGCCGGACGCCGGCGGCCATTCCAGCGCGTTGCGCGGCGTATCGGTGTTGAAGCTCGCGGTGCTGCCGCCATGCCGCAGCGTAATGGGTTGTACGTCTTTGCTGGCGATCGCGAGGGCCCAGCCCTCGATGCGCGGCTCGCGCGCGCCGTTGGGAAACATGGCCGCCGAAATGCGCGAGGCCCGATTGAAGAAGGCCAGAAACTCGTCATTCAGTGCCAGCGGTGCACCAGCGCGAGCAACCCAACTGTTGCCTCTCTGTTCGATGTATGGCGTCAATTTATCGAGCTGAAACACCCATAGTGCGCCAGTTTCCGGCGCGAGCACGTCTATCAGATCGCCAGTCGTAGCCTCTGTCCGGGCGCTCGCGTTAAAGGGGTACTTGGCGGTCAGCCCGGTGAGCGTGCGACAAAACTCTACGCCGGCCTTATTGAGCGCGTCGGCTGGCGATGCGCCGCCACCGCCGGCAGGAGCGACCGGCACCGGGGCGGGCGGACGCGCCGCGACTGGTCCTCGTGGCCGCACGGTCAGCGAACCGCGCAACACACCCTCAGCTCCGGTAATCGGTGCCAGCAACAGCGCCGACACCAAGGGTCCCACCTGCGACGCGGCCGAGTCCACGGCAAAGTTTTGCGAGACCTGCCGAGCCGCTACTTTGGCCTTTGTCGCTTCCGACATCGCGCTCTGCGCCTGATCGACGATCGCCTTCGCGCTCGCGGTGTCCACGTTCGGCGGCATATTTGCGACCTGCTCGAGTGCGCCCTGCAGATTTAGCAGACCGTTCGCGTACGGCTGATTGGGCTCGGACACGAGTTTGTCCTTCACGGCGGGCGGGGTCACCGCATGCACGGGCTGGAACGCGGCTGTGGTGATCGAGTCCACATCGGTGTTCCGCGCAACGAGCGCGAACAATCCGAGCAGCGGAGACTGGGAGCCACCGAGAATCCCCAACTTTTGCGCCGCGTCTTTCGCGCTGCCCGGCGGGATCACACCGCTCGAGCGCACAAACAGCCGCCACTGGTTGATCAGATCACTCTGATAACGGGAGCGCAGTTCGGCAATGATGCGATCCTGGTCCTGCGACCGCGAGGCGGTGGCGTCACCCACCACCCACTGCTCGCCCTGGAAGTAGCGATCGGCGTTTCGGAACGCGTCCTGCATGAACGTCCAGCCGCCCCGTGTAAAGGCTCCCGCCACTTCACCCGACGACGCCAACACACCAACCGACGTCGGCACCGCTTGCGCCAAACGAATCGGCGGATTGCTCTTCGAGGCATCGGCAAGCATGGACTGATAGATCGGCTCCGGACCGGTAAACCGATTGAGGAATCCGCGTGAGGTGTTGACGAGTCGTACCTCGGCGCCTGTGGGCCACGGATGCGTAATCGCCAGCTCTTCCGAGAAGTACTCGAACTGGTGACGGGCCAGCGAGATCACGTCGGCGTCGAGTTCCTGTCCGCGCTGCCACGTGGTGACCAGCACGGGGGCGAGGAAATCAGCCGTGCTCCGCGCGTGTTCGTCGGTGGTGATGAGGTACGCCTTGAGGCGATTGTACACGGTGCCGTAGTCGTCACTCGGCGATGGCACCTCTGGCAACGCGCGCAGCGAATCCACCAGCGTGCGCCACGAATCGGTGTACAGCTGCTGGCGAAAACCCTGCAACCACACCGGACGCGCCGCTTCAAGCAGCGCCGGCCCGCTCCACAGCCCCATGCGATACGAGAGCGGCGCACCATCACGCTCGTACGTGCGCAGCGTATCGAGCAACAAGCGCAGGTCATCGAGTCGGCGCAGCGCCTCGGGCGACGGGAAAACGATCGTGCCCTGCGGTGCCGTAATCTGCGGCAACGCCGCCACCGCCTGCGCCGCCGACTGCGTGCGCGACGTCAACGCGCGGTTCTTCGCCCACGACACCGTAAACATGATCGCCGCAACCGCCGCCGCACCGATCGCCGAACCGAGCAGCACACGCCGCAACCGGCTCACACGCACACCACCGCGCGCGGCCATGGCGGCGCCGCCATCGGCCAGCACGACGTCGCTGAAGAAGCGATCGAGAAACATCCACTCGGGGACTTTTCGCGCCGCACCGCCCGCCGGCGCCGCCGGGGCCGCGGCCTGCGGCGACATACGCGCAAACACGGCGGTGGCATCGCTGGCGCGCGGCGCACTCGCCGCCTGCGGCGTTGGCGCGACCGCGACATCACGCACTACTACCGGACGCGCACCCACGAAGTAGAACCCGCGCAACTGCGGGCTCACGCCGAGTTGGGTGGGCCGTGTGACTTCGGTGAGAAACTTGGTGGCCGCGGCCGATACTTTCTTGAACTCACGGGGCAGTTCGTAGGACGCCAGGCGACGCTCGCCCACCGCTTCGCGGCCGAGCAGGTCGAGCCGACGGGTGGCCAGTGATTGTACAATCGCGTCGAACGCCGCAGCCAGGCGCGGAACCAGGCGTTCCGCGTGCGCACCTTCGGCACCCGCCTCGTCAAACGGCAACGCCGCACCCAGCGGCGCTCGTACTTCGTCGCGCGTCAACGGCGCGGCCCACGCTTCGTAGTGCGGAATGCGATCGGCCTTGGTGAAGAGCACGTACACCGGCAACTTGAGGCCGAACTCGCGCGCCGCTTCGGCCAGGCGTTGCCGCGTCAGTTGCGCCAACTGTTCAAGCTGTTCGCCCGCACCGCCACTGTAGAACAGCTCGCAGCTCACACACAACACAGCCGCACGTGGTGCCACCTCACCTCGTCCAACAGCCGCCGCCACACGCGGGGCGCGCAGCGCGCGGACGATGCGCTGCCACCGCGGGGCGTCGGTAAGCAGGGCACCACCGGCTTCGGCCAGAATCGCGTTACGGACCGCCCACACGTTCACCGTATTTGTTGGCGCGTCAACGCCCGTGGCTTCGCCCGCGAGCAACTCCGGATCCATCCCGCTGCGCGTGACCACGGTGCTCTTGCAACTGCCGGTGGCGCCAAGCAACAACACCAGCGGCCGCTGATCAAACTCGCCGCGCGGCAACCGACGGCGCGCGGCGGCAATCAGATTCAGCGCGTCATCACCGCTGGATTCGAGCGCCGTCACGCCCGCGTCGCGCGGACGCATGAACCAGAGTACAATCGCTGCCGCGATGACCCCCAACAGCGACAGGCCGATGCGCAGCACCCAGCGCTCGGTGCTCGTGAGCTGCATCATGCCGCTGAACACCCACGACGAAATCATGAATGTGACGAGCGCAATGCCGGCGAAAATCCAGCGCTTCGAAAGTTTTTTCATCAGCGGGTCTCCGCGATGTCGGTGACGGCCAGCGAACGCACGTCGGCTCGCGCACCGCGCAGCAGCAGACTATACAATCCCCACAAACCCACGGCGATCACAACACTGGCGATCGCCGCAATCGTGAGTCTGCGTAACCACGGGTCACGCTCCGCACGAGCGTCATCAGGCGGACGCCAGGCAGGCGCAAGATCGCCGTTCGGTCCGCGCAGCCGTGCGATGCGTTCGCCCATGCGCGCGGTCACCGCTTGCAGCGCCCCGGGGTCGCCCGCGCCATAGCGGCCCTTGAAACCGAGCAGCAGACACAGCTGATGCACCTCGAGCACATCGGCGAGGTGTGCGTCATCGGCGCGGGTGAGGAGTTGGTCCACGTGTTGAAAGAACCACTCGCCGCCCATGTGGCCGCCGTACAGCTCGTCCTGCAGCGGCTTGCGCGCCCACTCGGCCAGCGCCGGCTGACCCGCGTTGAGCACCGACTCGTCGAGAAAGGCGACAACCGCGAAGACCGCCAGACGCGCATCCTGCTCGCCGTAGCCGGCCGCACGTGCGTCCTGCTCGCCACGCGCCAGCAGTTGCATCATCTGTGCGCGAAACGCGCCGGCGTCGGACACGGGCTGTCGATTGGCGCGCAGACGGACCACAGCGGTGATCGACTCCTGCAGGATCAAACCGAGTCGGCCGGTGGCGGAGGACACGACGTTGGACATGCGTTCGGAATCAGAGGAGGGAGGACGGGCGGGGAGTGAAGACGTTCCAGACGCGACTATTCCGGCACGAGGACGGCAACATGCATTTCGATATC
>JBBRFQ010000243.1:0-5296 GCA_038224035.1 Gemmatimonadales bacterium
TGGACAGACCGCCGGCCAGACGGTGCAATCGGTGATCAACATTCTGCGTCGCTTTGACATTGAAGTACCGCCCAATCTGCTGCGCATGCGCAATGTGGCTGCGGTGCTGGTGACGGCTGAGATGTCGCCGTACCTGCGCTCGGGCGGACGCTTCGAGATTCAGGTGGCCAGCATGGGTGACGCGCGTTCACTGCGCGGTGGTGTGTTGTACATGACACCGCTGGTGGCGGAACCCGGTGGCCCGGCGATGGCAACGGCACAAGGTCCGCTGCTCGTCAGCGAAGGTGGTTCCGCGACACGCTACGCACCGACGATTGAGACATCCGCCCGCATTCCGAGCGGCGGTATTCTCGAAGCCGACTTGCCACGTCCCACACTCGCGGCGTCAAGTGCGCGCTTGTTTCTGCGCGAGCCCGACCTGGGCACAGCCACACGCATTGTCACGGCGATCAACGGACAACTCGGCGGCGAGGTGGCGTCGGTGGAAGATGAAGGCGCGATCAAGCTCACGCTGCCCGACGGCGCGGCCCGCGCACCGGCGCTCGCCAAAGTGCTCGAGCTCGCGGTGCGCCCCGATCTCAAGCCGCGGCTCGTGATCGATGGCAAAGACGGCACCGTGGTGATTGGCGGCGACATTACCGTGGGACCGGCCACCGTCAGCCATGGGGGTGTAACGCTGTCGATTGGCGACGCTCCCACCGACGCCGACGCCGCGCCGACAAACGGCAACGTTCGCATGGCGATAGGGACTCCGGTGCAGAAGATCGCCAGCGCCTTGCACGCCGTGCAAACACCACCGCAGGAAATCGCCGCGATCTTTGCCGCGCTGCGTGATGTGGGCGCGATCACCGCCGAAATCATCGTGCGATGATCGATCGTATCGCGTCGACCCCAGGCATACCGCCGTCAGCCGCACCACGTGATGCAAAGCTGCAACAGGCCGTCACGCAGCTTGAAGGGGTGTTCGTGCAACAACTTTACAAGGCCATGCGCGAATCCGTTCCGCAGCAGGAAGGAATCGTTACAGGCGGGGCCGGAGAAGACATGTTCACGGCACTGATGGATCAGCACCTTGCTGCCGAGACTCCCAAGCATTGGGAGCGCGGTCTCTCGCACGCGCTGTACCGGCAACTGAGCCAGCACCTCGTAACTCCGCCAACAAGTGACGCCGCTTCGGCAGCTTCACTTCCCGACACCGTCAGCCAGCCGGACCTCTGATGTCTCCTGCCTTGCTCACCGCCGACCCATCCCCAATGGCCTTCCCGCATCACGCGCCGGCCATGCTCGACACGCTGCTCGACGCCCTCATCACGGAGCGCCGTCTGCTCGACGATCTGGTGCTGCAGATGCGCCGCCAGCGTGCGGCCGTCGGTGCCGACGATATCGACAGCGTGGACGAAAGCGTGTTTGCCACGCATCGCATTCTCGCGACCCTCGGCCAGGCCCGGCAGCGCCGCCGTCAGCTCAACGAGCTGCTCGGTGGAACCGCCGATATGCCACTGCGCGACCTGGAAGCACGACTTGGCGATCAGGTTGACGATCGTCTGCGTGACGCGCGCTCGCGGCTGCAAGCCGCCGCCGACACGCTATCACGCGAAGTTGGCATGAACCGCAAACTCCTGCGCGAGGCACTGTCGCAGAACACGCAGCACGTGCGCGTGCTCTCCGGCGAGCCGGCCACGCCCACTACTTACGCTGCTGAAGGGTCTTCGGCTGCGACCACGCAGCCGCGTGGCCTCGTCGTCAACCGCACGGTGTAGCCCATGACCACCGGTCTCTTCGGTATCGCGCGCACGGCACTGCTCGCGCATCAGACGTCGCTTCAAGTGGTGTCGCACAACGTGGCGAACGCCGAGACGCCCGGATATTCTCGTCAGCGCCCCATGCTGTCCGCGAACACACCGGTCCGCATGCCCTACGGCAACATCGGCACCGGCGTCTCATTTGACGGCATCGAACGGCAACGTGATGTGCTGCTCGATCAATCGTTTCGCAGCGCGGCCAGTCTGCTCGGAGAGTCCACCACTCGCCGTGATCTGCTGTCGCAGGTCGAGGGCATTTTCGGCGAGCCGGCCGACGCCGGCATGTCGGCGTCACTCGATCAGTTCTGGTCGTCGTTCAGTGACTTGTCCGCGTCGCCTGGCAGCCTCTCAACGAAAGCCGTCGTGCAGCAGCGCGGCAAACAAGTCGCGCAGCTGTTCAACGACTACGATACCCAGCTCACGCAAACGCGCAATCAGTCGATGTCGCGGCTTGGCGCGACGGTTGATCAGGTGAATCAGTTCGCCGGGCAGGTGGCTGAACTCAACGGACGCATCGTTACCGCGGAGGCCGGGGGAACGGTCGCGTCCGATCTGCGCGACCAGCGCGATATGCTGATCGACAATCTGTCTCGCATGGTGGGTGCGCGTACCGAACCGCAGCGCGATGGCTCCGTGAGTGTGATGGTCGCCAACTCCACACTCGTGGACGGCACCTCCGCACGGCCGCTGCGCCTGGAGCTTGATCCGCCGGTGCCACCGCCTGCCGTCACGCCGTCGGACGTTCCCGTGCGTTTGCGACTTGGCAACAGTGTGGATCGACTCGCACCGCTCGCCGGAGAAATCAAGGGACTCGTTGATGTGATCAACAAGGACGTCCCGGCGTTGCGCGGACGACTCGATGCCCTGGCTTCCGCCATTGTCACGTCCGTGAACACGGCACACACCGGTGGCTTTGTGTTCAGCGGCGCCGTGATTCCGGGTACGGCCGCCGGCCGTTTCTTTGACGCAGGCACACCGGGCGATCCCGTGCGCGCGGGCAACATGACGCTGTTCGCGGCGATCGCGACAGACGCGGCCAATATTGCCTCGTCGGGTGATGTGAACGCGCCGCTCGACAACAGCATCGCGCTGGCGCTCAGTGCGCTACGCAACAACACGACAGCCATCAACTACACCGGTCCGAACGGCGAAACGGAGACGGCTGGCTTCAGTCAGTTCTTCCGCACCACGGTCACCCGTCTCGGACTCGATGTGCGCGGCACCACGGACGACGCGTCGGTGCGCGGCATTTTGGTCGATCAGGCCGACCAGCGGCGTCAGTCCGTGAGCGGCGTCAGCACTGACGAAGAACTGATTCAGCTGATGCGAGTGCAGCAGTCGTACGTCGCCGCCACAAAGCTCATCAAAACGGCCGACGAGATGCTGCAGACCATTCTTTCGCTCGTCTGAGGGCGCCCTCGACCATGCTCGTACTCGGACGCAAGGAAGGCGAGTCGATCCTCATTGAGGGCGGCATTCGCATTGTGGTCGTGGCCTGTGACAAGGGCGGTGTGCGTCTGGGCATCGACGCGCCATCATCCTTGCGCATTCTGCGGGGCGAGATCGCGCAGCAGGTGGCGACGGAAAACCAGCGCGCCAGCGTGCCGGCCGATGCCGGCTGGCTGGCGTCTCTCGGTGCGGCGCCGCGGCCGGTTCGTGCGAACAATCCCAAGGCCACATCATGACGTCGACCGTCGTCGTCGTGCCCAACACGGGCGAGGACTACTCAGCGTCCGGCGCGACGCACCGCTGGCAGACTGGGGAGGGTGATGTCACAGCCACCATCCGCACGCGGCGTCATGCGGCCGTGCGCCAAATGCAGACAGCAATCGCCCGCGGCCGCGTCAATCGCCGTGCGCGACGCGTCGACACTGGCGGCTCCCGCCTCGGGACGCACACTGACGCGGATCTCATCAGCATCGCCGCCCAGCCGCAGCGTGACACCGAGCATGTTGGGAAATGCCACGCGTTTGGCCGACGTCAACGCCAGCAGCAGCGCTTTCATCAGCGCATGCGGATCGACCCACACGGGCAGCACGTCGGGATCGACCTGCACATCGATCACGACATCGCGCAGATCACAGTGGTGGGCATGCAGCGCGATGGCCTGATCGACGACATCACGCGGCACCACCGGTTCGAAAACGGTGTCATCCCGCGACGGCAACAGCCGCAGCAGTTGCAGCAGCCCGTCCATGCGTTCCGTCTCCAGACGCAGCGACTCGGCCGCCTGCTGACACGTCACATCTTCGTGCTCGAGCATGTAGGCCGCCGCCGAGATGGTGGCGATGCGGTTGCTCATGGCGTGCGTGATGCCGCGCAGCAGCCCATCCTGCACTTCCAGCCAGCGGGCACGCGACACGGCAAGTCTGTTCTCCTGGCCAGCCACAGCATTGGGCAACGTCAGACTCCCGGGCAGTTGGGACATGTTCCGGACTTCACTCATGCGGTTTCCCCCATGCGTCGTCACAACCCGAGCGAAGGTACGTCCACATGATGGTCATCATTGGATTGCTCATTGTATTCGGCTCGGTGATTGGCGGATACCTCATGCACCATGGTCAACTGGCCGTCCTCTATCAGCCCAGTGAGTTCGTCATCATCGGTGGTGCGGGACTCGGTGCGCTGCTGGCCGCCAACCCACCGGCGGTCATCAAAGCCACGATCGGGCAACTCATCGCGCTCGTCAAGCCCACTCCATTCGGCGCACAAGCTTATGCGGAGTTGCTGCAGGTCTTGTACGAAATCTTTCAGAAAGCCCGGAAGGACGGACTCGTCGGTCTGGAAGCGCACATCGAAGATCCGAAGGCCTCCGACATCTTTCAGAAGTATCCTTCCTTTCTGAACAATCATCACGCCGTGTCACTGTTGTGTGACACACTCAAGGTACTGCTCACCGGCGCCGTGGAAGATCACAACCTCGCGGAAATTCTCGATCTCGATCTGGAAAAGCATCATCACGAGGCGATGAAGATTCCGCAGGCTGTCTCAGCGGTGAGCGATGCCATGCCGGGCTTCGGCATCGTCGCCGCCGTGCTTGGCGTCATCATTACCATGGGTTCCATCGGTGGTGAAGCCGCCGAGATCGGACAGAAAGTGGCCGCCGCACTCGTCGGCACCTTTCTCGGCATCTTGCTTGCTTACGGATTGCTCAGCCCAATCGCTGCCGCCATCACCTCGCGCATTCACGCGGAGAACGATTATATGCTGTGCATCCGTACCGCGCTGCTGTCGTTCGCCCGCGGCGATGCCCCGATGACGGCCGTGGAGTTCGCGCGCCGAAACGTTGAACCGCACGAGCGTCCCAGCTTCTCCGAGCTTGAAGAGCTCACCCGCAAGAAGGCGGCGTAACCCATGGCGGCGCGCGGCGGCAAAAAGATCGTCATCGTCAAGAAGAAGGTCGCCGGTCACGGCGGCCACCATGGCGGGTCATGGAAAGTTGCCTACGCCGACTTCGTGACCGCCATGATGGCGTTCTTCATGGTGATGTGGAT
>JBBRFQ010000244.1:0-5293 GCA_038224035.1 Gemmatimonadales bacterium
CGCTTGAGCGAATCTGCCTTGAAGCCGATCACCAACACTCGATCGGGTGAACCCGCCAGCAGCATGAGATTCTCCCACGCGTTGGTAGGCGTGCGCATTTCCTGCATCACTTTGCGACGCACCGCGGGGTCACGCAGTCGCGCGCTCCACGCTTCATATCCGCCTTCCTGTACCCACGGCGGCATGGCGGCGTCGAGGCCCGTGGCGCCGGCGGTGTAGGTGTACATATCGGTGGTGATGCGCACCCCGTCGGCACGCGCCTTCTCGATGCGTTCGATGACGGCGTCGAGCTTGTTCCAGTTGTCGCGGCCGGCCTGTTTGAGATGATAGATCTCCGCCGGCGCACCCGATTCGCGCGCGATGCGAATGAGTTCGTCTACCGCTTCGAGCAGTTGATTGGCTTCGCTGCGCAGGTGACTGATGTACATGCCGTCGTACTCGGCGGCGGCTTTCATCAGCGCGATCAACTCGTCGGTCCTGGCGTAGAACGCCGGCGCGTAGATGAGCGACGAGCCGACGCCGAGTGCGCCGTCACGCATGGCCGCGCGCACGAGGTCCTGCATGCGCGCGAGTTCGTCCGCAGTTGGTGCACGATTCTGGTATCCGAGCTCATGCACGCGCACCGTCGTCGCGCCAATGAACGACGCCACGTTCACCGAGACCCCCTGCGCGACCATGTGCTCGAGATACTGGCCCAGCGACGTCCACGGCACGTCGAACTTGAGGTCGCCCTGTTCGGCGATCATTTCGCGGCGCATGGTGTCGGTGATCGGGCCCATCGACGAGCCTTCGCCGAAGACTTCGAGCGTCACCCCTTGCATGACATCGCTGAGGCCACGTCCGTCGTAAAGCAGGCTTTCGGTGCCCCAGGAGAGCATGTTGATGAAGCCGGGGGCGACCGCGAGTCCGGAGGCGTCCACCTCGGTGGTGCCGCGCATGGTGCCGATATCGCCCACGGCCAGGATGGAGTCACCCTGGATGGCAATGTCACCCGTGACCGGTGCGCCGCCGCTGCCGTCGTAGATCGTACCGCCTCGGAGGACGACATCGACGGTCTGCGAGCGATCGCAGGCGGCGGCGAATAGCAGCGCGGTGAGCAGGGGGCAAGCGCGAAACAGGGAGCGCGACATGGCGGCGGGGAGTGGGCGTTGGGCAGGGAGAGAGGGAGCAGCTGTGAAACCGACGTCAGGTCGGGCTTCGGTACCGGATCCGGCGGCAACCGCCGTGGCGCGATTTGCTATTCTGCCTCCGCTAGAGTATGGTTCAGGAAGCGATACACGCAATACAACGCGTGGACAAGTTCCGAATAAAACGGGCCTGCCAAAGCGAGCGGGCCCTTTTTTTGTACCGCAGTCATCGAGTGATGGCGACCGTCGTGAGGGTGATCACGAGTACGTGTTGGTCGGTTTCGTTTTGCATCTGGTGGTGACACCAAGCTCCGACTATCAGCAGGACACCACAGTTTTCAGGAGTTTGCAATGCGCACGACCGGTACCGTTAAGTGGTTCAACGACGCGAAGGGCTTTGGCTTCATCACGCCCGCCGACGGACAGAAGGATTGTTTCGTCCATCACTCCGCCATTCAGGCCGACGGCTTCAAGTCGTTGTCCGAAGGCGAGAGCGTTGAGTTTGACATCGTGCAGGGCCAGAAAGGTCCCGCCGCTGAGAACGTCACGCGGATGGGTCGCTGACCCGGGCAGTTCGCCCAGTCGTTCCACACGCAACGCGTAACGCAATGCGTGTGTGAAGAACGGAGCGCCGTGTGATCGGATTTTCCTCCGCCACACGGCGCTTCGGCGTTTCACGCTCAAAGGGGATTCACCGTGATTGAAAATGCACCCGAGCAGCCTGTTGCCGACATTCGTGATCCATTGTCGCGTCAGGCTTTTCTCTCGTCGCATCGCGCGCTCGCTGTGTGCACGCGAGAGTTTGCCCGCCTGTCCGACGACCTGATCGGTGCGGCAAAGGTGTTCGCGAAAGAGCACGACATGGAAGTGCCCACCGTCCGCAAGGCGCCGGATCGCTGCATCGTGCAGCTCGGCCCCGTGGCACTCACGGTCGCCTGGCTGCGTAACGGCAGCGATTCACCGGCCGCCGGCGAGTTGCTCGCGATTGTGTGGAAGGGCATCATCGCCCCGCGCGGCGATCATTTGCCCGAGCGCCTGAGCGCGCGGCACGTACCGCCCGTGCCGGTGCAGGTGTGGGAGGAGACGCTGGTGCCCTCGGCCACGAGCGAAGCATCGTGGCATTGGCATCCGATTGATCTCACGCGCGAAGGCTATGCGTCGCCCGAACTGGCCACGCGCTGCCTTGAGCAGCTGCGTACCGCGCTCGATTCGATGACGCCAGTTGCCGCACCGCCGCTCGCGCCGTAACTCCTTTGGCGCAAGCGAGGCGCACGCCTTTCCTGCCTGATTAAATGCTGACCGGGACCGCCGGTGCGATGATGCTCGGCGGGTCCTTGTGTTCGCACATATCCCCTTTGGGACGCACGTCGGCGGGGTGAGTGGGCGGGCAGAGATAGGGGAAGTTTTGACCGTTCGCGGCACGACAGCGGTCGGCAGTTCCCACGACATTCGCCACGAGCGCCGTGCCCGGCGGGCAGGACGGCATGATCGTCTGAACCGGCCCCGCCTTGACGCAGCGCACGTTCTGTCCGCTGGTATGCATCGAGTAGCCGTTCTGGCACTTGAAGTACAACTCGGCGAACGTCGATCCGGCAGACATGTCTCCAGTGAGATTGGCGGCGGCGGTCCGTGTCGCCGGCGGCGTGACGAGCGCGATGGCGACGACGGCTGCGGGCGGGCAGTGGAGCTTGTTTGGGGGGCGTGTGGTGTGCAATCATGTGGTATGACACTGACCAAACCTATCCTGCGATTTGCCTTGCTGAGCGTGGGGCTGTGTGGGCCCGGCATAACTCACGCGCAACCTGCACGGTGGACCACTGACGAGCAGACGGCCTCATGGTACGGAGCGTTTGTCGACCACGCGGTGAGCGAGCGCACGGCGCTTTGGTTTGACGCGCAGTGGCGGCGCATGGGACTGGGCAGTGAGCCGCAGCAGCTGCTCATTCGGCCGGGTGTGCAGCGCACCCTGGCTCCGGGCGTGCGCGTGGCGACGGGCTATGCATACGTCGCGACGGCGCCGTACGGAGCGCTGCCCGTCGACAATCCCACGCGTGAACATCGCACGTGGCAACAGTTGCTTCTCACGCATCGCGCCGGCGCGGTGAGCTTCACACATCGCTATCGCTGGGAGCAGCGCTGGCTCTCGTCCATCCTTGACGACGGCGAGCGCACGCCGTCGTCATTTCAGAATCGGGCGCGCTATATGCTGCGCGCGCAAGGCACGCTGCCCGCCGTGCAGATCGGCTCGCGTCCCGCCGTCTGGTTTGTGTGGAACGAGTTGTTTCTGCCGGTTGGCCACGGCGACGCGACGGTGCGACTCGCGCAGAACCGCGTGGGCGGCGGCGTGGGGATCCACATCGACGCTCGACAGCGCGTCGATGTGGGGTACATGAACCTCTGGAACGCATTGCCGGCGCAGCGCGCGAACGAAGTGAACCACACCCTCACGGTGTCCTGGGTGTGGGTATCGACGCGCTGAGCATCCGCGACACGCGGCCGACGAACACGACGAACACGACGGTCACGCACTGACGCCTATGGCGCCTCGGTCGGTCGCAGGAGCAAGAGGATTGCGCCGTCCGCGCCACGAAGCTGGAGTGTGTTGTCTTCCGCATGGTACGACGTGACCTGACTCAACGCAGCGAGAAACGCAGACTCCTGCTGCATAATGCCAGCCGGTTCACCACACATCTTCCGGGTCGCGGCGGCTGGCGTGATCGTGAGGGAAGTGTCCGACACGGTATACGTACTGCGGAACGTGTTGCAGCCGGCGTTTCCCGTCACGCTGCCGTCTTCGGCCAGCGTCATCGTCGGTGAGGAGCCGCGCAACACCGTGGTGACAGCGCCACGACCGTTATTGTAGTTCTGCACGGTCCACGCGCGGCCAAAAATTGATTTCTCCACTTCGGGCTCGAACGCGAGCAACGCGTCGCCGGTAGACGAGCGCAGCGTGAGACGTCCATCCGCCAGCGAATACGCGTTCACAGACGCCAGCAGCGCCAGAAACGCGCGTTCATGCACGTTGGCGTCTCCCACACAGGCGCGCAAGGACGCATTCGTCGCGCCAATCGTAAGCCGCGTGCCGTCGAGCGTGTACTTCGCGCCTACACGATTGCAGCCACCCGTGCCGCTCATGCCGCCGTCGGTGAAACGGATGGCAGTGCGACTCGACGGCGTGGTCCGCACACCCCCCGCGCCGGCGTAATCGATCAGTCGCCACATGGGCCCTTCGAGCCCCTGCGACGACGAGACCACGTTGTTCGACGCCATACTGACCTCGGTCGCAGGAGGAACGCTGTCGTTCGCCGCCAGGTCACGATCGCCGGCGTTGCCGGCGCCGCACGAGGCGAGCCAGACGGTCAGCGCGAGCAGCGATGTCGGTGAGAAGAGACGCGCCACACGGGGTGATCTCGCCACTCGGCGCATGTTCAAGACAGGTATAAACTCGTTCGGCATCAGAGGTCTCCTCAGGGGTTTCACTCGCTAAAGCTCCGCGATGCGCGCCGAGAGTGCAAGGAACTCCACGGCGCGTCATGCGGGAGACGCCGTCACGCCGCGGCATTGCACAGCTCAGTGAACACAGCAACGCCCGGATCCGAGGCATACACGGACCCGGGCGCTGTGCCCACGAACTGCCGAACGTCGTTCAGGCGCCCGGAATGCCGACCTGGTTACGGGTTCGGCGGCGTATTTGGATTACCGGACCGCTCGTTGAGCGGATAGGGCAACCAGCTCACCCGCGCTTCCGCACCTCGTCCGAACCGTCGCAGATCAGCCCACGCCAGCCCGCTCGCGAAGAGCGAGTAGCGTCGCTGACGGGCTATTTCGTCCAGCAGGGCCGTCTGTGTGGCAAGCTGGAGCGCCGTGCGGGGCGCCAGTCCGGAGCCCTCACGTACCGCATTGACACGGCTCAGCGCTTCCGGCAGTCGATTCAGGCGCGCCAGCGCTTCGGCCCGGATGAGCGTGAGCTCATCCTGCGTGAACATTGCATACGCTTCCGTCTGCGTGGCGAAGATGAGCACCGGCACGATGCTGGATCCACCAAACGATGCCTGCGGTGTGGGACCGAACAAGCGCGCCACCCGTGTGTCTCCCGCCTCCGCGTTCGTGCGCAACGCCGCCTGCGCCGAGAAGTAGCGCAGACCGGAAAACACCGACCAGAGCGG
>JBBRFQ010000245.1:0-5275 GCA_038224035.1 Gemmatimonadales bacterium
CGGCCAGTTGTCGCCGAGTCCGTCAATCGACTTGCGCTTGAAGTCGTCGGGACCGAAGCGCAGCGAGATGCGTCCCCAGTGATTCGTGCGGCCGCCGAGCATGCGCGCGCGCCACCACCGGAACTGTGAACCCTGCGCCACGGTGTACGGCTCGCCGTCCACATCCCAGCCGCCAAGACAGGCGTCCCACTCACCAAACGGCCGCTCCGTGGTGGCACGCCCGCGACGCGGCGAATCGTACGGCATCTTGAGCATGGCCGAGTCCTTGGTGTTATCCCACCATGGTCCCGCCTCGAGCATGATGACGTTGGCGCCGGCCTTGGTGAGCATGTAGGCGGCGGTGGCACCACCCGCGCCTGATCCAACAATGGCGACGTCGTAGGTTGTGCGAAGAGGAGCAATCTGCATTGGTTTGCTTAACCCGGTAGCTTGTTCAACGCGGCCACACTCGCCTGCACACTGGCCAGCGCGTCTTTCGGGTTGTCGTGTTCTATGAACGCGTGTTTGAGCCCAGCCGCACCGCCGGCCGCAAACAGCGCCGCGAAATCAATCGTCCCCGCGCCCACGTCGAGCATCCTGCGCTCCGGCAGCGGGCCGGCGTCCTTGAGATGCCAGAGGGGAAAACGACCGCGGTGGCGCGCGAACATGGCCGCGGGATCCTGTCCCGCTTTCACTGCCCAGTACAAATCGAGTTCAAGATCAACGACTGACGCGTCGAGCCGCTCGATCAACACATCGTACGGCACGCGACCGTCTTTGGGCGTGAACTCGAAGTCGTGATTGTGGTAGGCCATGCGCAGTCCACGCTTCGCCGCAAGCTGTCCGGCTTCGTTCAATTGATCGGCCAATGACCGCCAGCCATCCAGTGATGCGCGGACGTCGTTGCCCACCCACGGAACAACCAACCACCTCTGCCCCAGCGCTTCCGCAGCGTCAAACACCGGCGTCCACCCCGCCAAGTTCGACGGAATCGGGACATGGGCGGCCGGCGACGTGAGGCCGTGCTGATCGAGCAGGGACCGCATGGCTGGCGGTGTGCGATCGAAATATCCGGCGAACTCCACTTCGCGAATGCCAGCCGCTGCGAGTGCCGCGAATGTGCCGGGCACGTCGCGCTGCATCAGCGTGCGCACCGTGTACAACTGCAAGCCGATCGGCGGACGGGCACGCGCTGCTACACGCATATGCTCGAGCGCATGCACAATGTTCGGAATCGCCAGCGATCCGGCGCCGGCCATCGCGAGCAGGCCCAGCGCTTCACGGCGGGAAACACCGCGAGTCTTCGGGTCATCTGACATGTGCGCGCCCCTCGGCGGCCAAAGAAATCAGCGCATCGCCCGTCACGCGGTGCACCGTCCATTCGGACATGCCTTGCGCGCCGAGTTTTTCGTAAAACGCAATCGCCTCAGCATTCCAGTCGAGCACCGACCATTCCAAACGACCGCAGCCACGCGCTTCGGCGAATGCGGCGAGGTGTGCCAGCAGCGCACGCCCCACCCCCTGACCGCGAAACGCGGGATCAACAAACAGATCTTCGAGGTACAATCCGGGCTGCGCGAGAAACGTGCTGTAGTTGTGAAAAAACAGCGCGAAGCCAGCCGCTTCGTCGTTCACGAACGCCAGCACCACCTCGGCGGCGGGCCGATCGCCAAACAACGTGCTGGCGAGCGATGCTTCCGTCGCCACACACTCGTGCGCCAAACGCTCGTACTCAGCAAGGCCACGGATGAAACGGCGGATCACCGGCACATCATCCGGCAGCGCCGCACGCAGCGTGATTGGCGAAGGGGAAAGAGCGTCATCCATACGTCAAAGTTGGGGCGCGGTGAGTGGTTTCGCCAGCGATGAGCGCGTGGCCTCGTCTCAGCGGGACGGACGCAGCGTGCGCCCGGGGCGGGCGTCGGTTGGCACTCCCTGATCAATCACCACCACTCCATTCACCAGGACCCAGCGCATCCCCTCGGCGCCAAGCGTTGGCTCGGCGTACGTGGATCGATCGCGCACGCCCGACGGGTCAAAAACAATGATGTCGGCAAATGCACCGGGCACGATCGTGCCACGATCGGCGAGACCGAAGATACGGGCCGTATTGGCGCTGCTGCGCGCCACAAACGCCTCGAGCGACATGAGCGACCGGTCGAGCACAAAATCGCGCATGGCCTTGGGGAACGCACCGAACTTGCGGGGATGACCACCCGAACCGTCGCTCCCGGTCACCACCCACGGCTGCACCGCGAACGCATCGAGATCGGCCTGGTTCATGTTGAACGACGCCACACTCGGCGACTCTCGCAAAAGGATTCGGATCGCAACCGTGACCGCATCCGCATTTTCGCGGGCGGCAATCTGCTCCAAGGTACGACCCACCAGCGACGTATCGCGCGCTGAGGTCAAGAGCAACGAAGCCGCGCCGCCGCGTCGACGCAGATTCTCCGTCATGTCGCCACGCAGGCGTTGAGCGAGCGCAGGATCGGTCAACCGCCGCACCAATGAGTCACGACCGCCGCCCTCGGCCCAGCGCGGCAGCAGGGCCGCACCAAGCCCGGTGCCGGACGCCAGATACGGATACTGATCAGCGGTGATCGCGAGACCGTCATCGCGCGCTGCCTGCACAATCGCAATCACACTGTCACTGCGTCCCCACACATCCACGCCAAGTGCCTTGATGTGCGAGATGTGCAGTGGCACGCCGCCTTCCCGGCCTACACGGATTGCTTCACGCACCGAACCAAGCAATCCCACCGTATAGCTCGACTCGTCACGCATGTGCGTGTCGTAGACACCGCCAAAGGGCGCCACCTCACGGGCGAGCGCAACCACTTCCTCGGTGGTCGCGAAGCTGCCGGGCGCGTAGTACAAGCCTGAGGACAATCCGAGCGCACCTTCGCGCATCGCACGTCGCACCAATACCCGCATACTGTCGAGCGCTCTCGCGTCGGCCGGCGCGTCGCGCATGCCCATCACGCGCTGCCGAACCGTGCCATGCCCAACAAGCACTCCCGCATTCGGACCCAGTCCGCTGCGCGTCCAGCGGTCGAGCGCCTCAGTCACCCGCTCCGGCCCTCCCCCGTCATTGCCGGTGATGACCGTGGTCACCCCCTGCGCGAGGTAGCCTGGCAGGCCACTCTGGTTCTTGTCGCCGAGTTCGAGGAGCACATGCGCGTGCGGATCGATGAAGCCCGGCGCGACCAGCAGACCAGAGACGTCGATGCGACGCCGTGCGGGCAGAGAGGCAGAGGGCGCGTTGCCCACGAAGACGATACGGTCGCCACGCACCCCGAGATCGGCCAGTCGCCCTGCGGCACCGGTACCGTCAACGACGCGCCCACCCACCAACAAAATGTCGAGTGTATCGGGCCTGGCCTGAGCGCTGGCCGTCGTAGCAGCGACAGCAAACAGCAACACACCCGGCACGCAGTGGCGGATGCGAGGGACGGAAGACGGGAGGAGTCGATGCATCATGAAACATACGCCCATCGTCGCTCCCCGTACTAGTACGCACCTCGTCGGTCAGTAGCCCTTCGTAGCCGCACCCTCCGTATCTCTCGCATGTTGTGCGCACGCGCACGGTCGCCGTTCTTTCGAACAGCCGATGATGGCCGGCGCTTTCCATAGCGACGGCGTTGACTTCCCCGCTCTTGGAATCGCTGTGATCGTTCGTGCTGCACACTGCCGTGCTTATGTCGTGGTCGTCGTGATATCGCTGCTACAAGCGCTGTCAGTCGCACCCACGGCGCATGGGCAGGACCGTTCCACCTCCGACATCCGTGGAGTCATCCGCGACGCCGGATCGGGACTACCCGTAGGCGACGCGGACCTGCAGGCCATCGTTGGCACGGACACACTACGTACCGCGAGTCTCGCGGACGGGTCGTTCCGACTCACGATCACGGGAAGCGATGTTGGGCCCGTGCGCCTGCGCGTGCGTCGCCTCGGATTCGCGCCGCGTACAAAGACGGTGTTTCGTGATGCGCCCGGCGCATTGTCCATCGCACTCACGCCGCTGGCGCTCCAACTCGATGCCACCGTGATCACGGCGGCTCGACGCGAGCAGAAGCTGAAAGATGCCGTCGTGCCCATTGAGCTTGTGGGGCGAGCCGAGATTGAGCGCAGCGGTGCCAGTGATGTGGCCAGCGTGCTCAGCGAACAGCTCGGCGTGCAACTGGAAGGCGGACTGCCCGCCGGAGCCGGCGTTCAGCTGCAGGGACTGGGCGCCAACCGCGTGCTCATTCTGCTAGATGGTCAGCCGCTGGTTGGTCGCATCAACGGCAACCTCGATCTGTCCCGACTTCCCACATCGAACCTCGAACGCATTGAGGTAATCAAAGGACCCCAATCAACACTGTACGGTTCCGATGCAATGGGCGGCGTGATCAATCTGGTGTCACGCAAGGCTGCCGTTGGTCGCACCGACGGCACGCTTCAGGTGATTGGTGGAACGCGCGGTCGCCTCGATCTGAACGGATCGCTCCTGCGCGGTGGTGATCGCGTACAGGGTGGTGTCGATGTCGGTGTCCGTTCGCTGCAGCTCGCGCCGGGTATCGCCGACGACGCCGGAACGTTCGCGGAGCGACAGGAAGTCGCGCCGCAGCTCCGGATCCGTTTGAACGACGCGTGGCAACTCGAAACCGGCGGACTGCTCATTGATGAGCGCCAGCGCTATCGCACCGGTCAACTGTTCCGCTTCACCGACCGCACGCAGATGGCGGCTCGCATGGGGGCCACGTGGCAGCAGGGAGCGCAGCGCGCGGGCATCCTGCTCTACCGCTCGCGCTTTGACCATCTCGCACGCGCGAGCACACTCGATCAACCACAAAGCGACAATGGTGAACGCGATCGGCAGGAGTTGACCGAACTGGAACTCACCTGGAGTGGAACACTGCTGCGATCGGTGATCGATGCGGGAATAGAAGTTCGCCGCGAAGCGATTGTTGCCGATCGGATTGATTCCCTGCGTCGGCAGTTCGACGCGGCAGAACCGTTCGCGCAAATCACGCTGGGCAGCGACCGATTCGCGATCACGCCCGGCGCACGCTTCACTTGGAACGAGCGCTGGGGCCACTATGCGACACCGCGCGTGGCGGCGCTGTGGCGGCCGGTCGATGCACTGAGCCTGCGCGCCACGATCGGTCGCGGGTTTCGCGCCCCCGATTTCAAGGAACTCTACCTGGCGTTTGCGAATCCCCAAGCCGGCTACGCCGTGCAAGGCAATGAGCAGCTGCGTCCGGAAACCTCAACGAGCATGCAGCTGAACGCCGAGTACGCAGCGAATCGG
>JBBRFQ010000246.1:0-5203 GCA_038224035.1 Gemmatimonadales bacterium
GCCACGCTGACGGATTCGGCGAAGACGCCGGCCGAACGCGAGAAGCTCGCCGGCAGCCGCGTCGACTCGTACTTCACCAAGCTCGTGAAGAACGAAGTGCAGTTTGCCGACGTAGCCTACCCGGTCGCTCGTGCACTGCAGACGAAATACGAGTTCTCGCTCAACGACGCGGGCCTCGAGCGGGCGATCGAGAAGGCACGTCAACTGCGCGCTGCGGCCGACTCGACGGCGCCGGCCACGCCCGGCATGACCCCGCCGGCCACGCCCGGCCTGACCCCGCCGCCGACTGATTCCGGCGCAGCCGCCGGCACCACGCCGACGCCGTCCAACTAATCGGCGCTGATGTGTGTCGAATGTCAGGGACCGCCGGGTTGGCGGTCCCTGATGCGTTTGCGGGCGCGCGGCGGACCTGTCGCCGTGTGATCAGGGTAGATTCTCCTTCATGACCAGTCACTCGATCCACATGTCTTCTTCACCGATGCGACGGGCGTTCGCGATGGCGCTCGCCACCTCTCTTGTGGCGATTCCCCTGCAGTCATCGACGGCACAGGACGTTGTGCCGCAGCGCTCCGGGTCGCCCAACCGCGGCGCGCTTCCGCTTGATCGCATCGCCGCCGTCGTGGGCACCAAGGCCATTCTGGTGTCCGACATCGAGGCCGCACTCGCCTCGCAGCAAACGCCGGTGCCGCCTGATTCCGCGGAGCGGCTCACGCTGCAGAAGGCCGTGCTGGAGCAGCTCATCGACATCGAAGTGCTCGTACAGCGCGCGGAGGCCGACACCGCCCTGCTGATCAACGAGGTTGAAGTGCTCGAACTGGCCGAACAGCAGCTCTCGAAAGTGCGGGGCAACTTCCCCACGGATCAGGCGTATCGTGCCGCGCTCGTCGAAGCCGGTTTCGGCACGCCTGAGGAGTACCGGGAACGTCAGATCAGCGAGATCCGGCGTAATGAGTTGCAGAAGCAGTACGTTGAGAAAATGCAACGTGACGGAAAGTTCGTGAAGGTGAACGTGAGCGAACGGGACGTGTCCGCGGAGATCGAAAAAATGGGCGGCGAGCTGCCCGACAAGCCAGCCACGATCGGATTTCAGCAGATCGTCGTGCCCACACTCCCCGGGCAGGAGTCGCGCGAAAAAGCGCGGTCGCTGATCGATTCGCTCTTTCTCGTGCTGGAAAAGAAGCCGTCGGCGTTTGAAGAGATCGCGCGACAGTTCTCGCAGGACGGTTCCGCCGAACAGGGGGGAGACCTCGGCTGGAATCGCCGCGGCGTCATGGTGCCCGAGTTCGACCGCGTGATGTTCATGCTCAATCCCGGCGTGGTGAGTCCGCCCGTGGAGTCACGCTTTGGCTGGCATCTCATTCGTGTTGATCGTGTGCAGCCTGCCGAAGTGAAAGCGCGGCACATTCTGATCAAAGCCGCGATCGACTCCGCCGATGCGTCACGGGCGAAAGCGCGCGCCGACAGTGTGCGATCCTTGTGGGATTCCGGCGTGTCGTTCGATTCGCTGCGCGTGCGGTTTCACGACGAGCGTGGCGGAGAAGACGCCATCATTCCGGAAATCGCGCAAACGGATTTGCCGCCGGCGTATGGCGAATCGATCGGCACGTCGGGGCAGGGTGGTCTGGTCGGTCCGTTCGTAATTCAGGACCAACAGGGTGGTGAGAAATGGGTAGTGCTGCGCCTCACGCGCGTACAGCCAGCCGGCAAGATGAGCATGGAAGAGGCGCGGCGGAATCTGCGTCGCAGCATGCAGGACGCGTACAGTTTTCGCCGCATGCTCGACACGTTCCGCAAGCAGACGTACGTCTCCGTTCGATTCTGATGGCGCGGCTCGCGCGGCGCGCGATCGCGGGGTAACGCAGATGTCACCGATCGCGCTGGCCGTCACGCTCGGTGATCCGCGCGGCATCGGGCCGGAGCTGGTAGCCGGCGCGATCGATCCGCTCGTGTGGACGGAGCTGGTCGGTGGCGATGAGATCACGCCATGGGTCGTTGGCCCCAATGGCACTGGATGTCCGGTGAACGAGTCGGTGGGTGAGTGGATTGTGACCGGCGACGAAGCGCAAGACCGTGCGTTGGCCGGCGCACTCTCCGGACGCGCCATTGAGCGCGCGGTGGCGCTCGCGCTGGAGTCGCGCGTGGCCGGAATCGTGACCGCGCCGATCGATAAGCGTGCGCTCGCCGACGGTGGGTTCGATTGGCCAGGCCACACGGAGATGCTCGCCGCACTTACCGGATGTGACACCACAATGATGCTGGCCAGCGATCGGCTGCGTGTGGTGCTGGTGACCACGCATCTCGCGCTGCGCCAAGTGCCTGATGCCGTCACGGCGCAACTCATCGTGGATACAGCGGCGCGTACACGCATTGGGTTGCAACAGGTGTTTCAGATTGCGGAGCCGCGTCTCGCGCTGTGCGCGCTCAATCCGCACGCCGGGGACGGTGGGCGCTTTGGCGACGAAGACGAGCGTGTGCTCGCCCCCGCGGCTCGTCTGGCAGGCATAGCCGGTCCTCTGCCGGCCGACACGGTATTTGTGCGCGCGCTGCGCGGCGAGTTCGACGCGGTGCTTGCACCGGTGCACGACGTGGGCATGACGGCCATCAAGGTGGCGTCATTCGGGCAGGGCGTGAACATCACGCTCGGACTGCCGTTTCCGCGCACGTCACCCGACCACGGCACCGCGATTGATATCGCGGGGCGTGGACTGGCGGATCACGGAAGTTTTCGTGAAGCGGTGCGGCTGGCAGCGCAGATGGTGCGGCGACAGGCGGGTCGAACTGTGAGCGCACAGACGATTGGCGGGTCGCGATGAGTACCGAGCACGCGAACTGCGCCCACACGGCCGCGCTCGACGCCGCGCGCGCCGGACGCCCCGACATCACTGCGCGACTCGGCTGGGCGCTCGCGCTCACGGCGCTCTTCATGATCGCCGAGGTGGCGGGCGGTCTGATGGCCAACTCGCTGGCGTTGCTGGCCGACGCCGGCCACATGCTCACCGACGCCGGCGCACTCGCGTTGGCGCTGGGCGTGGCCGTGTGGAACGCGCGCCGCACGCATGAAGGCGACGCAACGCTTCGCCGACGTGAAGCGTGGGCAGCCGGCATCAATGCGGCCGTGCTGCTGGTGGTGAGCTCGGCGATCATCAGCGAAGCCCTGGGACGCTTTCGCGCGCCCGAAGCCGTCGAGACTGGACTGATGCTTGTCGTCGCGGTGCTGGGACTTGCCGTGAACATTGCAGCAGCGCTCATTCTGCGGCCCGCTGCCGGTCAAAGCCTGAACGCGCGTGGTGCGTACCTGCACGTGCTCGGAGATCTGCTCGGCTCCGTCGGCACCATCGCCGCCGCACTGATAATTCGCGCCACGGGATATCTGGCGGCCGATCCGATTGCGTCGGTCCTGGTGTGTGTGCTGGTGGTGAGGGCGGCAGTGTCGTTGCTCACCGAGTCGGTGCGCGTGCTCCGAACAAGCGCGTAATCAGCCGCTCGGATCCGAAGTCAGAACGCCCCGCCGCCGGTCACTCGGCAGCGGGGCGTTCGATGTGCACGGGTTTTCGCTCGAGGGGCTCAGGAAGCAGGACTCTCCGGCGGCTGTTCGTCTGGTGCGGTACTCGGGTCACCACGGCGGCGTTCGTATTCCGGGCGTTCGGCGTATCCGTACCCGCCGAATACTTCGCCCCCACGCATATAATCGTGGCCGTAGCCGCGACCGGTGGGATAGCGGGGGCTGCTTGCGACGTGCTTGTCCTTCTCGTGCATCGGCAATCCTCCATGAAGACGAGTGGTCCCTTCAGGGTACGTCGTCCGTCAAAACGAGGCAAGCTGTGCCGTTCCGTGACATACCCCCCACTGCACGGCGGGACCTGAACGGGTTATCTATAAAGGCTATGGAAATTCGCAATATCGCAATCGTCGCTCACGTCGACCACGGGAAGACCACCCTCGTCGACAAAATGCTCCGCCAGGCCGGCGCTTTCCGAGACAACCAGGTTGTCGAAGAACGCGTGATGGACTCGAACCCGCTTGAAAAAGAGCGTGGCATTACGATCCTGGCCAAGAACACGTCGGTCGTGTGGCGCGACACGAAAATCAATATCGTGGATACGCCCGGACACGCCGATTTCGGTGGCGAGGTGGAGCGGATCCTTCGCATGGTCGACGCCGTGCTGCTCGTGGTCGACGCGTTTGACGGCCCCATGCCGCAGACGCGCTTTGTGCTGCGCAAGGCGCTCGAACTCGGTCGCACGCCGATTGTGATGATCAACAAGATCGATCGGCCCGGCGCCGATCCGCACCGTGTGCACGACGAAGTGCTCTCGCTCTTCATCGAGCTCGAAGCCAACGATGCACAGCTCGAGTTTGTCACGGTGTACGGTTCGGGGCGTGACGGCACGGCCACCATGGAGCTCGACCAGCCGCTGCAGGATCTCACGCCGCTGTTCGAAACGATCGTGAGAATCGTGCCGCCGCCGCCGAGCGATGCGGAAGGCCCGTTCCAGATGCTCATCTCCACGATCGACTACAACGCCTTCGTGGGGCGCATCGCCATTGGCCGGATCGAGCGTGGCACGGTGCGCGTGGGTGAGCAGGTGCTGCTTAACTCCATGGACACGAGCAAGAAGCCGGAGCAGTCGCGCGTCACCAAGCTGTTCGGATTTTCCGGCCTCGATCGAGTGGAAACAGACAAGGCCGTGGCTGGCGAAATCGTCTGTCTGGCTGGCCTCGATGGCGTGGATATCGGCGACACCGTGACCGACCCGGCGTTCCCGGATCGTCTCGAAGGTATCACCGTTGAAGAGCCCACGATCTCCGTCGACTTCCTCGTGAACAACTCACCGTTCGCGGGCAAGGAAGGCAAGTTCGTGACGTCGCGTCAGCTGCGTGAGCGCCTGTTCAAGGAGCTTGAGCGCAACGTGGCCCTGCGCGTGGAAGAAACCGCCGCCACGGACACGTGGACGGTCTCGGGTCGCGGCGAGTTGCATCTCTCCATCCTCATGGAAACGATGCGTCGAGAGGGTTTTGAGTTTCAGGTGTCGCGACCGAAGGTGATTCTGCGGGAAGGTGACAAGGGACAGAAGCTCGAGCCGTACGAAGAGCTGTCCATCGACGTACCCGAGGAATACATGGGCGTCGTGTTTGAAAAGCTCGGACCGCGCAAAGCCGAAATGATCGAGATGCGCAACCCGGGTCAGGGCTTGGTGCGGTT
>JBBRFQ010000247.1:0-5198 GCA_038224035.1 Gemmatimonadales bacterium
ATTTTGTCACCGCACTCCTCAACTGCCGTGCTGTACGCGGACAGTTGCTCCTGCGGCACCTTCCGCAGCTGGGGATCAGACTCGAACAGCAAGACCAGACGCTTGAGATCGGCGTTGACCTCGGCCGTAGTGCTCGCGAAACACGACGCGAGTTCACGACGCGTGAGCGTGCTCGCGGCTTCCGGCCAACGGCACAGCGCCGCTGGTTCAACGCGAAAGCGCGCGAAAGACGTTCGCAACTCGACACCGGCTTCGCCGATCGAAGAAACCTCGGAGTCGAGCCACGTAGCGCCGCCCGCCGCATCCCGGGAGAGTTCAACGAGTACCTGAAGTCCCACGCCGACGGAGAGCTTGCGCCCCAAAAGTGAGGGAATGCCCTCCGTCCAGCGAATGTGACCGAGTATTCGCGTGATATCCTGGCGACTTACCGATCCCATTCGGCCACCGTGGCCGCGCCAGCGGCCCACTTCCTGGTCCCGCGATGCAGAACGACCGCACTGGTCAGCAGGACGATCACTGCGCCCATGTAAAGTGATGAGGTCTTGATGAGCACCAGCAGAAAAACGCCGCCTCGCAACTCCGACGCCAGGGTCGGTCGCGTCTGGATCGCATCGAGCAGAAACATCGGCATGATCGCGATTACGCCGACCGCCAGTACTGCGAAGAGTCCAACCGCAATCCGTGCGAGCACACGGCGTTCGAGCAGCAGCAGGACGGCCGTGGTGAGACTCACCGCCACGAGCGGCAGAAACAGCAGCGTCGCCACGGAACCGATGGTAGTGTATCGCCAACTCGTGAGATACGGTTTCGCCGGCATCGCCGTGAGCACGATTTCGAGCGCTCCGGCACCAGCGGCGAATAGCGCGAGCGCCAGCATCAACGGCACATAGACCCGGTTGGGAGCGGTTGACGGCTCGGCCGCTGCGAGGGCCGAGACCGCGGAAGGTCTCGATGCGACCCCGCCGCCAGCGCCCGGCGTGCGCCTCGGTGAGACGACCTCTTCGTCGTCCTCGTCATTCCATGATTCCACAACAGGATTGCGGATACGCGGAATGAGCTCCGGCACGGATCGCGGTGCGGAAGTCAGCCCGGATTGATCCAGCGGACCTGATGTCATGATTAGCTGCTCCCCAATCGAGATACGGCCCGACCGCGGCCGTGAAATATTAAAAACGTCAGGCTCGGGTCCTGGCCGTATCGTCGGCCGAGTCGGTGAGCGATCGCAGTTGCCAGCAGCACTCTCCGCGAAGCCCTTAACAGCAATTGTCAGGCCGGAGACCGCACAACACGGCGAAGGGGAGCATTCGCAATCCTGACACGCTGGCTGGCGATAGAATCGGACTTCGAGCGCGATCATTCTGGTACGACTGGGACCCAAGAGGTTAATAATATGTGGTAAAAATGCATCAATCTGTAGCTTTGATAGCACACTTTTGGGCAACATTTCGTGACTTCAATCGCTAAACCGACCGCAACTGTAGTGCGGATCACATCCGGTCGAAGCGCCTTCTCAGCGAAATGGCGTGATGGCTGTCGCGCGGCAGAATCACTCCGCCCGACTGTGCCATCGTCAACGCCGCTGGCACGAAGCGCGTCCATGAAGTACGCTCCGCAGAGCAGCCACGTGTTTCCTCCCGCCCCGGCGTTTCCCGTGAAGATGGCCCTCCACCGCCGCGATCTATCCATCGTCGGTCTCGTCGCCCTGCTCGCTGCCTGCGCGGCGCCGTCCCCCGCGCCGGCTCCCGCGCCCACACCGGCTCCGCCGCCTGTCGCGGCTGTACCGTCGGAAGCGGCCGCCTCACCGGCTTCCGCCACTACGGCGGCGGCTACGGAGACCGCGCATCAGCACCACGAAATGGCGGGCATGCCCCCCATCAAGATTCCCGCGGGCGTGCTCTACACTGAGGCCGACGTCCGCTTCATGCAGGGCATGATTGCGCACCATGCGCAGGCGGTGCACATGACGCGCCTTGCCAGCGCAGCGGGAGCGAGCGCGCGCGTGCTCAGGCTCGCCCAGAAAATCGATCTCTCGCAAGCGGGTGAGATCGTGCTGATGCAGGACTGGTTGCGCGAGTACGAACAGTTCGTGCCTGACACGTCATCATGGCGTGGCATGAGCATGCCCGGCATGCTCACCACCGACAACATGGCGCAACTGGAAAAATCTCGCGGGACCGACTTCGATCGGCTGTTCCTGACGCTGATGATTCGACATCACGAAGGTGCGCTGACGATGGTCGCTGACTTGTATGCCTCCCCGCGCGCCGCGCAGGAAGTCGATATTTCCGTACTTGCCAACGATGTGGAAACCACGCAAACCGCCGAGATCGGCGTCATGAAGTTGATGCTCGCAGAACTACCCTGATATGTTCATTTTTCCCCACCTTGTCTTCCACCCGGAGTCGCGCCTGATGCGATCCACACGACTGACCACTGCCGGCACTGCGCGCGCGATGTCGACCACACTTGTCGCAAGCCTGATCTCAGGCGTACTCACCGTCGCACTGGCGACGTCACTCAGTGCGCAGACGTACCCGAGCGCCACCGATCCGCGCAACAGTCTCAAGCCGGGATTGATGGACGCCGGCGTCGCCCTCAAAGGCATGCGTCTGCTCTCCACGGCTCCCAAGCCGGCGCCGTTCGATTCGGTGCGCGGGCTCACCTTCGTGAACTCCGATCTGGCCTTCAAGGGCAACCTCGTTTTTCAAGGCAACTTCGCCGGCTTCTCCATTTGGGACGTGAGCAACCCGGCGAAGCCTGTCATGGTCTCGGTGGTCCCATGCATCACGTCGCAGGGTGATCCCTCCATTTACGGCAATCTGCTGTTCGTGTCCGCGGAAGGCGGCGGTAATCGCAACGATTGTGCGAAGGGCGGCGTGTCCGCGCCGGCGGATCACATGGCCGGCGTGCGCATCTACGATGTGAGCAACCCGCGCGTACCGAAGCTCATCAAGAACGTGCAGACCTGCAAAGGTTCGCACACGCACACGCTTGTGCCGAGCCCCACGGAGATGGGCGTGGTGTACCTCTACGTGTCCGGAAGTCAGGGCGCGCGTCCGGAGACGGAACTTGCGGGCTGCAAGAACAGCTCGAATCCCGCCGACGAAACGAACTCGCTCTTTCGCCTCGATGTAATCAAGGTGAACGTCGCGCGACCGCAGGATGCCGCCGTCGTTACCGGCGCACGCATCTTCACCGGGCTCGGCCCCGCGCCAGCGCGCGGCGGTCGTACACGTGCTGCACGTCCCGTGGCGGGCGCGGACAGCGCCGAGATGGCGCAGCTGATGGCGGCGGGCCCGCGCAATTGTCATGACGTGACGTCGTATCCCGAAATGGGACTGCTCGCAGGCGCCTGCGGTAGCTACGGCCTGCTCGTCGACATTTCGAATCCGGAGCGTCCGCGCCGTCTCGATGCGGTGGCCGACACCAACTTCTCGCTCTGGCACACGGCCGTCTTCAGCAATGACGGCAAGAAAGTGGTGTTCACCGACGAGTGGGGCGGTGGCACGTCGCCGAACTGTCAGTCGATGCATCCGCTCGAGATGGGCGGCAATACGACGCTGGCGATCGGCGCCGACAAGAAGTTCAAGCAGCATGCGTATTTCAAGATTCCCACCGCACAAACGGCGCAGGAGAACTGCGTCTCGCATAACGGTTCGCTCATACCGGTGCCCGGACGCGACATCATGGTGCAAGGCTGGTATCAAGGCGGCGTCAACCTCATCGACTTCTCGAACAACGACAAGCCGTTCGAAATCGGATACTTCGATCGCGGTCCGGTGGATGTGCCGCCGCCTGGGGACACGGCCGCACCGGTAAGTCGCGCGCGTGGTACAATTGGCGGGTCGTGGGGCGCGTACTGGTACAACGGGTACATCTATTCTTCGGAGATGGCGCGGGGTCTCGACATTCTTGAATTGTTGCCGAGTGAACATCTGTCGGCGAATGAACTCGCGGCGGCAAAGCTCGTGATCATGGACGAATTCAACCCGCAGGCACAGCCGCGTATCACGTGGCCGGCGGCGTTTCCGGTGGTGCGTTCCTACCTCGATCAGCTTGTACGTGGCAGCGGCTTGGCAACGGCGCGCACCACCGCGATCGCGCAGGCACTCACGGCAGCCGAGCGGCAGACAGGCGCGGCGCGTCGCACGGCGTTGACGACACTGGCTGGTCAGGTGGACCGTGATGTGTCGGCGGCGAAAGATGTCGATCGCGTTCGCCTGATGGCGTCGGCGATTCGCGAACTCGCGAACGCGACGAAGTAAGGGTCAGCGTCAGCGGCCGTCCAACACCTCGCGCACTTTGCGAGCGAGTGTGCGCGGGGTGTACGGCTTCTGCAAAAAAGACACGTCCTCCCGAAGAATGCCGTGCCGGATCACGGCGTCATCGGTGTAGCCGCTCAGGAACAGCACTTTCATCGCTGGACAGCGTGTGGCGAGCTCTTCCGCGAGTGCGCGCCCGCTTATGCCGGGCATCACGACATCGGTGACGAGCAGATCCACATGGCAGAACAGATCCAGCCGCCCCAGTGCCATGGCGCCGCTGCTGGCCTGCTCCACGGCGTACCCCTGGTCGGTGAGCGCGAGGAACGCGATCGCGCGAACGGCATCGTCGTCTTCCACGAGCAGGATGTTTTCCGTCCCACGCGATACGATCGGTGCGAATGGTTGCGGCTGGTGCTCAGTCGCCGGCGTGTCCACCGTTGGCAAATAAATCGAGAAGGTCGTGCCCAGACCGAGTTCGGTGTACACGTTCACGCTGCCGCCGCTCTGCTTGACGATGCCGTGCACGGTCGCGAGGCCCAGGCCGGTACCCTTGCCCACCACTTTAGTCGTGAAAAATGGTTCGAACACGTGAGCACTTACATCCGGTGCCATCCCACTCCCGTTGTCACTGATGGCGAGCTTGACGAATTCTCCGGTCAGCGATTCCGGGTGCGTTGCGACATACTCCGCATCCAGCGACACCAGGGAGGTCTGCACGGTCAGCTGGCCGCCTTCCGGCATGGCGTCCCGCGCGTTTAATGCAAGATTGATCAGCACCTGACCGAGTTGTCCCGGATCGATGTTCACGCGGTGCAAATCGGCGCTGAGCAGGGTGGTAAGCGAGATGTCTTCGCCAAGCATGCGCCGGAGCAGCGATTCGGCGTCGCGCACAACGTCGTTTACGTCGAGCACCTTGGTTTCCAGCACCGCTTG
>JBBRFQ010000248.1:0-5146 GCA_038224035.1 Gemmatimonadales bacterium
CGCTGCGTGAAGTCCGTACTCGCGGTGACCTGCCGGCATGTCTCGGCGATCAGGTCGGCGGCGCGATCGAGATCTTCGAGACTGACGAGTTCGTTCGGCGAGTGCATGTAGCGATTGGGCACGGACACGAGACCCGTGGCAATGCCGTCGCGCGCGAGTTGCATGTTGTCGGCATCCGTGCTGGTGAAACGCCCCGCGGCGTGCACGGAAAACGGCATGCCGAGTCGCTCAGCCGTGTCTCGCAACATGGTGAACACCAGCGGATGAATCACCGATCCACGCGAGAGCACCGGGCCACCGCCCACTTTGTGCGAGCCGACTTCTTCTTTTTTCGCACCCGGATGATCGGTGGCGAAGGTGACGTCCACGGCAATGGCCATGCAGGCCCCGCTCGTGTACGACGCGACCCGTGCACCGCCGCCGGTGTAGCCGATTTCTTCTTGCGTTGTGGCGATCGCGACGACGCGTGCAGCGCCCGGGCTCGCGGCGTAGCGACGCGCTGCTTCCAGCACCACGAACGCGCCGATGCGATCGTCGATACTGCGTGAGACAATGCGATTGTTCGGCAAATGCAACAAGCGCTGATCAATCACGCCGGCGTCGCCCACCGACAGCCGCTCTTCCGCCTCGGCGCGTGATGTGGCGCCAATGTCGACCCACAGGTCGGTCATCTTGGACGCCTTCTCACGCTCATCAGGCTTCATGAGGTGAATGGGCTTCTTGCCGATCACGCCGAGCACATCACCGTGGCGTCCGAGAAAACGCAGTCGCTGGGCGACGAGCACCTGCGGATCCCACCCACCGATCCCCTCGATGTACGCAAAGCCGTTGTCGTCGATGTAGGTGACGATGACACCGATTTCATCGATATGGCCGGCGAGAATGATCGTGGGTCCTCCGGCGTCGTTGACGACGGCGGTGGAGTTGCCGATCACATCGGAGAGCACGGCGTGGGCAAAGGTCGACGCCTCGTCGCGCCAGACGCGAGCGGGGGCGGACTCGAAGCCGGAGGGGCCGGGAGTGTCGAGCAGACGCTCGAGGAAGGCGAGGGAGGAGGGAGAGAGCATTCGCTAAAGATAATGGGCGGAAGGCGGCTAACTGCCTACGGCGTTGACTGGCGGGTACCAGGGAGTGGGGATCGCGCTTTCGGTTTACGGTTCACCGTTGACGGTTGACGGTTACTGCGCACGGCATTTATGGATTTGGTACCCGGGGTTGGGGATCGCGCCTTCGGTTTACGGTGAGGGTTTACGGTTGACGGTTGACGGTTTGGATTTGGCGGCGGCTGTTACGCGGCGGTGCAGGAGTACGAGCATGCGCTGTAGGCGACGGGCGTCTGCGGTCACGGCGGCGGCGTCCCAGGCGGCGAGGGCGCCAAGGTCTGCGGCGACCGCCGCGTGGTGTTCGACCTCGGCGGCCGAGGCGAGCGCCTGCTGCAGGTAGCGCGCGAACTCGCGCGGCGAGACGTGTGCGGCGCCCTCGGCGATGTTGGCGCCAACCGATGTCGCGGCTCGGCGGAACTGCGAGACCAGCCCCGGAAAATCACGATCTGAAATCGGCTTCGTAATCGAGAAGACCGACTGCCCGAGCACCCGAGCTTCCTGCCACACGCGGAGCTTCCGTATGTCTTGCATGGACATACCCTACCAGCAACGCACCAGACTCACGTCACCAAAACACCGCCGCTCCACTCGATCCATTGCGCGTGACCATCACCCAACCGTCAACCGTCAACCCTCACCGTAAACCAAAAGCGCGATCCCCACCCCCGGCTACCCCGCCAGTAAACGCCGTGAGCAGTTCAACTGTAAACCGTGCACCGTCAACCCTCACCGTAAACCAAAAGCGCAATCCCCACCCCCCGGTACCAAATCCATAAATGCCGTGAGCAGTAACCGTCAACGGTGAACCGTTAACCGAACGCGCGATCCCAAACACCCACGACCACTCCAGTCACCCAACCCTCACCGCATGCCTCGGATCCACCCCCGAAAACAACCCCGGATTAAACACCCTCGCCATCGCCTCCACTCCGTCCACCACCCTCGGCCCCGGCCGGCTCACCAACCCGTTCGCGTCCATCGCCCACACCTGCCGCCCAGCCAGCCACCCCCACTCGCGCACCATCCGCTCCGCCTCCACGCGCGCCGCCTCCAGCCCGTACCCGCACGGCGCCACAATCACAATCTCCGGCTCCGCGCGCTCACACGCGTCGATCGGCACCGTCACCGAGTGCTGCCCCGCCACCCCCAGGACATCCCGTCCGCCGGCGCGATGCACCTGCTCCGGTCCCCAGTGCCCCGCCAGGTACACCGGATCGCTCCACTCCACCACCAGCACGCGTGGCCGGGGCGCGCCATGCGCCTTGAGCGTGTCATGCACCGTCTGCAGTCGCGCGTGTTCGCCCGCAATCAACTCCTCGGCTTCACTCACGACGTCGAGCGCCTCGGCGACCGCGCGGATGTCCGCCATGATGCCGTCAATCGACGTGCCGCCGAGCGTCACGATACGCGGCTCCGGTGTCATGCCCGCCGCGAGCGCGCGCACATCGGTTTCACTCACCGCGCACACATCGCAGAGGGCCTGCGTGAGAATCACGTCCGGATGCAGAGCGCGGATCGTGCGTTTGTCGAGCTTGAACAGCGGTTCGCCCGCCACGTATGCCTCGCGCACGGCCGCATCGATCTCGCCCGCGCTCGCGCCGTCGGGTGCGTGTGCCACGGAGACCGGAATCGCGCTGCGTGTGACCCGCGGACGTGATCCGATTACGGGCGGAAAATCACATTCGTGCGTGATGCCGATCAGCTGATCGGTCGCCCCGAGATACGCCACGATTTCGCTGGCGGCCGGGAGAAGAGAAATGACGCGCATATCGGGTTCGCTGAGGGCGGACAGGGCACTTCAGGAGAGATACGTTCAAAACAAGCAGCGTGGCGCGCGTGCAGCAATATCTGTCGAGTGGGCGCTACAGTTGAGAAGCACTTGAACTAGTTCGAGAAAGATGCTGGGACAGTGTGACGAATGAACCGGCGAGCGTAGGCCGATGACACGATACATGCTTCCCTTGTGCGATGGCTTTCCTGATTGCCCTCCTCCTTATGGTCACGTCGTCTGACCTCCCACCGGCTCCAAACATGAAATCCCTCCTCAGGGTCTCCGCCACGCTGCTGTTCCTCCTCGCTGCTCCGACGCTCGAGGCGCAGTATTTCGTCAACTTCGAGACGGACGCCGCGGGCGGCAAGGCCAACGGCTTCCAGAGCGCACAGTCAAATAAGGTCTCGTTCGCGGCGACTGGGGGCGGCAATCTCCAGATCGCTACTTACGCTGAGGGTATCGGCCAGAGCCTCGGCGCGTTTGGCGATGCGGGCAACATCGGCGTCGAAATGACGTTCACTGAGTTCATGAACTCGCTGAGCCTCAGCTACGGCAACGATGATCCAGGCTGGCTCACCCCCGGCTGCGCCTGCGCCACACTCACGCTCTTCAACGGTGCCTCGCAAGTCGGTTTCGTCACGTCGAACGTGAACGGCGACGACATCATGAACCAGACCATCGCCTTTTCAGGCACCGCCTTCGATCGTGCGCTGTTCCAGTACCAGCCAGATCGCGTGCCTACGGGCTTGATCGAAATCATCGACAACGTGGAGTTCACCGCTGCCACCGTCGTGCCGGAGCCGTCAACCTACGCGCTGGTCGGACTGGGGATGCTCGCCCTCGGCGGCGTCGCTCGTCGTCGTCGCGATCTTTCCGTCTGATCGATCGCGCGCCGTCGCCGCTTCCCTCACGATTGCAGCGGCTTCGCACGAGAGACTGACAAGTCGGCATCAAGATCGGAAAGGGGTGTCAGGCCATATGCCTGACACCCCTTTCGCCTGTCGTCATACCCTTACGGCTGCGCGCGACGTTCGTACACCGCTTTCCCGGCCACCCACGTCGAGATCACCTGCGTCTTCAGCACCAACTCCGGCGCCACGCGCATGATATCCTGATCGAGCACCACAAAGTCGGCATGCTTGCCCACGCTGAGTGACCCCAGCTCTTTCTCCTGAAACGCACTGTACGCCGGCCAGAGCGTCATACTCTTGAGCGCTTCCTCACGCGTCATGCGCTGATCCGGGTACCATCCGCCCACCGGGTAATCGTTCGCATCCTGGCGGGCAATCGCGGCGTGAAACGAGATGAGCGGGTTCACATACTCCACCGGAAAATCACTGCCGTTGGGAATGATGACCCCGGTGTTGAGCAGCGACCGCCACGCATAGGCGCCGAGCAGCCGTTCGGGGCCAAGACGCTTGCCGGCCCAGTACATATCACTCGTTTGATGACTTGCCTGCATACTCGGAATCACACCGAGTTCGGCGAAGCGCGGAATGTCGGAGTAGTGAATGATCTGCGCGTGCTCGATGCGAAAGCGGTGATCGGCTTTCGGAAACTTGTCGAGCGCGTTCTGGTACGCATCGAGCACCACACGGTTCCCGCGATCGCCGATCGAGTGACTGTTGACCTGAAATCCGCGCTGCAGTGCGCGTTCGGCGACTTCCTGAATGTGAGCCGGTGGACTCACCAGCAACCCTGACGTCGTGGGCTCATCGCTGTACGGTTCGAGCAGCGCTGCGCCGCGCGAGCCGAGTGCACCATCGGAGTAGAGTTTGATGGCGCGCACCCATACGCGTCCGTTGTACAGCGACGAACGTGGCCCCACACCAAAATAGTGGGCGATCGCCGCCGAGTCGTCGGAGACCATCGTGTAGAGGCGAAGATTCAGTTCGCCCGCCTTGGCGATCTCCTCGTACAGATCGATCATCGACCGGCCGGCACCCGCATCATGCACGCCCGTGAGGCCGAAGCGATGCATCTCCGCCTGCGCCTCGAGCAGCAGCTTGCGCGTCTCCGTCTGGCCGAGCGGCGGAATCACACGGTTCACCAGATTCTCCGCGTTATCCACCAATACGCCGGTGGGCGTATTGTTCGCGCCGCGCAACAAGCGTCCGCCGTCCGGATCGGTCGTGGCCGCGGTGATGTTAGCCGCGCGCATCGCGGCCGCGTTGACCAGCGCCGCGTGTCCGTCCACACGCACGAGCGAGACGGGATGATCCGGCACCGCCGCCGACAGTTTTTCGTGCGTCGGCCACTGCCCATCGGCCCA
>JBBRFQ010000249.1:0-5130 GCA_038224035.1 Gemmatimonadales bacterium
GCCCTTGAACACTACGGGATCGCCAAGGCCGTCCCGCGCGTACTATCAACAGTCCATGATTTCCCGATTCTTTTGCCGGTCCCGTCCAGTGCGCCTCCACAGCTATACCAAGTTCAACCCCGCCCTGGCCGACGCCGTCGACCTGCAGGCGCTGCTCGACCAGCTCAGCGACTTCCTGCTGCAGTCCGGCTTCGCCGGTGGCGCCGACCAGCGCTCGTGGTGGGGGGAGCCCGGCGACGAGGCCGATCGGTCCATGGACGGGCTGCGGGAGGCCATCCTCAAGGCGCTCATCGAGGGAGGGCAGCTCACGCCCGAAATGCTCAAGGCGCTGCGCGGAGAGGGGGACGAGGTCACCGAGGCCAAGCTCGCCGAGTTGCTCGACAGCCTCGTGCAGCGCCTCATTGCCGACGGGTATCTCACGCTCGAGCAGGGCGGCAACGTGCCCTCGGGTCACCAGCCGGCCACCGGCAAGGGGTCGGTGGGTCAGGCGGCGGCGCGTGACGTGCAGTTCAAGCTCACCGACAAGGGCATGGACTTTCTCGGCAGTCGCACCCTGCGGCATCTGCTCGGATCTTTCGGCAAGAGCAGCATGGGGTCGCACGAAACACCGCACCTCAGCACCGGCATCGAGGCCGACGCGTGGAGTAAGCCATATGAGTTTGGTGATGTGCTGAATCTTGACGTCGCGGCCACACTCAAAAATGCTCTGGCCCGCACCGGCTCGCTCGAGGTGCCCATGGACCTCGACTACAGCGACCTCATGGTGCGGCAGTCGGAGTACCGATCGAGCTGTGCCACGGTGCTCATGCTCGATACATCACACAGCATGATTCTGTACGGCGAAGACCGGTTCACGCCGGCCAAGAAAGTGGCGCTGGCGCTGACGCATCTCATTCGCACGCAGTTCCCCGGCGACTCGATTCGTGTGGTGCTCTTTCACGATTCCGCCGAGGAGATTCCGATCTCGAAACTGGCCGCGGCGCAGGTGGGGCCGTATCACACGAACACGGCCGAGGGGTTGCGGCTCGCACGACGGTTGTTGATGGGGCAGAAGAAAGACATGCGCCAGATCATCATGATTACCGATGGCAAGCCGAGTGCGCTGACGATGCCCGATGGTCAGATTTACAAGAACAGCATGGGGCTGGACGGCTACGTGCTGGCGGAGACGCTGCGCGAAGTGGCGGCGTGCCGGAAGAGCGGGATTGTGATCAATACGTTCATGCTGGCGCGCGACCGGGCGCTGGTGGAGTTTGTGCGGCGGATGTGTGAGATCAGCCGGGGCAAGGCGTATTTCACGAATACGATGACGCTGGGGCAGTTCATTCTCATGGATTTTCTGAGAAGGAAGACCAAGCGGGTTTCGTAGCACTGAATTTCGGCCGATCCCTGTTACCGGAGGCGATGCCGTGGCGTCTTCAGGGGAATAGAGCGACGAGTCCTCGTCGTGCGCTCTTCCCTTGCCCGCACCTCGCCACCTCCCGAATCTTCGATGCGGTATTGCAAAGCACGAGCGCGGAGCGTCGCTCGGTCAGTTTGTGCAGTGTACCGGTGACCATCGTTCGCGAAGAGGCCGAGAGCCACGCCGTCGCGGCCGGCAGCGTGGCAGAACGCTCCGAAACACGGCGCGTGACCACGGAGATCACCACCGGCGAGGCGGCCACCCGAACGCTGAACGATGCCTCGTTCCGTCAGGAGTGGGCACAACTGCACGCGGACTGTCCGTGGGCCACCGTATGTCAGGGGCTGGCGTTCAGCGATGCGTGGTGGAGCGTGTACGGAGGTTTGTACGAACCCGTGCTGGTTCAAAGTCGCACCGTGGACGGAGCGCTCTGCGGCTTGTTGTTGCTGGCGCGGCTGGTCGGCTCCTCCGAGGTGGTGCACGTGGGCGCTCATCACGCTGAGTACCACACCTGGTTGGCGCTGCCATGGGCCTCCGATGCGGTGATCACCGGGGCACTCCGGGAGCTCGATGCGCGCGGTGTAACGCAGCGCATTCGATTCCATTTTTTGGCACCGGGCTCACCGATCCCGTGGATAGAATCCTACGAGGGCGCACTCTCCCCGCTGTGTATCGTCCGGTCACATCGCCGTGGCATGCACGCGCTCGACTCCGGCGGAGGCGGTAATCATGATTCGCTCCGAAAGCCGTCAAACCGCAGCAAGCTGAGGCGGCTCGCGAAAAATGGTGAGGTCTCACTCCGGGTATTGAGCAGTGCCGCAGAGCTGGCACCGTGGCTTCCGGAAATCATTGCCATGTGCGATGCCCGGCAGGGTGCCGTTCACGACTCCTTGCCATTTCGTGACGATCCCCGAAAGGCGCGCTTTCATCTCGCGCTGGCGGACTGCGCGGGCCTCGCGCACGTCGCGATTCTGGTGGCGGGAGAGGAGTTGCTGGCGGCCCACATCGGACTCATCAATGGGAAATCCGTCCTCCTCGGTCTCATCGCGCACGCGCCGCACCACGGCCGTCATTCGCCCGGCAAGATACTGTTGCTGATGCTGTCGCAGCGGCTCGCCGCGGATGGATTCGACGCGTTCGATCTGACGCCCGGCGGCACGTACAAGGAGCGATTTGCCGATCGATTCGATGATGTGCAGTCGCTCGATGTGCGATTCACCGCGGCTGACGCGCTTTTCCAGAGCGCGCGCCGATCGGCCGGCACCCTGGCGCGACGCATGCTGCCTGATCGCCGCGAGCGTGCAACGAAGCGATCGAACGGCGCTGGTGGGGGCGACCGCATCTACCAGCTAACGCGCACAATCGACCGGGACTTTCTCGAACGCTGCCGGCACGCGGCCGAAGCCGTTGCGGCACCATTCAAGGTGCGTGTCAACCACGTACAGGACCTGCTGCGCTTTGGGGGTCCCGATGTGCATCGAGATGTACTGCTTCGCTTTCTCGCGCAATCAATCGCGCGCCTCGAGACGGGCGATATCATGGTCACGGTGAGCGATGCCCGGGAACTGGTCCATCTGTGCTGGCTCAGACGGTTCGAAAGCGCGGCTGGGCACGCGAGAGAGCCGCTTCACGGGACGGTCGCGGACTTCGTGCTCATCGAGCACGGCTTCAGCTCCATACGCTCATCTGCGCAGCTGGAAGGCGGCGCAATCGCGTCGGGGGTCCTTGCGTTGGCACCTGTGCATGACGAAAGTGTCTCGGTACTGTACAAGACCAACCGGTCGTCCGAAAGCCATCGGCCAGCAGAGCACGCGCTGGAGTTCACGACTCTGCACAAGCGATTCACACCTTTCGCGCATTGACGAAGCTGAATGATCATGGCGTCCGCCTTCTGACACTGTGCAAGTGCGACGGATCCTTCCAGGCATCAGGCAAGCATACTGGGCACTTCGAGAGCGCGCCCAGAACATTGCCGATCAACGCGATGGCCTTTCGCTTTTTCGTATCGACTCCGCATCGAAACCCTCGCACGCGGCCACTGCATCTGGCGTAAGATGTTTGCGCATTACGGCGACGGAACGTTCGGCGACCAGATTTCCCAAGCGGCTGCTGTTGTGCATGCAAAGCCTTCCGGAAGAATCGGAGCTGTTCTTCATCGAGGACGGCCAGCAGCTTGCCAGTTGGGGAATTCTGGTGTCGTCAACCCGAAACTGGGCACTCACGGAAGTGAACGCGCAGCTCCGTTCGACGCGTGACTTCGCCGCGCTGATCTCGTTCGAGACCGCCGCCGAATTCCGCGGGAGAGGCCTGTATCCACTGCTGCTCGCGTCCATGGTGGACCGAATCAAGACACAGACACCCGGGCGCGAAACGCTCATCTGGTGCAAACGCTCAAATGTCGCGTCGGCGCGTGGCATCACCAAAGCGGGTTTTACCGAGATGGCACAGATTTACCGGCGACGTCCATACGGCGCGCTGTTGGTGGATGAAATGGTCGCAGGCGCGCTGCAATCGACTTCGGTGTCGATCACAAACAGCTGACGAACGACCTATTGTGGGCGGCCTCGCACTTTACATGGGAAGGCGGTTCGAGAGCAGCGCATCAAAATATGCAATCGTTTTGGACAGACCTTCGCGCAACTCTACGCTCGGCGTCCAACCCAGCAGTGCCTTGGCCTTGGATATATCCGGTTTGCGCTGGCGTGGATCGTCCTCGGGCAAAGGGCGAGTGACAACCAGCGATGAAGAACCCGTGAGTTCGATCGTCAACTCCGCCAGTTCCCGCATCGTGAAATCGATGGGATTGCCGAGGTTGATCGGACCGGTGACGTCGGCGCTGGTTGCCATCATCCTCACGAATCCGTCCACCATGTCACTCACATAGCAGAAGGAACGAGTCTGGAGTCCATCGCCATACATCGTGATGGGCTCGCCTCTCAACGCCTGGATGACGAAGTTCGAAACCACCCGCCCATCGTTCGGGTGCATTCGCGGTCCATAGGTATTGAAAATGCGGACGACCTTGATTTGCAAGTCGTGCTGGCGGCGATAGTCGAAAAACAGTGTTTCTGCGCACCGTTTTCCTTCGTCGTAACACGCCCGCAGCCCGATCGGGTTCACATTGCCCCAGTATTCCTCCACTTGCGGGTGGACAGCCGGATCACCGTACACCTCCGATGTGGACGCCTGCAGGATCCTTACCCCAAGTCGCTTGGCGAGGCCGAGCATGTTGATCGCGCCGTGCACACTCGTCTTCGTGGTTTGTACAGGATCATGCTGGTAGTGAACCGGAGAAGCCGGACACGCGAGATTGTAGATCTGGTCCACCTCCACGAACAAGGGATGTGTCACGTCGTGGCGAAGGAGTTCGAAACGAGGGTGGTCTCGAAGTTCCTGCAGATTGCGTCTCGAACTCGTGAAGAAATTGTCCACGCACAGGACGTCATGGCCGTCTGTAAGGAGGCGCTGGCAAAGATGGGAACCCAGAAAACCGGCCCCGCCGGTCACAAGAATTCTCTGCGTGCCGTCGTGATTCATGTTTGGAGTCCCGTTCGAGAATACATAACGTCCGTAGTCGCAGGGTCGCCGTGATTGGTCGGTCGGAAATAGTGCCTGCCTCTTGTACTTAAGCAAGTCGCATGCCAGCTGAGGTCGTGATGTAGCATGTCCGCCTGGGGCATGGCCATGCGTCACCGCACTCGGCATCGTCTCCCGGCGTGCTGCGATCA
>JBBRFQ010000250.1:0-5117 GCA_038224035.1 Gemmatimonadales bacterium
GAACAGCAGCCAGAGTGAATCCGCGTACGCAAATACGACAAACGCAATTGCCGACGCGACCAGACTCACCAACAATGCCGGACGGCGGCCGTAACGATCGGAAAAGCGGCCCCAGTAGGGTGCGCTCACCAGCTGCGCGACCGAAAATGCCGCGACGAGCAACCCGACGATGGCACCGCCCGCACCGAGCTTCTCCGCATAGAATGGCAGCAGCGGCAAAATCATCAACATGCCAAGCATGTCGATGAATGCTGACACCATGAGAATGATCAGCTTTCCCGTGGCGTTGGTTTGCGTTTCGTACTCACCCGTCTCGTTCGCTGCGCTCACTCCACCTTCCCCAGTGCCGCAGGCGGCACGGATTTTCCCACGACGCCCGCCAGTGCCACAATCGTGAGCACATAGGGAATGAGCTCGACGAACTGCGACGGCACGAGCTGTATGCCTTGCAACTGAATTTGGAGCGTTTCTGCCGCCGCAAAGAACAGACACGCGGCCGCCACACGCAGCGGCATCCAGCGACCGAAGATAACGGCGGCCAGGGCAATGAAGCCACGACCCGCGGTCATGCTGTCGGTGAACTGATGCTGGTCGAGGGCGAGGTAGGCACCACCGAGCGATGCCAGCACGCCGCACAACAGCACGCCGCGCAGTCGCAAGGCACCCACATGCACGCCGAGTGTCGCGGCCGCCTCGGGCTTTTCACCCACTGCCCGAGCGCGCAAACCAAAGGGAGTACGCCAGAGCAACCACCACAACGCGGGCAAACTCAACAGCCCAAGCAGCACCAGTGGATTGGAGAAGCTGGCCATGACGCCCAGCCCGCTCCCCTCGCCGCCAAAGCCATCAACACGCGGGGAGTTCGACGCGCTGTCAAACGCGAGTCGCAGGAAGAACCGGGTCGCGCCGATCACAAGCAGGTTGATCGCGATGCCCACGACCACCTGATCGGCCCGAAAGCGCAGTGTGCAGAGCGCGAGCAGCGACGCCACGAAGAGACCGACCGCCACGGCGCACACCAACCCAATCCACGCGCTGCCGCCGTAATACGAGCCGAGCACGGCCCCGAACGCGCCGCCGAGCATCATGCCTTCAAGCCCAAGCGCAATCACGCCGACGCGCTCCGACATCACACCGCCCGCCGCAGCCAGCAGGTACGGAATCGCGATACGAATCGTCTGGAGCAGGAACGCGAGCAGAATCATGTGCCCGCCTCCAGCGACGCGCGTGGCATCAGCGCCGCCGCCGACTTGCGCAGCAGTCGCTGCACCTCAGGCACCGCCGTCGCCACCGCGAGAATCACCACGGCCTGCAGAATATCCACGAGCTGTTTGGGCACCAACGCGTTCACGGCGAGCCCGCCCTGCGACAGCGTCGCAAAGAGCAGCGCCGAGATCACGATCCCGATGGGATGATTACGCCCGACCAACGCCACCGCGATGCCAAGAAATCCGGAACCGGCCGCGAAGCCTTCTTCGTAATAGTGCTTGTAGCCCAGCACGAAGTTGATGCCGCCCAGTCCCGCGAACGCGCCCGACCACACCATCGCACGAATCCATGTGCGTGGCACCGGAATCCCACCGTATTCGGCCGCGTCCGGCTGCAGGCCAACCGCGCGCAGTTCGTACCCCGAACGTGTACGAAACAGCTTCCACCAGGCGAACACCGCCGCCGCCACCGCAATCACAATGGTCCAGTTGGCCGCCGAGCCCGCGAACACGGCAAACGTCCCGCCAAGACGCGGCACAAATCCGCTGCGCATCGATTCGGTATGCAATGTCTCCGGCACACTCAAGTGTGACGCCACCGCGTAGTTGAGCATCGCGAGCAGCACGAAGTTGAGCATGATCGTCACGATCACTTCACTCGCGCCAAACCGTGCGCGCAGCACACCCGGTACCGCACCAGCCGCTCCCCCGGCGGCCATGGCGGCGGCCACACACAGCAGGATAGCGAGCACGGCCGGCGTCGCCGCCGGCAACCACAGTCCGAGCAGCGCGGCCGCAAATCCACCAGCGGCAAGCTGTCCCTCCGCGCCCACATTGAACAAACCGGCTCGTCCCGCATACGCGAACGCGAGTCCGGTGCACGTGAGCGTCATGGTTTTATAGAGCACCTGGCCAAATCCGTACCAGTTGCCCCACGTGCCTTCAAGCAACAGGTGGTAGACGGTGGCGGGTGATTCGCCGTAGGTGAGAATCAGCAGGTCGCCCACCACCATCGCTACAGCTACGGCCAACACCGGCGCCAGCATGGCCTGCGCCGCGCGCATCAGCCAGCCATCTGTGCGCGGGGACGCCGACGCGCTCATGTCGCCACCGCCCGCGCGGCGCCTGTCATGTACGGTCCGAGATGCTCGGCGTTGCACTCCGAAGACGGGAGCACACACACGAACTGCCCTTCGTACATCACCGCAATACGGTCTGACAGTGCCAGAACTTCCGCCAGATCCGCGGACACGAGTAACACACCCTTGCCGGCGTCACGAGCCGCGCGCAACTGCGCATGGATGAACTCGATCGCCCCCACATCAACGCCGCGCGTTGGTTGCGCCGCAAGCAGCACGGTAAACGCCCGCCCCATCTCCCGCGCGATCACCACCTTCTGTTGATTGCCGCCGGACAGCGCGCGCGCCGATAACGACACATCGGGCGGCCGGATATCAAACATCTTCACCTGCAACTCGGCGTGTCGCGCAATTTTGTCCTGGTCCATCGTGCCGATCGATGACGCGAAGTGATGCTGACGTCCCAGCAACAGATTCTCAGACACCGAGTAGTCGAGGACGAGACCGCGTCGATGCCGGTCTTCGGGAATGTGCGAGAGACCGGCGTCACTGCGCGCACGCACGCTCAGGAGCGACACATCCTGCCCGTCAATGTGCACGCTGCCGGTCTCGGCGCGTCGCAGGCCGGCCAGCACGTCAAGCAGCTCCGTCTGGCCGTTGCCCTCAACGCCCGCGATCCCGAAGATCTCGCCGGGCTCAACGGAAAACGACAGTTGGTCGATCACAAGCGTGCCACGATCGCCATGCACGGAGAGGTCGCGCACTGCAAGCGCCGCCGGACCATCCGTGCGCACACGTGAGGAAACCGCAGCGGCGTGCTTTATGTCGAACGCCAGCACCACGTCACGTCCTACCATTGCGCGGGCAATATCGCGCGGCGTCGTGTCGGCCGTCGCGAAACGCGCGATGTTGCGTCCGTCGCGCATAACCGTGATCGCATCGGAAATCGCCACCACTTCATCAAGCTTGTGCGTGATGATGATGATCGTATCACCCTGCGCACGCAGGCCACGCAAGACCGTCCACAACTCTTCCACTTCGGGCGGCGACAGCACGGCGGTGGGCTCATCGAGAATCAGAATACGCGCGCCGCGGTAGAGCACTTTGAGAATTTCTACGCGCTGTGCTTCACCCACACTCAGCGCTGCCACCAACCGCGTGGGATCCACGCGCAGTCCGGTGCGTTCCGCCAGCGCGCGCACATCGGCCACCGCGCGCGCGTCGTCCAGCAACAGACCGCGCGTTGGCTCGCGGCCGAGCACGAGATTCTCCGCCACGGTGAGTGTGGGCACCAGCATGAAGTGCTGATGCACCATGCCCACGCCCGCGTCGATGGCGGCGTTGGTATCCCATCCGGTCACATCGCGACCGAGCACTTCGATGCGGCCGCCGCTCGGGGTGGACAAGCCGCTGAGCAGATGCATGAGCGTGCTCTTGCCGGCGCCGTTCTCGCCCACCAGTGCGTGAATCTCGCCGCTCGCGACTTCCAGCGTCACATCGCGATTCGCCTGCACTGCACCAAACCGTTTCGACACCTGACTCATCCGCACCGCCATCGGCGGCGTGTTCGTCGCTGTGCTCACCGTGTGCTCGGCACGCGAATACGTCCGGCGATGATGTCGGCTTCGAGTGCCTGCAATCGCGTGCGCACCGAATCGGGAATCAGTGCGCGGTTGTTGTTGTCGTACACGTAGCCCACGCCGCGTTCGGCGAGACCAAACACCCGTATGCCACCGGTGAAGGTGCCGTCCTGCACCGCGCGCGCGACGTCAAATACGGCGGCGTCGATGCCCTTGACCATCGACGTGAGTACATGACCCGGCGCCTCGCTGTATTGATCGGCATCGACACCGATCGCCAGCTTGCCCGTCGTGCGCGCGGCCTCGAACACTCCAAGCCCCGTGGAGCCAGACGCGTGGTAAATCACATTCACGCCCTGCTGATACTGTGAGAGTGCGAGCTCCTTGCCTTTGCCGGGATTCTTGAACGCTTCCGGCGTCACACCCGCGTACTGCACCACCACGTCGCAGTCGGGACACACATGCGTCACGCCGGCGCGATACCCCGCTTCGAACTTGTGGATGAGCGCGATATCCATGCCGCCCACAAACCCCACCTTTTTCGAGCCACCCACCAGCGCCGCCATCGCACCCACGAGAAACGAGCCTTCCTCCTCGCGGAACTTGAGCGCCACCAGATTGGGCGGCAGCGGCAGTGGATTGCCCACGGAATCGGTAGCGACGGCAAAATCCACGTCGGCAAACATCACATCGGGATATTCCCGGGCCAGCGTGAGCACATCATCGGTAAAGATGAAGCCCACGGCCACCACCAGATCCATCCCTTCGGCGGCCAGCAGGCGGAGGCCGGCTTCGCGGTCGGACCCTTCGCCGGGCTCGATATACCTTACACGTGCCTGGAGGGAGTCGGCCGCCATGAGGCCGCCGAGAAACGCGCCGTCGTTGAAGGACTTGTCGCCGCGGCCGCCGACATCGAAGACGATGCCGATGTCGAGTCCATCACCCTCCGGCGCGATGGTCGCGCCCGAGGGTGAGATCGTAAGCAGCAGGAGATGGACGGCGACGAGAACGCCGAGCAGGGAGAGGGTCCGACGCATCACTCGGAAGGATCGCCCCCGACGCCGCTTCGGACAAGGCGACGTCGGGAGCGAACTGCGTCAGGCTCAGGTCAGCGGCTTGTAGCGATAGGCCACGATCCCCGCACCCTGCGCCTCGAGACGCACCTGCTTGCGCTCACCCTTCGTGATGGGAGCGACTTCTTCGGACGCCGAGGAGACCACATTGCCCGAGGCATCGAGGAACTCCACCGA
>JBBRFQ010000251.1:0-5094 GCA_038224035.1 Gemmatimonadales bacterium
CCCGTGCGCGCGTCCTGCGTCACGATGGTGACCAGGCCGTTGCCCTTGCTGAAGTTCAGGCGCTCCACGTCGGCCGACGTGCGCACGGCGAGCCCGCCCACGCCACTGTTGTCCCCGTCGCTCATGGCCTCTCCGTGGTCGCAACAAGCGCTTGGCTCATCGAAGGCCAATCAGTGCGTGAGGTCACGCGATGCGATCGAGTCATCGCGCGTCCAGCAAGCGCGCGCGCACCGCGTCCGACAGCGCCGCATTCGTGGCGATCAGATCACCGCCAAACGCGGTGTGCATGCCCTTCCAATCCGTGAACACGCCACCGGCCTCTTCAATAATCGGCTTGAGCGCCGCCGCGTCCCACGGATTCACGATGTCGTCGACCATCACCTCGGCGCGACCCGTGGCCACCATCAGGTAGCCGTAACAATCGCCCCACGTTCGGGCCACACCACTCGAGGCCGCCAGCGCGTGCCATCGCGCCCCACGTTCCGCATGCTCCGGGAAGCGATCGTCGGTCACCAGCACGGTCGCCTGCTCCAGCAGGCCAACCGCCGAAACCGACGCGCGCGCGCCGTTCCACCAACAGCCTTCGCCCGGTGCCGCACTCACCACCTCATTTACGGCCGGGAAACACGCCGCACCCGCAAGCACACGTTCGCCTTCACATACTCCCACCAGCGTGCCCCACAACGGCACGCCGCGCACGAAGGCCTTCGTCCCATCAATCGGATCAATGATCCACTGACGCGCTGCATCCGGACGCAGTGGCGGAAACTCTTCACCAATCACCCCGTCGTCGGGAAATCGTTCGCTGATCCACGCGCGCGCGAACTCTTCCGCCGATCGATCCGCAATCGTCACCGGTGAGCCGTCGAGCTTGGTGTCGACCGCAATCGTACGACCAAACCAGTGCATCGCCGTGGCGCCGGCCGCCTGTGACAACTCCGTCACCGCGTGCAACAGCGTGCTCTGCGACTCCTTCATGCCACCAACCCCTCAAGTTCGACGTCGCGCACCGCAATCCCCGATGTCCGCATCACCTGCTTGAGAGCCTGCACGGTGGTCACACCATCGTGCAGAATGCCGGCCACCAGCACCGCATCGGTATGCCCCTCGTTCACCGCCGCGACCAGATGTTGAGCGCGTCCGGCACCACCGCTGGCAATCACCGGCACCGACACGGCGTCAGCAACGGCGCGCGTGATCTCAAGATCGTAGCCAGTGCGCGCGCCGTCACGATCAATGCTGGTGAGCAGAATCTCACCTGCCCCGCGCGCCACACATTCCTGTGCCCATGCCACGGCCTCAAGTGGCGTGGCTTCCCGGCCGCCCTTCACCCACACGCGGTACACACCGCCTTCGTCGCGCTTCGCATCGATGCTGGCCACTACACACTGCGCACCAAAGCGATGTGCGGCCTCCGTGAGCACCTCGGGACGCGTCACGGCCGCCGAGTTCACCGAGACTTTATCCGCGCCGGCGCGCAACGCACGCGCCATGTCGTCAGCGGTGCGAATGCCACCGCCGATCGTGAGCGGAATGAACAACCGCTCCGCCGTACGACGCGCCACATCGAGCAGGGTGGCGCGTTCTTCGGCGCTCGCCGAAATATCGAGGAACGTGATTTCGTCCGCCCCTTCCGCTTCGTAGCGCGTGGCCATCTCCACGGGATCACCCACGTCGCGCAACCCGACAAACTGCACCCCTTTCACCACGCGCGCACCGCGCACGTCGAGGCAGACGATCAACCGACGTGTCAGCACGACATCACTCCGTGATCTCGAGACGCACGCCGCCCTTGGTGCTGAACACCGCGCCCGACTCCACCAACGCGTCACGCAGCGCAAAGCCGAGCGCCTTGAACGCCGCTTCGACCACGTGGTGGCGATCGTGCCCACGCAACACACGCACGTGCAGCGTGGCCTTGGCGTTATCGGCGAAGGAGCGCAGGAAGTGATCGTACATGCCGCTCGGCAGTGGCCCCTCGTAGAACGGACGCCCACCGAGATCGAGCGCGACGTGTACGAGCGCATCGTCCATGGGCACCGTGCGTTCGCCGTAGCGTGCGCAAGTGGCCGGCGCAAAGGCCGCGATGCCCTGCCCCAAAGCGATCGCCACATCTTCAATGAGATGATGTGTGAGATCACCCGTGGCCTCGAGCGTGAGATCGATGCCGCTGTACCGCGCGAGCGCCACCAGCATGTGGTCGAGGAACGGCTCACCGGTATTCACCTGCGCGACGCCGGTCCCAACCGTGAGCGTCAGTCGAATCTGTGTCTCGCGGCTTTCACGAATCACGGTGGTCATGCACCGAACTCCTCGATGATACGGCGCGGATCGATCGCGCCTGTGTAGAGAGCCATTCCCAGTACGGCACCGTACACGCCCCGATGTTCGAGCGCGCGCAAATCCTCCACCGTAGTCACACCACCACTCGCAAACACAGGCCACGCGCACGCATCCGCCACATCTTCCATGAGCGCCAGGTCGGTGCCCTGCATCTGTCCTTCGAGGTGGACGGCGGTGACAAGCACGCCCGCCAGGGGCAGCGTGCCCAGTGCTTCAACAAACGAGATCACATCGAGCGGCAGGGTTTTGGTCCACCCTTGCGTGACCACTTTCCGCTCACGCACATCGGCCGCCACGATCAGCTGTCCTGGAAACTCGTTGGCCATCTCCTCCAACCACGCTTCATCTTCAACCGCGCGCGTACCCACCACCACCCACGACGCACCTTCTTCGAGCAACTCGGCGATACGCTCTTCATCGCGCACACCGCCGCCCACCTGCACGGGCACGCCGCACTCGGCGATGATGTCGTGAATGATCGCGTCGTTGCGTCCGCGACCGGTCGCCGCGTCGAGATCGACCACGTGCAGCCGCGTGAAACCTTCGCGCACCCAATCGCGTGCGACCTGCGACGGATTGTCGAGTCGCACCGACTCCTTGTCGTACTCACCACCCACAAGCTGCACGCACTGCCCGTCGCGCAGGTCTACCGCTGGCATCACGATCATGTTGACGTTTCCGTAGTCAGACGAGAGGCGGCTTCCAAGAGGAACGCACGCACGAAGCGCACACCGGCGGCGCTCGATTTTTCGGGATGAAACTGTGTGCCAACCACCGCGCCGACTCGCACGGCGGCCGGAAACGTGTCCTGCTCGTGCGTGGTGTAGGCAATGACATTCCGGGCAGACGCACCACTTGGCCGGCAGACAAAACTGTTCGCGTAGTATGCCGAACGCAGGTTCGACGTCTCGAGCAGCGGATCACGCGGCGATGTTTCATCGAGCGTGTTCCAACCGATCTGTGGTATGCGCTGTGCGCTGAGGCGTGTGACCTGACCCGTGAGCACACCCAATCCCACGCCCGGTCCTTCTTCGCTGCCTTCAAACAGCAACTGCATGCCAAGACAAATACCAAGACAAGGCAAGCCATCCAGCAGCGCCGCACGCATCGCCGTGCGGCCCGGTGCGAGCTTGATCGCGGCTGGTGTGAAAGCGCCAACACCGGGCAACACAAGCGCATCGGTGTCGCGCACCGCCGCGGCCGGATCCGTTTCCACACGCACGGCAGTGAACTCTGTTTCCAGCGACTTCACCAGCGAATGCAGATTGCCGGCTTCGTAGTCGAACACGGTCACGCGCAGCGCCGGTGTCACGGCAGTCATGCGGCACCAACGTCGGCGCGCGCCGCGTCAAACGCCGAGAGACAACGCGCAAGCAGCGGCCACGGGCCCACTGAAAAACGCAGCGCATCGCCAATGTGCGGCAGTCCGGGAAAGGGACGCACGGCCACCCCGCGCGCGCGCATAGCCTGTCCCACGGCCACACATTCGGGCACGGCCACGCACACAAAATTGGCACCTGACGATAGCGGCGAGTAACCCCGTGTGCGCAACTCGTCAGCCAAGCGCTCGCGCAACGTGATCGCCAGTGCGACGTGCTCACGCACCCAGTCCATGTCGTCACGCAGCGCAGCGACCGCCATGTGTTCAGCGAGCGCATTCACTTTGTACGGACCGCGCGATTTTTCCACCTCCAGCACCAGCGAGGGGTGTCCGATCGCGTAGCCCACGCGCAGTCCGGCGAGGCCAAAGGCCTTGGACAACGTGCGCACCACCAACACGCGCGGGAACTCATGCACCAGCGCCACCGCCGACTCGCCGCCAAACTCGATGTACGCTTCGTCGATCACCAGGACACCCGTGCAGCGCTCAGCCAGCGTGCGCAGCACCGACAGCGGCGTCACACATCCCGTGGGATTGTTCGGTGTGCATACATAGAGCACCTTGGACGGCTGGGCGAGCAACTGCTCCACATCGAGCGAATGATCGGCGTATTCCGTGACGCCCGTCCACTCGAGATCGTTCATGCGCGCGAAAATCGGCACCATCGCGAACGAGGGCAGCGACGACACCACACGCTCACCGGGATTCGCAAACGCGCGCATCGCCGAATCGAGCACGTCGTCGGAGCCACAGCCGGTGGCAATCATATCGGCGGAGACGCCAGCGTACTCGGCGAGCGCGCTCTTGAGATCGCCCGCATACAGCGAGGGATAGCGCGTGATCACGGACGACACCGATTCGCGCAGCACGCGTTCGGCGGTGGGCGGAATGCCCCAAAGGTTGGTGTTGTCGGTGAGATCGATTTCGATGGGCGCACGTTTGGGATCGTAGAGCGGCACATCGCGGTATGCGGCGCGCGCAATCTCAAGACGGTCGGCGTTTATCACGCTCATGCGCGGGCCCCCCACGCCCGTGCGGCCGCCGCGTGTCCCGGCAGTCCTTCCGCATCCGCGAAGCGGGCCACGTCGGCTGAGAGTGAGGCCGCGGCCGCCGGTGTCACACGTTGCCACGTCGTCCAGCGCACAAAATCGAGCGTGGACAGCCCGGAGTAGCAGCGCGCCAGCCCAGCCGTCGGCAACACGTGGTTCGCACCGGTCATGTAATCACCGAATGCCACCGACGAACTTTCGCCCACGAATATCGTACCGGCGTGACGCAGCGCGGCGAGCGTGTTGTCGCGCACATCATCGGCGACGGCGAGCAACAAATGTTCCGCCGCCCACTCATTTGCGAACGCCACCGCTTCCGAC
>JBBRFQ010000252.1:0-5068 GCA_038224035.1 Gemmatimonadales bacterium
TCAACCGTCACTCAGTCTCGCGTCGAGCCGGCCGGCACGGAGTAGATCAGGCGGATCGTCGCACGATCCGCCTCACTGAGACCACGCACCCGCACGCGCGGCGCCATGATGTGTGCTGGGTCGTCCACGTGATCGAGCCCGAGCAGATGCCCGATCTCGTGCAAGGCAATCGCGCGGAGTTGCACCGGCGAGACCGCACCGCCGGTGGGATGGGACAGCGAAAGGTCGATGTCGCCACCCACAAGCCACCACGCATTGTCGCGGCTCCAAATCGTGCGTCCGCTGATTCCCTGGGCAAACGCCGGCACGAATCGCACGCGCACATCGGCCTCGATTGAGTCGCGCACATAGGAGAAGCGCACCGGAATTCCGGTCGCCGCCCATTCGTCGAATGCCTCGCGCACCACTTCAGGAAACTGGGTCTGCCAGCCCTCGTGCAGTCCGCCATCGCCCACCCATACCCGCAGCGGCGTGACCAGTCGGGCGGGCCAGCGCGTGATGACTGAGTCACGCGCGCGCAGCAGTTCGCTGATATAGGTGCCCTGCGCCCCCTGAGCGAGCCGGCGCCGCATCTCGGTGCCCGACCACGCCGCGTCTCGCGGGACATCGAGTACGTATTGAGGGGCGCCACTGAGTCGTCCCTCGGCGCGACCGCTCGGCATGGCCACCGATTCACCGGTGGCGAACGAATCGGTCGCATCCCCGTTGCGATCTGTGCGAACCGCAGCCGATTGCGTGGTGGCCACCAGCGTTCCCGCCGCCTCGTCGTCGCTCGTTCCGCCAATCACGGTGGCCTGCGTGGCCACAAATGCGGCCAGCGTGACAACCAGTACGGCGAGAATCGGTTCGACGACCTTCATGCGAGTCAGGGATCGGGCGGCGCGCGCGTGAGCGAATCGGGAGTCGCGAGAAACCGATCGGCCGCGTCGAAGCAAGGCGACGCGGCCTCCGGAAGCACATCGGCCTCACCGTGCAGGACGAGCGGATGGCAGCGCAGGGCACCAAGTCGTGAGGTCCGGAGGTCGCCCTCCCGATGTCCTCGCGCGCTGACGCGCGCGCCGGTGATACTGCGGGCCGTGGACGAAACGGTGCGCATCAGAGCGCCTCGGGCACCGGCGGCGTCACCAGCTTGAGCCCTACGATTCCCACGACGATCAGGGAGATGCAGAGCAGCCGTGCGACGGTCGCCGGCTCTTTGAAGAGCAGCATGCCGAGCAGCGCGGTGCCGATCGTCCCGATCCCCGTCCAGACCGCGTACGCGGTACCGAGTGGAAGCGTGCGTAGCGCAATGGCCAGCAGTCCCATGCTCGCGACCAGTGCGACCGCCGTCAGTAGCGACGGGACGAGGCGCGTGAAACCTGCCGAGTATTTGAGCCCGACGGCCCATCCCACTTCAAGCAGTCCCGCCACAAACAGCACAAGCCAGGCCATCGTCTCCTCCGGAAGTGCAGCGTCGCGAACAGCATCACGGTGTGTGGCTACTCGTCGGTCTCTGCGTGCAGCGTGTCGAACGTGCGCACGGCCCGTCGCGCTGCGGTATCGACGCGCAGCTCGAATACATCGGGGCGTGCGTAGTGCCCGGTGACATCAAAATCAAACTTCGCGCGAACGGTGTCGGCGAGATCAATATCTGCCGTCAGGATTGCCGCGTCATCGTACACGGGACCGGCCAGCAGCTCGCCGAGTGGACTCACGATACAACTGCCGCCACGCGTGACGACGGCGTCGGCCGCGATCGCCGCATCGAGCGGATAGTCGGGCGGATAGTGGCTGCGCCGCGCGAACTGATTGGCGGACAGCACGAAACAGCGTCCCTCGAGCGCGATGTGACGCATCGTGGCGAGCCACGTGTCGCGGCTGTCGGCGGTTGGCGCGAGATAAAGTTGTACGCCCTGTCCGTACAGATGCATACGGTACATCGGCATGTAGTTTTCCCAGCAGATGGCGGTACCTATCGTGCCGATGTTCGTATGGAACGCCGCCATCGTGCTGCCATCGCCCTGTCCCCAGACCAGGCGTTCGGCGGCCGTAGGCATGAGTTTGCGGTGCCTGCCTAACAGCGTCCCGTCGGCCGCGAAGCAGAGCACGGTACAATACAGGGTGCCGCCCTCGCGTTCAATCACGCCGATCACGAGTTGCATCTGACATTGGCGGGCGATGGCGCCAAGCGTGTCGGTGTGGGGCCCGGGCACATCAAGGCTCGACGCCCAGTAGCGGCGATACCACTCGCGACCCTCCGCCGAACGACTGCCGATGACGGTCCCGAAGGTGAGGCCGCGCGGATACGCGCTGACAAACGCTTCCGGAAACAGCGCCAGCTTCGCACCGCGCGCCGAGGCGTCACGCGCGAGCGTACCAACATGCGCGATGGTCGCGTCGCGGTCGAAAGCGATGGGAGCGTCCTGAATGACGGCGACGCGGACTGTCTGCGTATGAGCATTCGGCATGCAGCAATCTCGCGAGCCGCGCGAGCTTTTGCTTACGAGGACGGGAAAACGGTCAACCGCCACTTCCTCGCTACGCACGAGCCGCGTGCCGTTAAGATCGCGCCCTCAGCACACGGTACGGGTTGACGGTCCACGGTTCCCGGTATGCACTGTGCACCGTCAACGGTAAACCCGCACCGTGAACCGAAGGCGCGACGGAGGCGGCCGGCTCCGGCGCTGCCCTGTGCGGTCAGAACACGCGAATCGGTACCGGCATCGGCAGGTCGAGCACCTTCTTGACGCTGCTGTCCCGCTTCGCTGATGCCATCAGCGAGTCAGCGTTCCCGGCTCCGGTGCGTTCGATAAGCATCCGCGCGAGTGAGAGGGCAACATCGTTGCTCACGCGAATCGAACCGTGCGACACAGCTTTGCCGATCGACGCAGGATTGTTTGTGCCATGAATGCTGCGTGGCAGATCGTAGACCAACTGCGCACGGCCAAGCGGGTTCTTCGGGTCTCCAGGCTGGCGCGGCTCCGCTTCTTCCGCCCACGTTTCGTCGGGCGGAATCCATTCCGGGTTCAGTACCACCTGTCCGATCGTCCACGTCCCTGTCCGTGTAGGCCACTCCTCGGAACCGACGGCAACCGGGTGAGCGGCCAGTGTGTCGTTCGCTCCCACGAGCACACGCACCTGCCGGGCCACGAGGTCCACTTCCACACGCAGCGGCGCGGTGTCCTGCACCAACGTGACGACCGAATCGGAGACGCGATTGTCATTGGGAGAGTTGCTCGTGGACTGTGCAGGCCCCGGATCCGCGCGGTCGGGTGTGGAACAGGCGGCGAGGCCGACAAGCAGCGCACAGGAGCGAACGAGCGTTCGGGACAAGGGGGTCTCCGTGAGACATGAGGTGTCGAAATGCTCTTGCTCTACACGACCGGCGTCCGCAGGTTCGGTTGTGTGACAATTCACTCAAAACCCCGGTGTCTTCATGCGCTCCCTCGTGTCTGCTGCTGCCATTGCGATCGGCCTTTCCCTTTCGCTGCTCCCGTTTGCACGCATGGAGGCGCAACCGCGCGGGATGGTTGCCATCGTGATCAGCACCGATCGCGGCGACATCGGTGCGCTGCTTGACAGTGCACGCGCACCGATCACCGTGACAAATTTTCTACGCTACATCGATGCCGGATTGTTTACGGGCGGTCAGTTTCATCGCACCGTCACGCCGGACAATCAGCCGCGCGATACCGTCCGCATCGAGGTGATCCAAGGGCGCGGACGCATCACGCAGCCCGATTCCGGATTCGCGCCGATTCCACTCGAACGTACGAGTGTTACGGGGCTGCAGCACCTCGACGGCACCCTGTCGATGGCCCGGGCCGCGGCGAGCTCCGCACGATCGGCGTTCTTTGTCACCATCGGCAATCAGCCGTCGCTCAACGAAGGTGGCACACGCAATCCCGATCGACAGGGTTTTGCGGCGTTTGGTCGCGTCACCACCGGGATGGAGATCGTGCGCGCAATTCAGCGTGCACCACACGCCGAACAGAATCTCACACCACCCGTGATGATCCGCAGCATTCGACGCTCGGCCTCGCGCTGAACGCGCCGCCGTCGCGCGCGCTCTTCCCACACGGAGGCAACCGCTGGTCGCGCGCTATGCCGCGACGACCTCATCGTCGTCGAGCTCGCTTGGCGCAAGTTTCTCGATCGTAAACCCGGTGAACCCGTAAATCGCCGAGATGACCGGGTTGATCAGGTTGAAGAATGCGAACGGTAAATACACGAGCGTCGGGACGCCAAGTGTGCCCGCCATGAAGGCACCGCAGGTGTTCCAGGGCACGAGCGGTGAGGTGAGCGTGCCCGCGTCCTCGAGTGCGCGCGAGAGATTCTTGGGATGCAGACCGCGACGCTTGAACTCGGCCCGAAACATGCGCCCCGGCAACACGATCGCGATGTACTGATCAGACGCGATCACGTTCATGCCGATCGCCGTGCCCAATGTCGCCGCGATGAGGCTGCCCGTACCGCGCACGGAGGTCAGAATCGCCGCGGCAATGCGCTGCAGCATTCCCGTCGTCTCCATGACGGCACCAAAGGTCATGGCGGAGAGAATGAGCCACACCGTGTTCAGCATGCTCGACATGCCGCCTCGGCTCAACAACTCGTCGAGCGCGGTGTTGCCGGACGTCGAAGTGTATCCGTCAAAGAGCGACGTCCACGCGCCTTTCAGCAGCGCCAGCGACGGCGTGAGATTCGTCTCGCCCACAAACCGCAGGACGGCCTCTCGCTGGAATCCCACGGCGAACACGCAACCCGTGAGCGCGCCGATCAACAGGGCTGGAAAGGCCGGCACTTTGCGCACCACCAGCGTGATCACCACGGCCGCGGGCAACAGCATGACCCAGCTCACGTTGAACTGTCCCGCGATCTGCGCCTGAATCTGAGCGATCTCCGGTGCATCGGTTGCACCGCCCAACCACAGTCCGATGCCACCGAACAACAGCAGCGAGATCAGGATACTCGGCGTGGTCGTCCACACCATATGCCGGATGTGCGTGAACAGATCGGTTCCGGCCATCGCCGGCGCGAGATTGGTCGTGTCCGAGAGCGGGGACATCTTGTCGCCGAAGTACGCCCCGGA
>JBBRFQ010000253.1:0-4985 GCA_038224035.1 Gemmatimonadales bacterium
GCGCTGGGCTTTTCGTCGCTGCGCCGAGTGAATGACGGTTTGTTCATCAAGGCCAGTCTGTTCCTTCAGCGCAAGTCGTCGCAGTAGCGTCGCCACGCGTCGAGCACGCGCGTGTGCGCGGCGAGCAACCGCTGATGTTGCCTCTCTGTGGTCGCGCCTTTGCTTCGCACAACCCGGACCAGCGCCTGACGCTCGCTGGTCGTCCACTGCTCGAGATCGCGAATCATATCGATCGGCAGTGCCCACATTTCGAGCGCGGTCCGTTCGTTCGCGCTCCATGTGCGTGTGTCGCCAAGCGGAAGCGTGGCGCGCAGCCGATTGAGTGCACGCTGCAATGCGGTGCGTCGATTGCCGTGGTAGTGCTTCACGATGTGCGTTTGCACCGCAAGGGTCAGCGCTGCGGTGTGGAGCGGTTCGGGCGCCGTGTGTGCCGACTCGGCATCACGAAGGTCGAGTTCGAGCCCTTCGGCGACCAGCGTGCGAAGTGTAGGGAGCGGCACCGCGTACCCTGACGTCGCCCCGAGCTTCCGGGCCTCGCGCGCAGCGATGGTGCGTAGCGATTGTTCGACCGGACGGAATCCAAGGCGGTAATAGAACCAGTACGCGCCGGAGCGCAGTCCCTCCGCGTTGCCATACCCCAGCTGGTAGTTCTCCACCTCAAAGCGCGACACGTCGAACAATTGCGCATACAGCCGAAGCAACTGCGCAAAGAACCACGCTGATTCACCGCCGCGCTGTGCCTCGAACACGTTGATACCGATCTTCGAGCGACCGGGAAAGATCCATGCGCCACCGTAGGCCAGTGGTACTCCATTGCGAAAGGCCATGAACCCCACATAGCTGTCGAACGGCAGTCGATGTGGAGTCGCCAGATGATACAGGGCGATGCGCAGGCCACGCCCCATGTCGTGCAATGAGACGTCGCCGGCGTACGTCACCGGATCGGTCTCCCGTTCGAGCGTGGCGAGCACGGTGCGCGCGGTATCGATCAGCGCTGTGCGGTCGGTCGCGCGCAGAGCGACGGGCCGGTCGAGGGGCTGAGAAGCGATCTCGCGGACATCCACGGCGCGGAGAAACGGCCTGTCGAGTGCAAACAAGGCGCCGCGCGGCGCGCGCGCCTGCGTCATGGAGCAACCCGTTGCCGCACCGCTCACGGAGACACGCGCCTGGAGCCGGGCGAACCACAGCGCACGCACCTGTTCGCTGACCGGAGACTGCGCGAGCAGCGAGACCAGCGTGGCGAGCGACGATTCGCCGAGCACTGTTTGGCACAGCGTCTCCATATCATCGTCGAGCAGGTCCATGGTCTCTCGCTCGATCGGGAGCAACAGTCCCCGCAGCAGCTCGAGCACATCGGCAACCGGTGCATCGATGGCAACGAGGCGCACGTGCTCCGGCCAGCGAACAATCAACCATCGCACGAGCGGAAGCGAGAGTACCCCCTCGACTGCGGCGCCCTCGATACCGCTGTTGGTGAGCGCCCGTGCCGAACGTTCACGCACGGCGATCAGCTCGCGCGCCAGCTGCGCAACCCGGCGCAGTTCGAGCTCAGCAGCGGCCGCCAGCGCCTCGCTGGGAGGATGCGCGAGCACAAACAGCAGCGCGTCGTGCCATTCCCGAAGCGCCGACACCGAGCGAACGGGACGGCCGAACAGTGACTGAAGTTGTTCTCCGGCGTCCGTGGAGCCTTTGGTGAGCGCACGGCGTACCTCTTCAACATCGCGTTGGCAGATCGGGGTCGGTTTGGGCATCGGGCAAGAGTGCTACAGGAATGCTGGTTGCGCCAGCCGCTCGGCTGGGAGTCGTTAAGGCTTCGCCACTCACGCAAAGCATACGGGAGGTACATGCTATGTATCGGCCCGCGCATCGCTTCGACTGTTCGCTCGCTCACACAAAGCGGGTCGCTGTTCGCGCAGACACTTCACCTGCTGATGCAGTCGGTTGGCCCGTCGCGCATCGTGATTGCCTCGCACTCGTTGTTCGCGCAACTGGTGGCCGGCGCGCGGAGCGACGACACGGTTCTCTCCGGTGAGCTCCGTGCTTCACCGGTACGAGCGCTGGGTTTCATTGCGCCCGACGTGAGTGCCGCACGCTTCGGGGACACGCTGCTGCCGCGGCTCACGCCGCTCGCTGCGCAGCGCCATTTCGGCAATCGTCACAAGCTCACGTGATCATCGGCGATGCGCTTCGATGTCGGACGCGTCGTGGGAGCAGGCTTCGCACCATCGTGCGCGGTCGATAGCACCTACCGCAGGCGCGACACCGTATCACGCATCTTCATGTCGTAGCGGGTGCCGGGGCTGAGCTTCACGAAGGCCGGCGCATCAGCCGCGCGTGGCCGGCTTCGATCGTGAATCGCGACGTCACCCTTGCCCACGATCTCGAAACGGTCACCGCGCACCACAATCGCCGTGCTCTCGGAGAGCCCGATCCCGAGATAGTCCGGAAACTTGTCCATCACGGGGATGAGATCATTCCACCGGTTGCGCGCGTCCACGTGCTGATCAATCGCTGAACGGCGCAGAAAGTTGAACGCGTCCTGGTGTTCGGGCTCGGGTGCCATCATGATCTGCGCACCAGCAATGGCGCCGCGCACGAGATACGTACCCTGAATCGTGGCACCGGCCGAACTCCCGCCAATCACACCGCCGCGAGCGAGCACATCGTGAAAGGCGCGGTAGGTGCGTGTGCCCGCGTACGAATCCACGATGTTCCACTGACGGCCGCCGTTGAACCACACACCTGCCGCACCGCCAAGCAGCGACGCAAACGAGTCCGTGTCCGCGATGTTGCGGTCGTGCGTATGCAGCATGTGCACGTTGGTGAGCCCACGCGCTTTCCACGACGCCAGCACGCGCTCCGCATCATACGGAATCGGCGTACCATCGCCGCGTGCATTGCCGCCCGCCGTGGGCACAATCACAATCTTTGCGCCAGGACCGCCGGCCAACTCCACGAATCGCTCAATGATGCCGGTGCCGTCGAGCTGCCCGCCACCGGCGATCACCAGACTACCGTTCGCCGGTCCGTGCACAGGCGCAGGCTGTGCTGAGAGCAGTCGGAGCGGTGCCGAGATAGCCACCAAAAGCGCGGTAACCGGGCGGAGACGGGTAAGTAGCGACATGAGGCAGTGGGGAAGGAGAACGCGAAGCAGTCGATTGGATCAACGGCGCGAGAGTGCCGCGACCCAAACGTTGTGTGAAAGGTAGTAGCAAAGCCTACTGACGCAGGTGTGAGGTAAGCGGCGTGATGGGAGGTCGCGTCTCAATGCTGCTTCGCCGTTGACGCACGCTTGGGTGAGACCTTTGACGCGACAAGGTTTAGTGGCAGCACGGCCGTTTCGTACAAGCCGAACAGGAACTCGACGCGCTCACGGTCGGACGTGAAGCCTGACGCCCGATAGCGCCGGTCCGCTGCCCGATCCAGAATTGCATGCGTCTTGCGCAGATCCGATGGCATCGAGTCAGGGTCGTAGAGATCCGCCAGGGTTGAAGCGATGTGCGCCGATCTAACGTCGAGCACGGACTGCGCGCTCGCTCCCGCAATGGACGGCTGCGCAGTATCGGTGTGCGGGATCGGGAAGGTGTTGCAGGTCATTCCAATGCCATACTGAGAGGAACGCGTCTGCTTCCGATCGGTCAAAGATGTAGTGGCCGCCGCGATGACACTTCGCGACTACCACGTTCGGGTCGTGAAGATTCGTGCCGTCAATCAGGTACGGCGTGATGGACGCCACCGCGCTCTCGTGCGGCTCGCCATTGATGTCATCGTAGATGAAGAGGCGCCGCACCTTGGAGGTGAAGAGGCGCCGCACCTTGGAGGCATGCGCACGCAGGCACAGCCCGAGAATCACCACGTGTACGTGCGCTTTGCCACGCGCATCGGGACCCCACGCACAGGTCCGATGTGCAAACTCGATTTCCAGGCCAAACCAGTCGAAGAGCAGCGGCCAGAGCTGCGCGACTTGTTCCCCCTGCGTGAGCGAGTTGGTCGCCGCGAAACCGATCTTGGCGGAGGTGTTCTGGATGTAGTGAGCCGCCTTGATGAACCACGCGGCCACGTAGTCGAGGGTTCCACCGCTCCGGCCCAGCGCCGCGATGCGTCGCACTTGCGATCGCTGTGTCTCACTCTGAAACTTGGCGCCAACAAACGGCGGATTGCCAAGCACGTACGAACACGAACTGCTCGGCACGTGCAGCGACCAATCGGTTTCGAGCGCGTCCGCATGGAGAATGTGCGGTGAGCGCTGCAGTGGGATGCGAACATACGACTCGCCGAACTCCAAGCTCAGCCGATTGTTCTTGATGTGGTCCATCATCCAGAGCGCTGTCTCAGCGATTCGCGCGGGGAACTCGTCGAACTCGATGCCGTAGAACTGATCGACATTCACCACCGACAACTCCGTGGCGTCGAGTTCCATTTGATCCTGGCCCGTGTAGCGGCGCAGCTCGGCCAACACCTCGATTTCGAGGGCGCGAAGCTCGCGATACCCAATGATGAGGAAGTTGCCGCACCCGCAGGCGGGATCAAAGAACGTCCGTGTGCCCAAGCGCTCCTGAAACTTGCGAAGTTCAGCGCGCCGGTGACTGTCCTTGCGGTTCTGCCGCATCCCGCTGGTGAACGATGGGATGCGCAGCGAGCCGCCAAAGAGCTCCCCATTGACGTAGGGAAAGCGTGCCAGGTCTTCGTCCAGATTCCGGGAGCGGCTCGACTCGGGCGTATCCAACACCTGAAAGAGTTGTGTCAACCAGCCGCCGAGATCTGAACCGTCCGGAGCGGTGTGCCGAGGATGAACGCGAACTTCTCGACGTGCCGGGGCAGGTCGGTGAGCGGGAAAGCCACCACTCGTCGGCTTCGAGGTCGTGCAGTTCGAAGCTCTGGAAATCACTCAACAGGATGTACCTCGGCAGGTCTGCATCCTTGAGCCCGGGGAAGTAGTCCAACGCTTGCTGTTTCGCCTTGACGAGGTCCCGGCCGGCGCTCTT
>JBBRFQ010000254.1:0-4921 GCA_038224035.1 Gemmatimonadales bacterium
CGCCTCGCTGCTCACGCTGCTCGGGGTGTTGCGTCGGCTTGACCGGCAGCGCCGTGCGTGGCCGCACGCGACGATGCACGGACAACGCGTGCGGGTCGCGTCGCAGCACGGGCCGGCCGTGTACGGGGTGTTGAATCCGGAGATCGTACTGCCGAGCGCATTGCTCGCCCGGACCACGCAGGACCAGCAACTCGTGCTGTCGCATGAAGAGGAACACCGGCGTGCGCGCGATCCGCTCGTGCTCTCAGCCGCCGCGCTCGCTGCGGCACTGATTCCGTGGCATCCCGTTGCGTGGTGGGTGGCGTCACGTTTGCAGCTCGCCGTAGAACTGGACTGTGATGCGCGAGTGCTGCGCCGAGGCGCGTCACCTCGAAAGTACGGAGAGCTGTTGTTGGCACTCTCCGAAAGTCTGCCCTCGCGCCGGCGTTCGCTGCACGCGCTGGCACTGCTTGATTCCCCTCGTCATCTCGAACGGAGATTACTCGCCATGACTGCACGCACTACCCGTCGTACGCCGCTGGCCGTTGGTGGATTTCTGCTGGCCTGCACCGCGCTGGTTGTGGCGGCCTGTAGCACCGATGTGCCAACAGCGGCGCAGATTCGCGACGCGGATGCAAGCACCGTTGCACAGACGCTTGGCCTGCCGGCGGGTGCGGATGTGCGCTACATCGTGGATGGAGTTCCAGTCACAGAAGCCGTCGCCAAGAGCGTGAAACCCGCCGAGATCGCATCGATCAATATCAGCGGTGATAAGGTCGCGCTGCGTAGCTCGCAGTTGAGCGCGAGTGGAGGCGCTGAGGTTCACATTGTGACGCATGGATATGCCTTGCGAAACGACACGACCCGCGTATCAGACTCGGTGGCGCGTGTGCTCGCGCAGGCTGACTCGTCGGCGCCCTTGCTCCGTCCGATGGACACGGCTGCGACCACTGTGGGTTATATGGCACGTCGTGACAGCGGCAGAACGATTCTGCGTGTGCGCGGCCAGCAGTTGCCGTACCTCCATGACTCGATGGTGTTCGTTGCGGATACGATCATCTTCGCTCGTGGTCAGACCGAGTTTCGCGCGGACAGCGTGAGCTTCACGTCTGGTGAGACGGAGTTTCGTGCGGATTCCATGAAGGTCACTTCTCCCACGTTCGTGTACCGCGGTGGAAACGCTGGTTCGCCGGATTCCACGGTGCGCATTGCCGGGCGCCGTACGATGCCCGCTGGCGGTGGGCCGCTGATCATCGTGGATGGCGTCGTCATCGCTGACGGCGAGCGCGCGCTTCAGTCGCTGAACCCGAACGACATTGCCACGATCGAGGTGGTGAAGGGCCCGTCGGCCGTGCGTGTGTTTGGCAACGACGCCGCCAGCGGCGCAATTATCATCAGAACCAAGCGCCTTCGGCAGCGGTTGTAGGAAGGCTGACCGTCGGTCGCCGCGGCCCACGCCCCCGCCCCCTTGAGCCCGAGGCGGGTCCGGCACAAAAGCCAAGGCTTGCCGAACACCGGCCCATGCTGCTGCGTAGAGGTGTCAGGAAGTCTCCTCACTCACCGACGCCGCAGGAAGTCCTCAGTGATCCGTCAGCCCATCGCGCGCCATCTCCGACGCGCCCTCCTCACGCTCGCGCTGCTGCCCGTCTCGACAGCCGCCGCGCAGATGATGTCCCTCGACACCCGCGATCCTTCGCAGAAGCAGGACGAAAGCTTCGAGAAGGCCTACCGCGAGTGGATCATGAGCCCCAAGCATGGCAGCCCGCTGGTGGACCACCTACCAGTGGTGCCCGGCATCCCGATGCCGAAAGACATTCTTGGCTACCACATCGGCGCGCCGAAAAAACTCACGTACTACGCCGACCAGCTCAAGTACTATCGCGCGCTCGACGCCGCCTCACCGCGCGTGATGATTGAAACGATCGGCAAGTCGGATGAAGGTCGCGAACTGATCGTGATCTGGATTTCGTCCGACGCGAACATGCAAAAGGTCGAGCAGAATCGCGCCAATCTCGCGAAGATCGCCGATCCGCGCGGGATGAGTGAAGCGCAGGTGAAGGAGCTCATCGGTCAGACCAAGCCGCACTATCACTTCATGGGTGGTCTGCACAGCGGCGAAACCGGTCCATCGGAAATGTTGATGGAACTCGCCTATCGTCTGGCCACCGAAACGTCGCCGATCATCTCGGGCATTCGCGAGAATCTCTACGTCTCGATCACACCGGTAGCCGACGCCGATGGACGTGATCGCAACGTGGATTGGTTCTATCGCGGACTTGAAGCGGCTGATTCGGCGCGCCCCGCTGCCAGACGCGCAGCCGGCGCGGCGGGAGACAGCGCGCCCGCCGCAGCCGGTGGGGGCGGTCGCGGCATCGGCGGGCTTCCCTACTGGGGCAAGTACGCGTATCACGACAACAATCGCGACATCAACATCGTGCTCGATCAGATGCGCGCCATTGTGGACTGGTACTTCACGGCGCATCCGCCGATCATGCACGATCTGCACGAGTCGCTGTCACTGCTCTACACCTACAGCGGTGGTGCGCCGCAGAATCCGAATCTTGACCCGTTGTTGTTCGCCGAACTCCCGTGGTTTGCCAACTGGGAAATGGCGCAGATGACCAAGTGGGGCATGCCGGGCGTGTACACGCACGCGTTCATGGACGGCTGGTCGCCGGGTTACCTGGGCTCCGTGGCGTACAATCACAACGGCCTCATGAAGATGTACGAGACGCAGTCGGGCCGTGATCTCGACAGCGCCGCGATCGCGCGGGTTCGCAATCCGCAGCCCGGTCCGACGCGTCAAGCCGCAGCAGGCGGCGCACGTGGCGGCGGCATCGGCGGCGCGGCGGGAGGCGTACCAACGGGTCGTGGCGGTGGTCAGGATCGTGAGTGGTACCGCGGCATTCAGGTTGGCTTTGACGACGTCGCCACATTCACACGTCGCGCCAACGCGAACTACATGCAGACGGGTGTGCTGAGTGCGCTGCAGCTCGCGTCAATGTTCCCGGCCACGGTGCTCGAGAACTTCTACGTGAAGACGCGCAACTCGATGGAACATGGACGCACCAAGGCGCCCTACGCATTTGTGATTCCGATGCAGCGCGACATGACGAAGCCCGCGGAGCTCGTCAAGATTCTGCGGGTGCAGCGCATTGAAGTCGGCGTCGCACGCGACGCGGTGAAAGTGGGTGACAAGACGTACGCCGCCGGCTCGTACGTCGTGAAGCTCGACCAGCCATACGGTCGCCTCGCCAAGAACCTGCTCGAAAAGCAGGACTATCCCGACCCGCGTCTGCGCACGTACGACGACAGTGGCTGGTCGATGGGCTTTGCCATGGGTGTCGATGTGATTGAAGTCGCGGACTCCACGATTCTCAAGGCGCCGGTCACTCTGGTAACTGAAGTGAAGTTGGCCAGCACCACCAAGGGCACCGGCACAGCCGCGTTGGCCGTGGCGCATCTGGGATCGAACAACATGATCTCGCTGCGCTACAAGTTGAAGGACGTGCCGATGCGTGTCGCCGAGAAGAGCTTTACGGCCGAAGGCCTCGAGTTTCCGGCCGGTTCGTTCATCGTGACCGACATGGCCGCCGCCGAGCGTGTGAAATCCGCGGTCGCGGAACTCGGACTAACCGCGGCGTTGCTGGCGACAGCGCCCACCGTCGCAACGCACGATGCAATCGTACCGCGTGTGGCGATCTACACGCAGTGGAGCGGCACGCAGAGCCTGGGCTGGTACCGTCTCACGTTCGACAAGTTCGGCGTCCCGTTTGACCTCATCTACAAAGAACGCGTGATGAAGGGCAATCTGCGCGGCGACTACGACGTGATTCTCATGGCCGAGCAGAACATGAGCCGTCAGACCGTCATGGCGCCGAAGGCGGCCAACCCGACGCCCTACAAGAAGAGCGAGAAGTACAAGTTCCTCGGCGATTACGGCGAGACCGACGACATGTCGGGCGGCTTTGGTCAGGTTGGCGTTGATGCATTCGCCGCGTTCCTCGAAGGCGGCGGCACACTCATCGCCGTCGGTGATGCGGCACGGTTGCCGATCGAGTTCGGCTGGGCGGGTACGGTAGACAAGACCAACGTGCCTGGTCTCAACGCGCAGCGTCCGCTTATTGAAGCGGAGATCGTGAAGCCTGAACATCCAGTGTTCTACGGCTACGGCAGCAAGATCATACCGATCAAGTATGTGGGCGGCTCACCGTTCAAGGTGGGCATCGCGAACGAAGCGAATGTGATCGGTCGCTACGTGGGCGGCGACAAGTCGGTGTTGTCGGGACTCATGGTGGGTGCCGATTCCATCAAGTCGCGTCCGTTCGCGGTGGATATTCCAAACGCGTACAAGGGCAAGGGACGCGTGATCATGTTCTCCAACAATCCCATTTATCGGTGGCAGAACCATGGTGAGTTCAACATGATTTTTAACGCGGTGATCAACTGGAACGCGCAGCCTGCGATCGTTCCGTAACTGATTTGTGCGAGGGGGGGCCGGGAGGTCTCCCCCGCCGGGCTTGCCACTGCCGCTTTGCGGCAGAAGCCGCCCGGCGGGGGGAGATCCTCCCGGCCCCTCGGGCTTTCCGGAGGGCGAGGCGCTGCGCGCTCGCAGGATCGGGGCTGGGGGGGCTGGGGGCGAGGCGCTGCGCGCTCGCGGGATCGGGGCTGGTGAGATACTGGGGGTGAGGCGCGCGCGCTCGCAGGATCGGGGGTGGTGAGATACTGGGGGTGCGGTGCGCGACGGGGTGTGTGATGAACATTACGTAGCGGAACGCAGTGGTTAAATGATCGTATGAACACATGTTGGATCATTCTTAAACGGAGCGAGAAAACATGACGACATTCAACAAGAACGGCGAACATGATCTGAGTACACGCACAGTGGCGGTGCTCGCAACTGACGGCTTTGAAGAGTCGGAGCTCACTTCGCCGGTGGCGG
>JBBRFQ010000255.1:0-4917 GCA_038224035.1 Gemmatimonadales bacterium
GTTGAGCGTCAGATGCGTGACCTGTCCACGAGCGTCCCGATGGAACAGCACGCGATAATCTGGAATCTCGAACGCATCTTCACGCATGGGTGACATTTCTGTCATCGGAAGGCCACGACCGGCGATGCGCACACGATCCGCATCCACCGATACGTACAGCACAAGGTCCAGTTTGTCGCTCACGTACGCGCCTGAATACGATTGCCGCATCGCCGGTCCGGGTTGCCATTCGACGAAGCGATACCAGTCGTCGCCGGCGGACTCGCCGGTCTCCACGATGGTCTGACGAAGGGTCATTACGTCCTCGGCGGAATCGGTGACGACGAACGCAAGCTGCACGCGAAATCCGGGGGCCGCGGTAAACTCAAAGCGTCCTCGACCGATCGATCGCGTCAGAAACCGTCTGCCGTCGGGCACGTTGCAGCGCCGCGCGATCCTTCGCGCCAGAATAGAGAGAGGCCGTGGCCGGCCCGAACAGAAACATGTCCTTGTACGCGTTGCACAGCACGATCACGGAAGGCGACCCGTCGGCGCTGACCGTCAGCCAGTTGTACTCGCCGACGCCACGATACATGATCAGATCCGGATTCACCTCGCTCCCACGAAACAGACCGAACGCGTAGCCATCGTCGAGCGAGTCCGGGAACGCGCCGGGTTTGAGTTGCTCGAGCATGGCTTGCAGGCCGGTCGTGCTATCGCGCAGCCCGCGTGCAAAACGCACGAGATCATCGACGCTGGTCGTCACCGCGATGCCGCCTACGGGCGACTCACGGTAGCGCAACAACGAACGAAATCCGTCGCTGGTGGCTTCGTAAAAGAGCGCATGGTCGGGCGCGACAGCTCCCTGATCGGCGCCGACACGCGTACTGGTCATGCCAAGTGGCTGGAACAGCGTGCCCGACAAGTACGCATGCAGAGTTCCGCCCGTAATGCGCTCCACCAGAATCTTGAGCAAGGCGTAATCGGTGTTGCTGTACATCTTCTGCTTGCCAGACGGAAAGACCAACTGCCCCCAGCGCGTGAGCAGGCGAAACATCTCGTCCCCGGACATGCGATCTGAAATCTGCCAACCCGGTCCGGAAATGGTGCCGTAGTCGGCGAGACCGCTCGTATGGTGGAGCAGTTGTCGAATGGTGACGTTTGCGGCATAGGCGGGCAGCTCTGGTATGTGCCGTCGCACGGAATCGTCAAGCGACAGCCGCGTGTCTCCTGCGAGCATGGCCACAGCCAGCGCCGTGAACACGCGCGCCTCGGAGTACGGCACCCACATGGTCGTGGCCGTGGACATCGGCACGGAGAATCCGATATGGGCCATGCCGTACGTGCGCTGCAGCACGACGTTGTTGCCGCGCATGACGGCGACGGCGCAGCCCGGCGTGGTGCTGGAGTCATACTGGGCGAAGATCGCGTCGACTTGCGCGATCGTCGGCGTCTGTTGCGCAAGGGCGGTGCGCGCGAGCGGACCGAGCAGCGCCGCCGCGACCGTGAAGACGCGTCCAACGGCAACGCAGCAGTGACCGATCGAGGTCGAAAGCGGAATGGGACTCTCCAGGCTGATAACGTTATGTCTCGCCGTTGAGCGCAATCGTGCGCTACGAGCGCGCGCCTGTCAACAACCCCCGCTCCTGATGCTGCTATCCATGCGGTGCGAAATCCCGACGACCTGGCTGGTCGCAGCGTGCCTCGTGTGCGCTCCATCGCTGGCTTCGTCGACGCCCGTTGCACCGTCTACGTCCGCGGCCGTGACGGCCACCGCGCAGGACTCGTTGGTGCGCGTACTCGTGCGAGTCTCGCGCGACTCCGCCGGCGCGATCGCGGTTGATGGCGCCCTCGTACGCAGCGGCACACAGCAGGCCCGTACCGATCCGCGCGGCGATGCGGTGCTGCGACTGCCTGCCGGCGCGCACGTAATCCGCGCAGGCCGACTTGGACTGCGCCCGGACTCCGCATCGCTCGTGCTGCGCGCTCGTGGCGATACCAGCATCGTGCTGGTGCTGGCGAGGCAGGCGTTGGCGCTCGAAGGTGTGGTCGTGAGCTCGACGCGTGGTGAACGCCGCGTGGAAGACACGCCTTTGCGCGTGGAAGTCATCGATGAGGAAGAAATCGCCGAAAAAGTGGCCATGACGCCCGGCGATATCGCCATGATGCTCAACGAAACAGGTGGTCTGCGTGTCCAGACGACCAATCCGTCACTCGGCGGCGCGAACGTGCGCATTCAGGGTCTGCGCGGGCGCTATTCACTTATCCTGGCCGACGGACTGCCGCTCTATGGGGGACAGGCAGGCGGACTCGGCTTGCTGCAGATTCCGCCCGTCGACCTCGGGCGCGTTGAAATCATCAAGGGTAGTGCGTCTGCGCTCTACGGCAGCTCTGCACTGGGCGGTGTGATCAACCTCCTGAGTCGTCGACCCGGCGCTGAGGCGGAGCGCACCGTGCTGCTCAATCAGACCTCGCGCGGCGGCACCGATGCCGTGTACTTCGGCGGTGGTCCGATGTCGCCGGTCTGGGGATACACGCTGCTGGCCGGCGCGCACGTGCAACGCCGCAACGATCTGGATGATGATGGGTGGACAGATTTGGCGGGCTATGAACGAGCCGTGCTGCGACCGCGATTCTACTTCGACAACGGCACCGGCCGGACGGCGTTTGTCACCGCGGGATACACGGCCGAAACACGCACTGGCGGCACCGTGGATGGAGGCGTTGTGCCCGGTGGTGGCGCGTTCGGCGAATCGCTCGACACGCGTCGCGCCGATCTCGGTGGACTTGTACGGTGGGTACTCGACCGCACCGGTCCACTCGACGGTGCCGTCGCCACGCTGCGCGGCTCCGCCATGCAACAGCAGCATGCACACGGGATTGGTGATATCTCCGAAGACGACCGACATCGAACCGTCTTCAGCGAAGCCGCGCTGGCGATCCCGCGCGTGTACGGGAGTCGCAGCGTCACGTATGTGCTCGGCGTTGCAGTGCAGCAGGAAGCGTATCGCAACAGCGACGTACCCGCGTTCAACTACATGTTCTCCATTCCTGCCGCGTTTGCGCAGCTCGATGTGGACGCGGCGTCATGGCTGTCAGTGTCCGGCAGCGTGCGCGCGGATGCGCACAGCGAGTTCGGCACATTCGTCAATCCCCGTGTCTCGCTGCTCATGCGAGGCCCTGCCGACGGCGCATTGTCCGAGTGGTTGACGCGCTGGTCGCTTGGCACTGGCGCATTTGCGCCGACGCCGTTCACCGAGGAAACGGAGGCGACGGGTCTCACGCCGCTGATGCTTCCCGTTGGAGGGCTAGGGGCATTGTCTGCCGAGCGTGCGGCGAGTGCGTCGGTGGATGTAGGCGGACCGGTCAACACGGCATTCGGGCGTCTGGAACTCAACGGCACGCTGTTCGGTTCGCGTGTGTCGAACCCGCTGCAGGTGCGTGCCGCTGATTCAGGTACCGGAACGGCGGCCGGACTGATCACGCTCGGCAACGCGGCCGAACCCACGCGGACATGGGGCGGGGAGTTGCTGGCGCGGCTGGTGTATGCGCTTGGCGGTTCCGATGAATCCAATCACGCGAATGACAACCACGGTCAACGCGACGCCGCTGACGAAACCGGCCCCGATGCGCATGAGCTTGATAAGCACGATGAGCCGCCCATGCTGCGCGTCACTGGTTCATACACCTACGTGCAATCGCGCGAGTGTGGAGCCGACCCGCGGCTGGCCAACGAACCGCGCACGGCATGCATGCGCCGCGATGTTCCCCTCACGCCTCGCCATGCAATTGGCGTGGTGGCGAGCCTCGAGCAGCACGGTCGCAGCCGCGTGGGCGTGGAGGTGTATTACACTGGACGGCAGGCGCTGGAGAACAATCCGTATCGCACGGAAAGTCGGCCGTATGTGCTGCTGGGTCTGCTCGCTGAGCGCGCGTTCGACACGCGTGCGGGGGTGGCGCGCGTCTTCATCAATCTCGAAAACCTCACCAACGTGCGTCAGACTCGATTCGACCCGTTGCTTTTGCCGTCGCGCGGACCGGGCGGCCGATGGACCACGGATGCGTGGACAGATCTGTCGGGCTTCACCGCGAACGGCGGCGTGCGATTCAGCTTCTGATCATCGGCCGTTGCGGCCCGCGTCGATCAGCGGCTCGACCTGTGCTGATGGTCATACCGGCAACCAACGGCCCGTGGGCCTCTCAAAAGCGGCTGCGGGCGCTCAGCGGGCTACTCGACGATCCACATCGCATCGCGTGGGGTATGCGTTCACGAGCAACCTTCCGCATCCCACCATCCCGAGTCAGTCATGCACAGCAACAAAAACGCCTACAAGCACGACGCCAGCGACAAAAAGCTCGCGCAGGAAGCGGATGAAGCCAAAGCCGCGCTCGCCGAGTCAGAAGCAAAGCACGCTGCCGGCCCGGGGCATGATGCAGAAAAAATTTCGCGTCATGATGATGTGGGCAAGGACCGTCTCTTCGAGCAGCGTGAACAGCATGACGACGCCGAGAAACAGAGTGAGAAGTCGAGACTGGCAAAAGCCGATCACTCGGATGACGCGAAGGACCAAACCTGATCCGCGGCGATCGGCTCACGGACGGTTCACGACCGGCTCAGTCGATGCACGTGTCGCTGAGTAAGTTCGTGCGATGCCACGCACCCCAGTTGCCATCATCGGCGCCGGCCTCGCGGGGCTGTACGCCAGCCGCTTGCTGAGCGCGGCCAATGTAGATTTTGTGCTGATCGAGGCGCGCGACCGACTCGGCGGGCGCATTCTGACGGTGGACCAGAACGGCCATCCCGCCGATGACGGGTTCGACCTGGGCCCCTCCTGGTACTGGCCGCGAATGCAGCCAGCCATCGCCGACCTGGTCGGGGAACTCGGCCTACCCGCGTTCGCGCAGCAGAGCGACGGTGACGTGCTCTTCGAGCGCATG
>JBBRFQ010000256.1:0-4910 GCA_038224035.1 Gemmatimonadales bacterium
CAACATGCTTATGGCAACCCCAATCGCGATGCCCATGGCGATGCCGTCGCTCGTGCCCAAATACACACTCAGCGATCTCGACCGGTTCCCAAACGACGGGAATCGCTACGAGTTGCTGGACGGGTTCCTGCTCGTGACGCCGGCACCGAAGTCGCCGCACCAGATTCTGCAGTCAATGCTCGTACGTGAGCTGACGTTCTACTTCGGCCGACGTCCTTCCGTATACGTGCTGACTCCCGGCGCGGTCGAAGTGGCACCGGGGACGCACTTGGAACCGGACGTGCTCGTCATCCCGAAAACAGGCAAACCGCCCGAATCGTGGCTCGCCGTTCGCGACTGGTGGCTGGCCATCGAGATTTCCGGCCGCGGCTCCCGCGTGTATGACCGGGACTTCAAGGGTCCCGCGTATGTGCGCGCCGGGGTGTCCACGTACTGGCGCGTGGATCTGCGGGACCGATGTGTCTACGTATCCACACGCGCACAGCCCGGGGAAGTCCGGCACGAGGCACAACTGCACTGGTCTCCGCCCGACCTCACAACCGAACCGTTCGAACTCGACATCCCTGCCCTGTTTGAAGGGATTGAAGGCGACGAGTAGCGCCGCCTACCGCTTCTCCATCGCGTCGCGCACATCGAGCAGGATCTCGAAATACAGCTGCTCGCGGCGATACGCAAAATCGAGCGACGCCATCTGCGAATCGTCGCCAGTTTCCTTGGCGCGGGCGAACGCTTCGGAGTACATCTCTTCAAGGTTGGTCAGAATACGATCGCGGGAGCGGGACATGCGGAGTGCCTCAAGTGCAGAATGGGTCAGGCGGGGAGGAAGGTCGCCGGGAATCGCGGTCGCGGCTTCGTCAGGATCGAAGAAGCGCGTGAGACGGGTCATCATGTGGCGACGCATCGGATCAGGAATTTTTACCATGGCTCTCCTGTGGTCCGGAACGGGGGCGTGACGGCACGCGAACAGGGCAGTACACCAGAGTCGATCCCCCGCCACAGCGCCATTTCACGCGAGGCGGTGTTCGCCCGCGATCAGTGGTGCTGCGTGTACTGCGGGACCGAAGGAACACCGGACACACTCAGCGTAGATCATGTGCAGCCGCGCATGCGTGGCGGCGACCACTCGGCGGGGAACGTAGTGACCGCTTGTCTGGCGTGCAACGCACGCAAGGCGCATCGCTCGCACGCCGAGTTCCTGGCCGGCGAGCCGGAGTCGTGGCAACACTTCGCGAGGCGGGCTGGCTACGTGTGGCCCAGGCATCTGGCCGCCGTGGAGGCGGAACTGGCGCGCCGGGCGCGACGCACGGCGCGGACACGGAGCGAACGAACTCAGCCATAAGCGTGTATTACCGTGGGCTGGATGTTCTACCTCCAAACTCAATCGACCAATGAACAACGTGAAGGTTTTTGTGCTCATGGCCGGCCTGACGGCGCTCGTCGTCGCGCTTGGCTCGGCCCTTGGTGGGTCCACAGGCGCGATCATGGCCTTTGGCCTCGCTGCCGTGATGAATGTCGGTATGTTCTGGGGTTCGTCGAAGATGGTGCTGCGCGCGTACAAGGCGCAGGTGGTGACGGAAGCGCAGGCGCCCGACCTTTACCGCATGGTCGATCGCCTGCGGCAGAACGCCGGCTTGCCCATGCCCACCGTGGCCATCGCGCCGCACGAGCAGCCCAATGCGTTTGCCACCGGGCGTAATCCGGAGAACTCGGTCGTGTGCGTGACCGAAGGGCTCATGCGCACCATCAACCGCGAAGAGCTCGAAGGCGTGATCGCGCACGAGCTCGCGCACATCAAGAATCGCGACATGCTGTTGCAGACCATGGCCGCGACCATGGCCGGCGCGATCAGCAATCTGGCGCAGTTTGCGTTCTTCTTCGGCGGTCGCAGCAGCGACGACGAAGTCGGCAGTCCGGCCGTCGGCTTGATCGCGATGATTGTGGCGCCCATCGCGGCGATGCTCATGCAGTTCGCGATCAGCCGTCAGCGCGAGTTCAAGGCCGACCGTGTGGGTGCCGAGATCTGTGGACGTCCGCTGTCGCTGGCCAGCGCGCTGCAGAAGCTCGAGACGAGTGCCAAGCGTATTCCCATGCAGGTGTCGCCGTCCATGGCGCCGCTCGCGATTGTGAATCCGCTCGCGGCGTTCAAGGGCATGGGTGTTGGAAAGCTGTTCAGTACGCATCCGCCAACGGCCGAGCGTGTGGCGCGGCTGGAGGCGATGGCGTAAATCGCGATCAGGTCGCTCCTCGCGACCGGTGAGGTGCGACTGATTCGCCCCTGATCACCAGAAGGAGATCAGGGGAGTCCAGAAAGGCGAGTCGAGCTTACGTCGAGCCTTCGCCGCACCGGATTCTGCACGATGAAAACGTGGCTTCAATTAGTCGCCCTCCAGAAAGTAGATACCATCGGCGCGTCCCTCAGGCTTGCTTCGGGAGGGGAAATGAGTTCACCGGATGAAACGTCGCACGTTTGTCGGTCGCGCGGCAGTCGCCCGGTGACCTCGGCCAACAGCAACGGAGAGGCGCTATGCAGACGATGAACATTCCCTTGCCGGACACCCTGAAAACTTTCGTCGAAGAACAGGTATCGACCGGCAGCTATAGCAGTGCCAGCGAATACATGCGTGAGTTGCTCCGAGCGGCGCATGGGAAGTAGCACTCCACCAAGTGAACTTCATTCTCAAAGCGGCTGCTGAAGCCGACATCGTCGCACATATTGACTATCGGATCGACGAGTATGCATTCGACGCAGCCGACCTCTGCGCGCATCTTGCATACGGCCCGTGATGTCGACGCGATACTCGATGACGAGTAGCCATTTGAGACTGGCACGTCAAACTACGCCAGATAGACCGAGCCGCGCTGTCGCCCCCAGCGCACAATGCTCACGTGGCCATCGGCGCTCGTATGCCGCACCGCCGGCCATCAATCCTCCGGCCGGCCGAGCACTTCCGCGAAGAACTCGGCGGCTCGAGGGTCTTTGCTCTGGCCCAACCAGAAGAATGCACTCTGCTTGACGTCACGATCCCGGCTGGTGCGCGCGATGCGCACCAGCTGTTCGTATCCATCGTCGCGGCGAGAGAGCGCGAACACGGCCGACGTGCGCACCTCGCGGTCGGGATCGTTCGAGGCAATCGCACCGATCTCTTCAGCGGCCTTTTCACCGGCCGCCTGCGCCGCCCAGAACACGGCCTGCGAGCGCACCGTACGCGGGCGTGATATGTCGCGAGCCACGGCCAACACGCGTGGCCACGGCACGTCGGCGTTCGCAATGGTGACCGGGAGCAACGCGTCTTTCGCCGACGCCTCCGTACCGCGTTCAACTTCTGTCACCAGCCATTCTACCGCGGTCGCGGCGGAGACCGTGCCGAGGTCCACGGCAGTGTCGTTCGCCCGCCAGCGCCCACCCACGTACGTGCGCAGGGCAACGGTTCGCCCTGACAACCGTTCCGCCACCACACGCACTGGTCCCGCCTCGCATTCCACATCGAGATCGCGCTGGCTGCTCCACGACCCTGAGTAGTTGCGGTCGCCGGTGCGGATCCAGCTCGAGCCGTTGCCACACACGCCGGGCCGCGCTTCGAATGACAAACGCACCGTACCATCGGCGACCGCCCGCACCTGCTCCGCGACCGAACGCGTGTTCTGTGCATCAGTCACGACCACCGGCGGCAGCAATAGTGCGCCGACCACGACCATCCGCTGGCTCAGTTGCATGTTCACGTGCCTCACTTGTTGATGATCTCCTGCAGGAACGCAGGAACGCGCGGGTCCTTGCTCGAGCCGAGCCAGAAGAGCGCCTGCTTCCGCATCTCGCGGTCGGGGTCGTTCTTTGCGATCTCGAACAACACGTCCACCGACTCCGGGGACTTCAGGTTCGCCATCGCGAAGATCACCTGGTGCTTGAAATCTTTTTCCGGTGCTTTCCTGTACAGCGCCTGCATCTGCGCCAACGTCATCCCTGACCGGCTCGCGTTGTACAGCGCGTTCCGGCGAATATCCATGGACTCGTTCGGGTTCATCGCCAGTGCGGTGAGAAACCGCTGTGCTTCGGGCGACTTGCGCTGCGCCACGGCGTACAGCACACGCTCTTTGAGTTCCGTCTCGCGCAGCGTGGGATACAGCTGCATGAGGAAGTCGGACGCTGAATCCGCGTCGCTCCCTCGCGAGCCGAGCCAGAAGATCGCCATGCCTCGCACGTCGGTGGACAGGTCACTGCGTCGAGCCATGTCGCGCAAGGCGGCATGCGCACGCTCATTTCGCTGCTGCGCCAACGAGAATACGGCCTTCTCGAGAACCGCGTCATCCGACGACGTACGCAGCAGCTCGATCAGCGCGGTGGTGGACTTCTCGCTGTTCACCTGGCCCAGCCAGAACACCGCTTGCTCACGCACCTCGCGGTCGGGATCGGTGCGCAGCGCGTTGAGCAGGATGTCTTCCGTTTCATTGCTGCGCTTGCGTGACACGAGAAACACAGCTTTACGACGCAGCACCGCCGAACACTCATCGCGTCGTGCCAGCACACTCTTGAGTGTGGGCAGCGCCCGTTCACTATCCATCGTGAGCAGCGCGTCAAGCACCATCAGACGTTCGTCTTCATCTTCACTCGGACACACGGTCGACATTCGCTGCGCACGCTCCGTCAGGCGCTGGGCCGACGCCGCATCACCGCGGCTGGCCAGTTGTCCTTCAATGCGAGCCGCCAGCGAACGCACATCGGCGGCACTCGAGGCATTCGGGTGCGTGCGCTGCTGCCACGCGAGCAGTTCACGGGCCGTTTCCAGCTGCTCCACGCCGCCAATGCGATGCCGCGAGAACGCTTCCCAGTACGCCGCGTCTTTCGCCAACGGCGAGCCACTGAAGCGGCTACGCACCGACGCGAACAGTTCCGCCGCGCGCTGGTTGTCGCTGCG
>JBBRFQ010000257.1:0-4847 GCA_038224035.1 Gemmatimonadales bacterium
GTGGGTGTCGACATTCTCCATGATCGCGTATTCGCTGCCCGAGTTCTGGCTGGCGCTGCTCATGCTGCAGCTGTTCGTGCAGTGGCTCGGCTGGTTTCCGGCCACGGGTATCGTCGATGCCACATACGATCTCATGTCGCCGGGCAGACAGCTGCTCGACCGTCTCGAGCATCTGGCCCTGCCTTGGTTCACACTGTCGCTCGTGGGCACCGCGTGGTTCGCACGATTTCAGCGCAGCAGCATGATTGACGCGTGGCGCCAACCCCATGTGCGCACGGCGCGTGCGAAAGGGCTGGCCGGGCGCGGGGTGCGTCGACACGCGTGGCGAACGTCACTTGTGCCGGTGATCACATTGTTTGGTCTGCTGTTTCCGGCCTTGCTCGGCGGTGCGGTATTTGTAGAGCGTGTGTTCAGCTGGCCCGGCATGGGATACACCACGATTCTCGCCGTTGGTGCTCGCGACTACGAGTTGGTGACTGCCGCCGTCATTGTGGGCAGCACCATGACGGCGCTGGGCAGTTTAGTCGCGGATGGATTGCAGCAACTGGCCGACCCACGCACGCGCGCCTCGTGAGGGGCATGTCGCCGCGATTGGTGATACCGCTCGCGTCACTCGTTGCACTGGCGGCGGTGGCTGTCGCAGCCCCCTGGCTGTCGCCCTTTCCGCCCAATGAAATCCCGGCGGAGGGAATCATTGCGAGCCTTGCACCGACGCTGTCGCATCCATTTGGCACCGACAGCGCCGGCCGCGATGTGTTGAGCCGGGTCCTGGATGGCGCGCGGGTGTCGCTGGGCGTGGCCCTGCTGAGCGTCCTGCTGGCCAGCACGGTGGGTACGCTCTATGGTGCCGCATCGGGATGGATTGGTGGCATCATCGACGCGGCGTGCATGCGAGTGCTCGATGTGCTGATGTCCATTCCGCGACTGCTCGTGCTGCTCTGCGTGGCCGCGCTCTGGGGTGCCCTGCCGCTCACCGGGATTGTGCTCCTGCTCGGGCTCACCGGCTGGTACGATGTCGCGCGCCTCGTGCGCGCCGATGTTCAGGGGCTGCGATCGCGGGAGTTCGTGCTCGCCGCGCGCGCCACGGGCGTGCGAGAGGCACGTATTCTCTGGCAGCACGTGCTGCCGCATGTGCTGCCCACGCTGGCGGTGACGGCCACACTCGGCGTGGCGCACACCATCGCCTTCGAGGCCGGTCTGTCCTATCTGGGGCTTGGTGTGCAGCCACCGCAGGCCAGTTGGGGGAGCATTCTGAGCGACGGCACGGCGCTGGGAATCGGGCGGTGGTGGGTGACCGTTTTCCCCGGACTCGCGATTGTGGGCGCGGTGCTCGTGTGCAATGCGCTCGGCGATGCCTTGCGCGAGGCCCTCGCACCGCGACAGGTTGCCGCGTGACCGTCCCTGTGCTTGCTGTCCACGACCTGCGCGTTTCATTCGCTACCGACGCCGGCCTCGCCCGCGCCGTCGACGGCGTGAGCTTCACGATTGACGCGGGCGAAACGGTGGGATTGGTGGGCGAATCCGGGTGCGGCAAGTCGCTGACCGCGCTGTCACTGCTCCGTCTGATCCCACCCGGCGGCACGTTCGCGGCCACGAGTCGGGTGGAGTTTGCCGGTGCCGACATGTTTACGCTGCCCGACGCCGAGTTGCGCGCGATCCGCGGTCATCGCATGTCGATGATCTTTCAGGAGCCGATGACGGCGCTCAACCCGGTGCTGACCGTGGGCGATCAGGTGGCGGAAGTGGTGCGTGTTCACACCAGGGCCTCTCGGCGCGAGGCGACCGGGCAAGCCGTCGCGATGCTGACCCGCGTCGGTATTCCCGACGCCGCGGAACGCGCCCGCCAGTATCCGCACGAGCTGTCCGGTGGCATGCGCCAGCGCGTGATGATCGCGATGGCCCTCGTCCTTGAGCCGTCGCTGGTGATTGCCGACGAGCCGACGACGGCGCTCGACGTCACGATTCAGGCGCAGATTCTGGAGTTGCTCCGCGAGTTGCGCGACCGTATGGGCATGGCCGTGTTGCTCATCACGCACGATTTGGGTGTCGTCGCCGAAATGGCCTCGCGCGTGCTCGTGATGTACGCCGGCGAGCTTGTGGAAGAAGCGCCGGTGGACGCGCTCTTTCATTCACCCGCGCATCCGTATACCGAGGGATTGCTCGCGGCCGTGCCGACCCTCGACACAACCCGCGGACGCTTGCGCACAATTCCCGGCACGGTGCCAGCGCCAACGCATTGGCCAACCGGTTGCCGGTTTCGCGAGCGGTGCGCGCACGCGTGGGACCGGTGCGCGGCCGAAGCGCCGGTGTTGTATCAGGTGGGACCGGCACATCGTGCACGCTGTCATCTGGTGCAGGAACCCGAGCGACGCCGGTCATGAGCGCGCTGCTCGAAGTGCGCGATCTCACCAAGCACTTTCCCGTACGCCGCGGTTGGTTTCGCGGTGCGGCGCAACACGTACGCGCCGTGGACGGCGTGTCGTTTGATGTGCACGAGGGTGAAACGCTGGCGCTTGTGGGTGAGTCGGGTTGCGGCAAGACCACAACCGGTCGCTCCATCCTTCGCTTGATTGAGCCTACGAGCGGCACCGTGCGCTTCGACAACACCGATGTGCTCGGCCTGCGCGGCGAATCGCTGCGACGGCTGCGTCGACACATGCAGATCGTGTTTCAGGATCCGTTTGGCTCGCTCAATCCCCGGCTCACGATCGGTGCGGCGATTCGCGAAGGGCTCATCGTTCACGATCTCGCGCGAGGCGCCGAAGCCGACACACGCGTCGCGCGGCTGCTCGATGAAGTCGGGCTGCGCGCCGAGTACGCGTCGCGCTATCCACACGAGTTTTCGGGTGGCCAGCGCCAGCGTGTGGGCATTGCGCGCGCGCTGGCTGTGGAGCCGAAGTTCATCGTGTGCGACGAGCCGGTCTCGGCGCTCGACGTGAGCGTACAGGCACAAGTGGTGAATTTGCTGCGCGACCTGCAGCGCGATCGTGGGCTCGCCTATCTGTTCATCGCACACGATCTTGCGGTGGTGTCGCACATGGCCGACCGTGTGGCGGTGATGTATCTGGGGCGGATCGTGGAGCTCGCGCCGCGGACTGCACTCTTTGCCACGCCGCTCATGCCGTACACACAGGCACTGCTCTCAGCGGTGCCGGTCCCGGAGCCGGGACGGGTGCGGAATCGCATTCTGCTTGCGGGCGATCCACCGTCGCCGGCGAACCCGCCGTCCGGTTGCGTGTTTCACCCACGGTGTTCGCACCCGGCCAAGGATCGTGAGTGTTCGAGCCGGGTGCCCGTGTTCGAAGAGAAGACCGCCGCCCACTGGGTGGCCTGCCACAAAGTTCCCGTCACCATGACGCCCTCCTCCACCTCCATCCCTTCCTGATGTCCAACGACCGGACTTCCGGCGCCGAACCCTACGTGCGCGACACGCGGTTCTTCGGTCATCCGCGCGGCTTGGCGACGCTGTTCTTCACCGAGACGTGGGAACGGTTTTCGTTCTACGGCCTGCGACCGCTGCTTGTGCTGTTCATGGCCGCGGCGTTGGCCGAAGGCGGCTTTGGCTTTGATCGAGGTCAGGCCTCGGCGATCGTGGGCATCTATGGCGCGTTTGTGTACGTGGCCTCGTTGCCTGGCGGATGGGTCGCCGACCGACTGCTCGGTCTGCGACGCGCGATTCTCATCGGCGCGATCCTGATCACGGCCGGCCACTTGTCGATCGGCCTTTCCGGTTTGGCGGGCGCGGGCGCGGGGAAGATCTTCTTCTTCCTAGGCTTGATTCTCATTGTGTTTGGCACGGGACTGCTCAAGCCAAACATCTCGGCGATCGTCGGCGATCTGTATCCGGAAGGTGGCGCGCGTCGCGACGCCGGCTTCTCGATCTTTTACATGGGCATCAATCTCGGCGCGTTTGCCGGTCAGCTGGTCACTGGGTTTCTTGGTGAGGCTGTCGGCTGGCATTATGGGTTTGGTGCCGCCGGCGTCGGCATGCTCGTCGGTTTGATCGTGTACTGGCTGACCTCGCACAAGACGCTCGGGCCCATCGGCATGGAACCGACGCGCAATCCGGACGCCGCGCTGCAGCGCAAGCAGGAACGACAGGTCAAACTCGCGCTCGGCGTGGGCATCGGCTTGATCGCCATGGTGTTCACGCTCGCTGCGACCCGCGTGATCAGGCTCGACGCGCAGGTGCTGGGCGGTTACATGACGTTCGTGCTGGTTGGCATTGCCGTCGCATTCTTCGGCTACGTGTTTGCCGCTGGCAACTTGTCGAGCGACGAACGGAAGCGCGTTGGCGTGATCGTGGTGCTGTTCATTTTTGCGGCGATCTTCTGGTCGGCGTTTGAGCAGGCGCCAACTTCGCTCAATCTGTTCGCACGCGACTTCACCGACCGGCAGCTCGGCAGTTTCACCATTCCGGCCACGTGGTTTCAGTCGGTGAACTCGGCGTTCATCATTTTGTGCGCGCCAATTTTTGCCGCCATTTGGGTGGGACTCGGAAAACGCGGCATCGATCTTTCAAGCCCGGCCAAGTTCACGCTCGGACTGTTCTTTGCGGGACTCGGCTTTTTCATCATGATCTTCGCGGCCAACAAGGTCGTGGCCAGCGGTGGTACGCTGCTCGTGTCTCCCTGGTGGCTTGTGGCGAGCTATTTCCTGCAGACGCTCGGTGAGCTGTGCCTCAGCCCCGTGGGACTGTCGTCAATGACCAAACTGTCGCCGCGCAAGTTCGTCGGACAGATGATGGGTATCTGGTTTCTTGCCTCGGCGGTCGGCAATCTTATTGGCGGCTTGGTGGGCGGCAACGTTGATCCCGAGAAGCTTGAGCAGATGCCGAAGCTGTTCAC
>JBBRFQ010000258.1:0-4768 GCA_038224035.1 Gemmatimonadales bacterium
GGCGCTGTCGATGGGTGAAGCGGCGTGACGCATGCACACCCTAGCTGAACCGTCTGCGCTGCAGGCCGACCTTGGCGCACCATTCGACGCCGATGCTCGCACTACGCGCCTGCAGTGCATACAGTAAGTGCATGCAATATACTCTGCGCAACATCCCGGAAGTCGTCGACCGTATTCTCCGCCGCCGTGCGAGGGCGCAAGGGGCAAGCCTCAATGAAGTCGCTCTGGAAGCGCTCGCACGAGGCGCGGGCGTCGCCGAGGAGGCGGTGCGCCAGCGGACATTGCGGGATCTGGCGGGCGCATGGGAGGAGGATGGGGAGTTTGACGCGGCGCTTCGCGATCAGCGTGCTGTCGACGAAGCGCTGTGGCGGTGAGGGTCGCTCTTGATATCAACCGCTACGTGGATCTCGCGCGCGGCGAGGAGGCGGTTGTCGAACTGCTGGAGTATGCAGAACAGATCTTTCTCCCGGTCGTGGTGCTGGCCGAACTGCGCGCGGGTTTTGCCGTTGGGACGCGCGGCGCACGCAACGAAGGCGGGCTGCGGCGATTTTTGTTGCGCTCCGGTGTGTCCCTACTGTTTCCCGATGAACAAACCACATACCACTATGCTGCGCTGTTTCGTCAGTTGCGGCAGCAGGGTACGCCAATCCCAACCAACGACGTGTGGATTGCCGCGCTCGTGATTCAGCATGGACTCGTGCTGTGCAGTCGCGATGCGCACTTCGATCACCTGCCTCAGATTCTGCGAACCTGACGCACGTTAACGCGGGAGGAAGTCAGCGTGGCGAACCGGTCGGTGCTGGCTCGCGATCCATTTGCCAGGAGAAACCCGTGGTCGCTTGCTCATGACTCCAACCGCTCACACTTTGGCGTCTCCTGTAAACCCGGAGCGACTCAAATCAGCGTGAAGCCCTCAACTTTGCCGCGCGATCCGAGCTGGCGGCAGCCGATACTTTGGCCCGACCGCCGCCACTTCTGCTCAACTGAAGCGTACGCCGGTTGACTGCTGGAGTGCTGCGCAGGCGGTGTCTCAGCCATCGTGGACCGCGACCAGTCGCAGCCCTGGCACCCTCGCGAACTCCGCGCGATTCAGCGTCAGCACATCATGTCCGCGAGCCAGCGCGGTGGCGGCGATCAACATGTCGTGCGGGCCGATTGGCGTACCCGCGCGCTGTAGATGCGCCCACAGTTCGGCGTGACGCTGCGCTTCACGCGGACCAAAGTCGTAGATCGACAGCCCATCACGTATCGCCTCGGCGACCGCGAAGCGACGTGTGCGCTCGCCGAGATCTCGTGCACGATGAGCACCATGCAGCAGCTCCGACATTGTGATCGCACTGACGCCGGCTTCGTCGTAAAAGACGCGCCCCGAGAGCGCCTCCAGCGAGTAGGTCCCGCGCTCCACGGCTATGAGGACCGAAGTATCGACGATCACTCCCATGGATCGCGCAGCGGCAGCAGTTCCGTTCGGGCCGCCTCCATGTCGTGTGCGTATGACTCCGCCTCCTCCGGCGAGAGCCGCGGCAGTGTACGCCAGCGCGCGATGAACGTGTCGAGCGTCATTGGCGGCGCGGACCGCTCGGGGGGGGCGCCCACGAGATATTGAGCCACGGCCTCGCGCACAAGCACCGATTTGGCGATTCCACGCGCTGCCGCGGCGCGCTCAAGCGCTTGAGCGAGATTCTCGGGGACCCGGAGGGTGATATGGGCGTCTTTCATGTAGTACAATGTAACACATCAGTGTTACAAGGCACAGTGCGGGTGGGAAGAATGCGGTTCACCGTCGGTGCTTCCGCGTTGCCGTGAACAGCTGAGCCCGTGTGGTCGTTCTCCTGACTGCGCGATTGTCCGGCGTACCACATGTTCCATAAAGCGTTCATCGCGGTGAGCGCGCAAACAAAAAGCCCGCCAATTGGCGGGCTCAGTGGACGCCCCATGTGAGGCGTCCGATGACCGGTGCCCACACGTGGCACCGGCCGGAGGCGGTGGGTCACGCTCTAGGCGAGCGAGGCCACCGCCTCCATCACTTCAGCGGCATGACCGGCGGGCTTCACCTTGCCGAAGATGTGTGAAATTTTGCCGTCCGTGTCGATGACGAACGTGGTGCGGTCCACACCCATGTACTGCTTGCCGTACATCGACTTCTCCTTCCACACATCGTACGCCTGACACGCGACTTTCTCCGTGTCAGCCACAAGCGTGAACGGCAACTCGAACTTGGTCTTGAACTTCTGGTGCGACTTCACGGAATCGGGAGAGACGCCCAGAATGGTGGCGTTGCTCGCGTCAAAGCGCGGCATGAGATCGCGGAACTCGCATGACTCGGTGGTGCAGCCGGGTGTGTCGTCCTTGGGATAAAAATAGATCACTACCGGACGGCCACGCAGCGACGAGAGCGTGAGCTCTTCGCCGGTGTCGGTGGGCAGCGTGAAATCGGGAGCGGTGTCGCCAACAGCTAACATGAGTCAGGATGGGTGCAAGTGAGCAGAGGTGGTGATGCGATGCGCAACAGCAGGACTACAGCAGAATTGGTGCACGATTACAACAAGACCTCGCCGCCCATGAGCACCGCCATGATGGCCTTCTGAATATGCAGGCGATTCTCGGCCTCATCCCAGACGCGGCTTTGCGGGCCGTCAATCACGTCGGCACTCACTTCTTCGCCGCGATGCGCAGGCAGACAGTGCAGGAAGATGGCGTCACGCGCCGCGCGCGACATGAGATCGGCGTTCACCTGATACGACGCAAACGCGGCCACACGAGCGGCCTGTTCCTCTTCCTGCCCCATGCTGGCCCACACGTCGGTGGTGACCACACGCGCGCCCGAGGCCGCATCGCGCGGATCGCGCAGCAGCTGCACATCGGCGCCGAGCTCGCGCGCAAACGCGAGGAACGACGGATCGGGATCGTAGCCTTCGGGACACGCCAACCGCAGCGGAAAGCCGAGCAGTGCGGCGGCTTCGATCCAGGAGTTGGCCATGTTGTTGCCATCGCCAATCCACGCCACCGGACAGCCGTCGTGCGAACCGAGATGCTGCCGGATGGTGAGCACGTCAGCGAGTACCTGACACGGATGCGACAGGTCGGTGAGGCCGTTGATCACGGGTACATCACCCGTGCTCGCGAGCAGTTCGATATCCGCGTGCGCAAAGGTGCGAATCATGATGCCCTGCACATAACGCGCCAGCACGCGCGCGGTGTCGGGCACGGGTTCGCCTCGGCCGAGCTGTACATCACGCGGCGAAAGGAAATGCGCCGTGCCGCCGAGCTGCGCCGCGCCGACTTCAAACGAAACACGCGTGCGTGTACTGGCCTTCATGAAAATCATGGCCAGCGCCTTGCCCGTGAGCGGACGCGCGGTATACTCGCCCGACCGCATGCGTTCGGCGAGCGCGAAGAGCGCGGGCAGTTCCTCGCGCGAAAAATCGCGGATGTTCAGGAAATCGCGGTGCGGTGCGGTCATGGGCAGCGATGCAAAGGAGTCAGGAGTGCGTGAAGTCGGGCCGGTACAGAACGGCGACTTCTGACATCACATGATACTGCGCGGCTTTGGCGCCGGCGTGATGACGCCTTGCACGCCGGCCCGCTGCAGCAAGGCATTGAAGGCAGCCACCTCGCGCATCTCGAAGAGCTCGATTTCGCCGCGCAAGCCGCGCCAACGTGCTTCGATGTCCACCAGCCGTTCGCGTACGGGCTGCGTGAGTAACGGATGCCCTTCGACCTGACCAAGCAAGAAGCCGAACTGACCATTAAGCCCGTTCGGATAGTTGATGATGTCCTGTCCGTTGGTGGCCTTTGTCGTAAGCCGCGGATCGAACGCGGAGAGCGTGCTGATCATTGCCTGGCCGGCGGATGCGATACTATCGGCGAGCGTGGCGGTCTTCGTGCGCGACACGATGCCCTGCACCTGCGCCTTGAGGTCGCGCACCCGCAGCGCGGCGTCATGCATTTCGCCAATGCGAACGGCCAGCAGATTGGCAATGGAATCGCGTTCGGCGAGTACGCTGGCCGGAATCTCCCCAAGACGCGGATCGAGGCGCACCGTGAAGTCTCGTGATTGCACCGCACCGTTGACGGTAAGCCGCGCTGTGTAGCGGCCCGGCATCACACGTGCGCCGCCACCCTGCGGTGCACCAAAAAGCACGACGTTGGCGAGCGTGGTTGGCGCCTCCCGCCGCAGATCCCACACAAACGTGTTGAGTCCGCGACGCGTGGTCAGCTTGCCGACACGGTCTGCGGTATCGGTGGAATACGCGCGCATCACGCGGCCGCGTGCGTCGACGAACTCGAGCATCGCCTTCTGCGTACTGTCGGGTGCGCTCGCCATGCGAAAGTACACCGTGGCGCCATACGCCGGGTTGCGCCCCACGATGCCGGCCGGACCACCCGCGCCGCCGCCGGCGAGCACCGCGTCGCTCGGCTGGAACAGATGCACCGTGGCTGACGCCACGCTTGCAGACTGCTGCCGCAGCGGCGACAGATCGTCGAGAATCCAGAAGGCACGTCCTTCGGTGGCGGCAATGAGATCACCGTGACGCACCTCGAGGTCGGTGACCGGCACTGCAGGCAGGCCGGCAAAGGGCCGCCAGCGTGCGCCACCATCGAGAGAAAAGTAGGCGCCAGTTTCAGTCCCCGCGTACAGCACGCCCGCGCGCTCGTTGTCTTCCCGCACCACCCGCACGGGCTCACCATCACGCAAGCCGTTCACGAGCTGAGTCCACGTGCGGCCGTAGTCGGTAGAGCGGAAAATGTGCGGCGTGGGGTCACC
>JBBRFQ010000259.1:0-4751 GCA_038224035.1 Gemmatimonadales bacterium
GGACGTCTGTCAGGATCTCTCGACCGAGGCACGGGTCCCCCCCAGGCGACTCGAGGTGCAAGGGGCAGTAGGTACTCTCGATCGAGCGACCGGCCTTCACCCTGTCCATTCAAGCTACGCGGCGGCAACTTCCCCGCGACTGTGCAAATGGTACAGGGAGACGGGGTAGTTTCGAAAACATGCGAGTTCCTCCTCATCGTCATGTATCGCCTCACGGAAATCCGCGGCTGCTGGCTCCCGCGCGTGCTTCCTCCTCGATCCCGGTACTGGCGCTGCTCATGTCTCTCAGCGCGCTCATGCGTTGTCACGATACGCCACCAACAGGAGCGGCGGCGCCGGAAATTCGTCTACCGTCGCTGCGCACGACTGTTGTCGGCTGCAACGGCGGTCCGTGCGACTCCTTGCCCCTGAAGCCGTGGAGCAGAACGTTCCAGCTTGGTGCAGGTGACCTATCAGGCCGAGACAGCTCGGAAGACGTATTGACTTTTGATATGCGCACGAGAGTACAAATCAAAGTTGAGGGCACCATTTCGCGTCGCTACATCGACGAAATATCGCCGGCGTGGAGTCACCTGGAAGGGACGACCTATCCACCGCTGGACGCAAACGCTGAATGGTTGGGGTCCAACAAATCCGGCTTTGTCTACACGGACTTTCAGGGAACCGACAAGCAGAACGCGACGGTCATCGGGTCGAGTCCCAACTCACCCACGTCGGGCCAGGTACAATCCTTCACGTTTGGACCAACCGTGGTACGCGGAACAGGTCGTGTGCGGCGCTTCGCGTTCCAACAGCCGTCGACGCCAGGCCCGCCAACTTGCGGTGGCTCGGGTGGAGTTCGGTGTGTGATCACTGCTGGCGGCAGTCAGCAGGTCACTATTGAAGTGGTGAGCATGTTTCTGACACTGACTGCGGTGCCGGACTCGATCACCGTAGGGGACAACGTGACGTTCACCGCGTCAGCTTCAGGACTTGCGGTGAATGTAAAGGGGTGGCGATGGGTACCTTCTGCCGGCGACGCGTTCACGAGCACAGCCGACTGTAGCACGAGCAGCTCGACCTGTACCATACCCGTTTTCGAGTCCGGCACGATGCATGTGTTGGCGTCCATTGGATCGGGGAGTTCGGCCGTCGTTGAACGTGCCGATGCTTCCGTCAAGGTGGATATTTCAGCATGCACGAAAGTTGCAGGACCTGCTGATTCGCTCCGGCACGGACTGCGAGCTCTCGACGTGAAGGCGATTCGGGATTCTCTGAACGCGTTGTTCAACGCCTCGCGGCCTTCGCCCACTGATTCCTCAACCTGGCGCGAGCAAGCGGGGTGGATTCTTCGTGATTCAAGCACCGGCGCCTTTTCCTTCGTGCGCGCACCATCGACGAGCGCAACAATTTGCGAGATAGCAGCGCCAATCACTCCGTCACTGGCCGCCGTACCAGCGCTCGGTATTACCCAGTTTGTGGTTGGATGGGTTCACACGCATCCGGTAGATGTAGGCAAAAAGTTTGCTGGATCCCTGTGCGCGACGAACCCGCCGATCAGTACATCGACTCTTGAGGCGGGCTCTGGCTATGGCCTCTTTAGTGGAAGAGACTTGTCCAATTTTCGGTCGTACTTGACGCCACCGAACTCAGGGAATGAGGGAGTGGACACCAGTTCCGCAGTAAGTGTCGTTCTGAACAGCTCACAGCTCGGCGTTCTCCACCGCCCGGTGGTCCTCGACTCGACTTTGAATAGCGTCACGCAAGAGTACGACATCTTCCCGACTAATCTGCCGCAGTTCCTTTCGCAGTCTGGAGTCCAGAACTTCGACCGTACTATCAAAAGCTGCTTTGTTTCACAGACGCCGAGGATGGACTGATGCGCCGCTTCGCGACTTTCGGATCGACGACCGTGCGAAACTTAATTATCACAGCAGCCTCGGTCCTGTTGGGAGCGGCCGGTGTATCCGGCGCCGAGGCTGATCAGAACGGCTGTTATCCTCTAAATGCTCGCTCCGAGCACTATCTCACGTCGCTTCGTGCCGCGTACGGACCAGCCGGAGTTGGCGACTCGCTACGCACACTTCGCCGTGTCAACGACGGATTTCCCGTGCTAGATCCGACGAGCATCACTCGATCAAGCAGCGACTCGCTATGTCGGGTAGCCGCCGGTGCCTTCGCGCGACGGCTCGGCGATGCCGATAGTACCAGGTACTTGCCCATTACGGTTCTGACCGTCGACACTTTGGGATATGCCGTCTCGCCGCACTACAACATTGGCCCATCAACGCTTTCGATGACCTTCGACAGGTCATGGACGCAGATCGGCGGTACGGTCTGGCGAGACACGACGCCCGCTTCATTGCCCTTAGTGCGGAGTCGCAGGAGAGAGAAGTCGTAGCTCACTCACGATGGGCTTTACGGTAGCCAACGCATTCTGTCAACGTCACTCGTTGTCGGCGCAGGAGACCTCGCACTGTCCGTCGCACTCTTCATTTCCGCAAGCATCATCGTGGGCGAGAGCGGCGTGAATCAACCAGCGTGCCCGCCTATCAACTCATTCTCTGCAGGCGATCTCCATTCGATTCGAACTGCATACGGGCCCTCAGGATTAGGTGACGTCAAGTACACGATGATCCGTGTCGGTGATGGATTCCCAGTCGTCGACCCCATCAAGATCAGTCGCGTCACCAGTGACTCGCTGTGCGCAGTGGCCGCAGGCGCGTTCGCGAGACGAGGCGGCAGCTCGGACAGCACGCGGTATCTCCCTATCACCGTGCTCACGATTGACACGCTAGGCTACGCAGCAACGCCTCACCACACGATGGGGACTGCGATGCTGACGATGACTTTTGATCGCGCGTGGACCCAGATCGGCGGTACAGTTTGGCGAGACACGACCCCCGCTTCCCTTCGCGTATTGCCGAGGCGCTGGTTAGAGAGCATCAGTTTGGTCGGTCGGCTGTGAGCCGCGATGGAATGCACAGGCACAACTCACACCGCTTCTGGCGTGATCAACCGGAAGACTCCAAACAAAGCTCAGTTTGACGCGAGCTACAAACATTTCAAACGTCAGGAGGGAGAGTGCGTGCGACCATAAACAGAGTGTGGTTGCTGGGCGGCACAGTTATCGCGATGTGTTTCGTGGCCTCATCGCAATCCGTCGACGCGCGTGGTCCGCGTGACGCCCGGGTCTCTGGCAATCCTTGCGCTAGCATTTCCCTACAGAAACGAGACCTGACCGCAGGATACGCCAAGGACTTTGCAACCGACTCACTGTACGGTGATCTTCGAGCTGAGCTGGCACTTTCGGTTTGGATCGAAGACAGCGTCGCTGCGACTGTTGATTCGGTAGTGTGTACACATGTGGACTCACTAATCTCCGTCTGGCTAGCCACGCCAGCCGCCGATTCGCTCAACGTCGTACGCCCCTCATACTGGACAAGTCTTGCGGTGGTGCGGATAAATCCGGGGAAGTACTTCGCGAAACCGCCGATCGAAGTTGACTATGCGGCCTACAACTTCGTCGTGGACTCGGTGAGCGGCAACGTAAGATTCTTCCGCACAGCATACTAGGGAAGCTCTGCACAGGTGAGCCTGTGCGACGATGTGGATAGTTGAGCGCGATTAGCGCCGCCTTGGGCCATTTGGTGGGTGAAAATGCGTGTGCGCCCGGTTTCCGGGCCGCCGCGGGCGATGCGCCCACACGGCGGCCCTCGTGCGCACACTACGTGCCAGGGACCAGCAGTTTGTAGCGGACCTGATACAGATTGGCGAGCGCAACCGCCGCGAGTGCGCGCACGGTGTTCTTGTGCAAGCCGCGATCGCGCGCCTTGGTAAAGCCCCACAGCACCTTCACCACGAGAAACGGATGCTCGCCCCGCGCGCGGACGCGCGACCGCTCGCGTTTGAGCGCGTCCCGTTCCGGCGTCCGCGCGCCACGCTGATTCACCAAGTACTGCCCGCCGACGGCCTCATACGCCTCGCGGTCGCTCTCCGGGTAGTACGCTTTATCGCCGTGCAACGACGCCTCGAATCCATGGACCAACTCCGGCAGTTGCGTGATATCCGCTTGCGCCGCGTCGGTCGTCCGGAGCGTGTGCACCAGCCCGTGCGGGTCCGTCCCGATGTGGCACTTCATACCGAAATGCCACGACTTCCCCTTCCGTGTCTGGCGCATCTCGGGATCGCGCGTCTTCGTGGCATTCTTCGTCGAGCTGGGCGCCGCGATGAGCGTCGCGTCGACGATCGTGCCGGTCGTGACGAGCAGGTCGCGGTCGACCAGGAGATCGCGCACGGCATCAAACATCTGCGCGGTCAACGCGTGGGCTTCGAGCAGGTGGCGAAAGCGTAAGATCGTGGATTCGTCGGGCACGGCATCCTCGCCCAAGTCCACGTGCGCAAACCGCCGCATCGACTCCGAATCGTACAGCATGTCTTCGGCGGCGGGATCCGACAGATTGAACCACTGTTGCAGGAAGTACACGCGGAGCATCGTGTTCAGCGGCAACGGCCGACGCCCGCGTCCCGCCTTGGTATAGTGCGGTTCGACCAACGCGCGCAGCGTCGCCCCGGGAATCACGGCATCCATCTCGCCCAAGAAGCGTTCGCGGCGCGTCACTTTCTTCTTCAGGTCGTACACCACGCTCGCCAACGTCCGCTGCTCGCTCATCCTGTGCTCCCAGAATCAGATCAATAAGGGCCTGCCGCGCGACGACAATATTGCACATGGGCGGCCGAAATCAATTCCGAATTTTGCAGAGTTTCCCTAG
>JBBRFQ010000260.1:0-4727 GCA_038224035.1 Gemmatimonadales bacterium
CCATGACCGTCGCGGCGGCGGTGCGACAGTTCGGGCCGGCGTATGTGGCGCGCTTCGGCGCCACGATGCCGGCGGGCCACCGGCGCGCCCTCGAGGATCTCGCGGCGTGTCGGACGGCCGCGATGGGTGGACACGTCATGCCGTGTGACGCCTGCGGCCACGAGCACTTCGTGTATCACTCGTGTCGCAATCGCAGCTGCCCTTCCTGTCACGGCGTCAGTACACGCGCCTGGCTCACGGCGCGGGAGACGGAGCTCCTTCCCGTGCCGTACTTTCATGTGGTCTTTACGCTCCCGGAGGAATTGCGCGCTATCGTGCGCACGCACGCGCGTGTCCTGCTCCCGGTGTTGATGCAAACGGCCGCCGCATCACTGCAGGCGCTCGCGGCCGATCCGCACTACCTCGGCGGCACCGTCGGGATGCTCGCCGTGTTACATACGTGGACGCGCACCCTCGTCTATCATCCGCCTGTGCATTGCCTGGTGCCAGGTGGTGCGCTCGCGCCCGATGGGGTGACGTGGCATCGCGCACGCGGACACTACCTCGTGCCGGTGCGCGCGTTATCCGTCGGCTTTCGCGCGCGCTTCCTGCTGCGCCTCACGCGACTCCTTCCCGACGTCATCGTCCCGGCCACCGTGTGGAAGCGGCCGTGGGTCGTGTATGCCAAGCCCACGGTGCAAGGCGCGGAGTGCGTGCTGCGGTATCTCGCGCGCTATGTGCATCGCGCGGCAATCACCGACGCGCGCATCGTGCGCATAGATGCGACGACGGTGACGTTTCGCTATCAGGACGCGCAGGCGCGCGCGTGGCGCACCATGACGCTCGCGGGCGAGGAGTTCCTGCGACGCTTCCTGCAGCACGTGTTGCCGCGCGGCTTGCACAAAGTGCGCTACTATGGCTGGTGGCGTCCGCAAGCGGCGGCCACACGCACGCGGTTACGACGACAGCTGGCGCCACCGGTCCCCTCGCCGCGCGACGAGCTCCCCGACGCGCGTGTTGGCATCCCGCCTGCGCCCTGCTGCCCGCAGTGTGGCACGGGCCACCTCCTGCGCACCCGACGGCTCTTACGGGTCCCCGCGCTCGCGAGGCCCCCGTAGTGCGCCCCCGCTCGTCGCCCCGCCTGGCACGCATGACCGCCCGTCCGGCGCGCCCCTCCGCACGCGCCGTCGACGCGTCGTGCGCGCGCGCCGCACACCGCGCTGAACCCCGCGGAAACGAGGCCCCGCCCCGCCGCTCCCCGTCCCGTCACACCCCAAGACCCGCGCGGAACGTCGCGGTGGTCCCCCGCTCATCCGGATAGCGCGCCTGGTACGACGGGTGCAAACTCCATAGGGCAGTGCCGGCGGTTCAGTTCAACGGAGGTTTGGCGTCGGCTTCGCGACGCAAAACCTCTAACTTGTTAGGCACCAGATCGGAGAATCCGTGAGCGAATCAATCAGCTTGACCGTGAGCAAGTATCATGACCCACTTCGCGCAGTCTTGGCGACGAGAGTCGGCGAAGTCATCGGCAACGCGGATGCTCGAGCCGCGGTCGCGGGGCGCTTCCCGGAGCTTGCACCGTACATGCGCTGGGTTCTCCTCTCTGACCATTGCTCGAACCATGTCCCCAAGGGAGCCTGCCGATGCGCCGCGACGATCAACGCGCTTGTGGAGCGCGTCGGACACGGTCAGTATCGGGTGCTCTGACTATGACGCCAAACCGGTAGTGCACGAGGAGATGCATGGTTCTGGCCTCCCAGATCGCCTACGCATTCCCGTTGTCGTCCGCGCGCGCTGCAGCGACGACGGTACCGAGGCGGACTTGTCTATGACGAGTCCACAACGCTCCATGCGTCTTACTTCGATGATCGAGCGCAAGCGTTCTCGTGAGCAACTTGCTCAAGATGCTGCCTTCGTCATCGGCAGTCCGCTCTCGGCGGGTTCGAAGTACGCATTGCTCGATAACATCCTGTGGGTGTGGTCCGAGTTCGACGGGAAGTATGACGGCTGTAAGTGGTGGAGCGAACAGGCCTTGCGGGATCGAACGGACCTCCGCCACGAACACGCCGTACCGCGTCGCTACTTGATTGAGCGCTTGATGAACTTGGGGCAGCCCACACTCAGCGAGGTCAGCGCGATGCTCTCGGAGCTCTGCGTCGGCGTCGTCGTTACGCGTGCGGAGGATGCGCGCCTCACCAGCACGGGACTTCGCAAGCGCATGCCCGAGGACTGGGACGGCAAAGATGTGCTGGATCGATATCGCGCGGCAGGCATCATTCCCATTGATACTCGCGCAATGCCCGGTGCCTAACTATGCGTTGCTCTTGACAGGGCCATTGCGGAATGCTCCCTGTTCGCTGCGCTCACTGGTCGCGATTTATGAAGGGGCCCTGCAAGAGAACGCGCGTGTTAGACCGCACCAACACTTGAGCATGATACCGACGCAGACGCTCAGCCCACTTCAACGACATAGCACGCGAACACCTTCCCAGGTTGCTCGCGTGCATCATTCGTCGGCGCGTAGCGGAGCGCGAATATATTCCAGACTAGCCGAGATCGTGGCCCGATGGTGGCAAGAGCCGAAGTTGCAACACGATCACACAGACCAGCGCAGCGAACAGGGCGGTCGAGAGCAGGCTAGTAAGTGTGGGTGGCGTGATCACCAACGCGGCGATCCCAACGCCCATCGCATTTAGAAATCGACTCTGATACCTTCGGAGCGCTGCAGTGTCAGTTGCATTTCGTGAGAGGCGGACCAGCGATACCGACATCACGATCGCAAGCAAGGCCAAGCCGCGTGCTCCCCACGAGCGCGCATTTGTCGCGTTCCATGCACACACCAGCGCCAGCACTCCGAGGATGGTCGGCATTGTTGCAATTGCGTTCCATACTCGCCGCGGGCTCGGAGAAGGAGCAGTTCTCATGGGCAAAGGGAGTCTAGGTTGACTGGAGAGACGGCTAGCAGGCGGAAACAGCATTGCTCACGGCCGTGCGCATTTCGTTTACATCATCCCAAGCTATCGCCACTGCGGCAGCAAGTAGGCCCCATGCCCTCCGCGTCATCTCACGATGCGCAGGATAGGTATAGATGAAGCCAACTGCGGCTGCGGCGGGAACGACGTTCATGGCCCCATACACGGCCACTCCAGCCAGTGCGATCTCCGCTCCGACCTTGGCAGACTTCCCCACGGCGGTCTGTACCTTGTCCCAGCAATCGTCGAGAACAAGAGCCGCCGGCAAGATCGGGATCGATTCGAGATCTGTCGGTGAAGTCTCAGAGCCAAACAAGCTCGCATCTACGTCGACCACGTAGGTGGTGGCACCACCCAACGTCACGAAAGCTCGAATGCTGGTGAGCACGTTGTTGGCGTAGTGGAGTTCCGTACGAACTTTATGCCCGGTGCCTGCGTCAATCGTTCCGCTTTGTAGGCGCCCGGCTGGGGTTACTTCGAAAGCGGCGATTCCGTCGGAATATAGGTCCGAAGGAAGCGCGTACGTCTCCAAACCGACTTGATTGGCCGAGAGATCCGTACGAGGCGTTGGAGGCGGTGCGGCAGACACTTCCGTCCACAAATCGGAGTACGATTCCTCCATTGTCGGGAAGAAGAACTGTGTCGGGTTATCGTCCTGCGCTACAGCGGCTTGAGAACCCTGAAAGTGCAATCGACCATTCGTGCGATCATGGCGAATCGTGACCGATTTGCTCGCGAGCAGTGTCTTCTGTCCGTTTGCGCCCAAAACAGACAGACGCATCTCGAGTCGCTTACCATCCTGTTGCGCGAGGCGATCCTGTCGAGCGGCCTCATCGCGAGGCGGAGGCGTGGCGGAAGTTGGCGTACGGTCTGTGCACGCGGCAAATGCAGCGAGTGAAGCCACGAGAAGCAAAGTCTGTTTTTGCATTGGGTTTGCTAGAAGACTGAACGAATCGGGACGGGACCCTGTCTTCGGCAATCACCGGCGACAGTTTCACTATCACCTTCGACTATGGGCGTGGTGAAGTCAATCGCAAGGCATTGGGCAGCCGTGATGCGACGCACACAAAGAACGGGCACTCTGCACCGGTGCGCCTCGACACATTGGCTCATTCGTGTGAGCGACGCAGCGTCGAAGTTGCGGTCTAACTGTGCGTTGCTATTGACAGCGCCTTCAAGGATTGTGGCCTTGCTCGCTGCGCTCGCTGGCCACATCCTGTTGAAAGGCGCAGCTGCGTATTCCGGAGCAAAGCGGCCACCCATTCCGGTTGAATCCGGCCACCCGTTCCGATTGAATCCGGCCGCCTATTCCGGTTGAATCCAGCCACCCATTCTGGACCAATCCGGCCACCATTCCGGAGGAATCCGGCCAGGGTGTAGGTGCCGTCCGTGCGGTGAGCATTGCAGGATCCCCTTTCGATGGTCAGCGGCGTCATTCCGGGACTCATACCGGAGCGACGACGTGCCACGAGACAGGATACCGATGCGAACGATTCTTGATGTATTACGGTTACGCCTCGAGGCGGGCCTGAGCGAACGGCATACCGCGCGCAGTCTCGGGGTGCCGCGCAGTACCGTGCAGGATTATCTCGCGCGCTTTCGGGTGAGCGGGTTGACGTGGCCCCTCGCGCCCGAGATGGATGCAGAGGCCTTGGAGCGGGCACTCTTTGCGTGCGAGGTGCGAGCGCCGTTCACCGCGCGCGCCGTGCCCGATTGGGCGACCATCGCGCAGGAGAAGAAACGCAAAGGCGTGACGCTGCAATTGCTCTGGCACGA
>JBBRFQ010000261.1:0-4717 GCA_038224035.1 Gemmatimonadales bacterium
TGGGCGGGACTCGTTGCTCTCGCGTCTTCTCGACCGCGCCGCCTCGCCGGCCGACCTGATCGCCGGACTGACGCCGCGCGGTACACCGGCCGAGGCGCAGGACTACTGGTTCCGCGGCGGCTTCCCGGAGCCGTGGCTCGAGCCCAAGCCGACGTTCCGATCGCGATGGATCGAGCAGTACATCCAGACGTACATCCTCCGTGATGTAAAACGTCTGTTTCCCGCACTCGACGATATCCGTTTTCGACGTTTTCTCGAGATGCTGGGCGGACTCTCGGGACGCATTCTGAACTATGCCGAGCTGGCGCGCGCGCTTGGCGTATCACAACCGACGGCGCGCGACTACGTGGATATTGCACACGGTACGTTCGTGTGGCGTACGATTCCGGCCTTCTCCCGCAACGTGGTCAAGCGCGTGGTGAAACACCAGCGTGGCTACCTGCGCGACACCGGGCTGTTGCACGCCTTGCTGCGCATACCCGATAGCAATGCGTTGCTGAGTCATCCACAAGTTGGCGCGTCGTGGGAAGGGATGGTGGTGGAAGAGGTGATGCGCCAGTTCGCCGGGAGGGGAGAGCCGGTGGAGGCGTCGTACTATCGGACCAGCGGCGGCGCTGAGGTGGACTTGGTGGTTGAAGGGAACTTTGGCGGCGTCGCGTTCGAGATCAAACACGCGTCGGTCGTGAGCACGCGCGATCTGCGGGGGCTCCGCGACTTTGTTCGCGAGCAAGGCATGCGCGTCGGTATCGTGGTCAACAACGATGCCGTGCCGAGGCAATACGATGATCTTTTAGTCGGGATCCCGTTCGCATGGCTGTAACCATCGAACGACTCGCTGCCGCGCTATCCGACCGCTATGCGCTGCAGCGCGAGCTTGGCGCCGGCGGCATGGCCACCGTGTATCTCGCCCACGACATCAAGCACGACCGCGACGTCGCCGTCAAGGTGCTGCACCCCGACCTGGGCGCGGCGCTCGGTGGCGAACGGTTTTTAAGCGAGATCCGCACGACCGCGCGCCTGCAGCATCCGCACATTCTCCCGCTGCTCGACAGCGGCGAGGCCGACGGCTTGCTGTACTACGTGATGCCGCTCGTGACCGGCGAAACGTTGCGCGCACGCCTCGAACGCGAACGCCAGCTACCCATCGCCGAGGCCGTGCGCATCGCGCGCGAAGTGGCGAGTGCGCTCGACTACGCGCATCGGCAGAACGTGATTCATCGCGACATCAAGCCGGAGAACATCCTGCTGCATGACGGCCAGGCGATCGTGGCCGATTTCGGCATCGCGCTCGCGGTACAAAGCGCGGGTGGCCAGCGCATGACGCAAACGGGCCTGAGCCTCGGCACGCCGCAGTACATGAGTCCCGAGCAGGCGATGGGGGAACGCACCATCGATGCGCGTAGTGATGTGTATGCGCTGGGCGCCGTGCTGTACGAAATGCTGGCGGGCGATGCGCCGTTTACCGGCGGCAGTGTGCAGGCCATCGTCGCGAAGGTGTTGAGTGAGCGACCCACCGCGTTGCACACGTTGCGCGATACCGTGCCTGAGCACATCGAGCAGGCGGTGTTCATGGCACTCGCGAAGCTTCCCGCCGACCGCTTCGCCAGTGCGGCAGAGTTCTCCAGCGCGCTGGGCGCGTCAGCGACAGTGAACACGGTGTCGGGTGCACGCCGCGTCGCTGCGCCATCGCGTACCGCGCGTGTGCTGCGCGTCGTGCCGTGGGCCGTGGCGGCCATGCTCGCTGCGCTTCTCGTGTTGCAGCAGCGCACGCCGGCGACTTCGAACGCGACCAGTCGCCAGCAGGTGACGCTCTGGAAGTACCCCGTCGCCTCCCCCCTCGACGCGGGCGCCACGCGCCTCGGCAACCAGGCGGCGATTGCGCCCGATGGCTCGACGATCGTCTATACCGACTCGACGGCGAGCGGTCGGATGCTCATGCGCAAGGCGCGCGACGCCGCCGAGGCCGTACCGATCCCGGGGACCGAGCAGGGGCTGTCGCCCTCGTACTCCCCCGACGGCACATGGATTTCGTTCACCACACTGAGGGGGGAAGTGCGAAAGGTCCCCGCGTCCGGTGGCGGTGGCGCGGTCACGCTGGTGGAATCGACGGTCGCCACCGCTCTCGGCTCGAACGTCTGGCTGACGGACGGGAGCATCGCGTATTCGAGCGGAACAGGCATCCAACGCGTGACGGCCGACGGCAAGCCGCTCCCGGCACTGAACGTGTCGGGCGCGGGCGCGGGCGCAGGCCTACAGAACGACGTCCTCGCCATGAGCGCGCTGCCCGAGGCGCAGGGGGTACTGTTCACCGTCTGCCCCGGCTCCTGCAGTGTGGGCTCCTCCGTGTGGGTGTACGATGCGGCGGCTGACAGTGCCCGCCTGCTGGTGCCGCAGGCGATGGGCGCGTGGTACACCGCCACCGGACACCTCTTGTACACGAGCCTGGAGAGCGGCCTTTATGCGATGCCCTTCGATCTCGAGACGCTCCGAGTCACGGGCGGGGCATTCTCCGTGATCGACGGAGTCCTTCCCACGCAGTTCACGCTGTCGCCGTCGGGGGAGGCACTGTACGCCATCGATCGCACCGCCGCTGCCGCCTCGGCACTGGTGTGGGTCTACCGGGACGGACGGTCGGAGCCCGTCGATTCCGGGTGGCGCGCACGATTCGAGTATCCGGCCATCGCCCCCGGCGGTCAGTCGCTGGCTGTCAGCGTGCGCGACAAGACCACCGACCTGTGGATCTGGCGCAGCAATGGAACCCGGCAGAAGGTGCAAAGCACCGCGCCCACCGCATGGCGCCCCTCGTGGAGCGGGGACGGGCAGTCCGTGGCGTTTGTGTCGATCCGCGATTCGGATGGCCGCGGTGCCGTAGATGCGCAGCCCGTGATTACCCGGGCAGACGGGACAGGCTCGGCGACACCGCTGGCGTCGATTGTCAACAACTCCTGGTTCGAAGTGGAGTTATCGCGCGACGGGCAGTGGGCCGTGCTGCGCGCCGATGAAACGGGGGGCGGCACGGCGCGCGTGTCGCGTTTGTATGCCCGCCGGCTGTCCGGTGACACGACGTTGCGCCTGCTCCCGACAGGCGACGTGGCGGCACTGCAAGCCGCGGTGTCCCCCGATGGCCGGTGGTTGGCGTACGGGTCCGGCGCGGTGGTAGGCAGTCGCGAGATCGTCGTGCAATCCTTCCCGGATGCGCAGCAGCGCGTGGTCGTGTCGCGGGAAGGGGGTTCGGAACCACGCTGGTCGGGCAACGGCCGCGAACTCTTTTACACGATCGGCGGCCAGATGATGGCGGTGTCGGTGCCACCCGGCCCGGTCTTCTCGCCGGGGCCGGCGCGCGCGCTCTTTTCGGTGGTCGGCTATCGCGCCGCACGCAACCGGCCGCAGTACGACGTGACCCCGGACGGACAACGGTTCCTGATGATTCGCGAGAACTCAGCGGCGCAGGTGGTCTACGTCGAGAATTGGTTCGCGGAACTGCTCGCGAAGTCCCGGCAGTAGCGGGGGATCAGCGCGACGAGGCGCCGGGCCGCTTCATCCTCACCGGATCGCAGCGACTCGCGTTGACGGCATCGGTTACGCAGTCGCTCGCCGGTCGCACTGGTCTGCTCGAGCTGTATCCGCCGAGCTGTATCCGCCGAGCTGTATCCGCCGAGCTGGGGCCGCCGATGTCGGGATCTCCCACAACACCGCGAAGGCGTGGTTGTCGGTGCTGGAAGCGACGTATCTGATCTTTCGTGTGCCCGGTTGGCATCCCACGTTTCGCAAACAGGTCGTCAAGTCGGCCAAGTTGCATTTTGTCGACACTGGAGTGGCGTCCTACCTGCTCGGCATCCGCGAGCCGGACCAACTACGCACCCATCCGCTCCGCGGTGCCCTGTTCGAAAGCTGGATTGCCTCGGAGATGATGAAACGCGCGGCGCATGAAGGCGTTCGTCGCGAGCTGTTTCACTATCGCGACGCCGCCGGCCTCGAAGTGGATCTGGTAGTGTCCGATGCCCAAAGCGTGATGCTTCTCGAAGCGAAATCCGGCGCGACGATCGCCAGTGATTTCACGCACGCGGTCGATCGGCTGGCGCAGGGTGTGCGGCAACGCGACCCCCAGCGCGCGATCTCCACGCGTGTCGTGTATGGTGGGACCACGCGTCAATCACGGGGCGACACGAAGCTGCTTCCGTGGCACGAGATCGACCAGCTCACCATGACCCACGCGAGTGCAGCACCATGAGCGATATCGCGACGCGACTCACCACCGCCCTCGCCGACCGCTACACCGTCACGCGCGAACTTGGGCAGGGCGGCATGGCCACCGTGTACCTCGCGCATGACATCAAGCATGATCGCGATGTCGCGATCAAGGTGCTGCATCCCGACCTGGGCGCGGCGCTCGGCGGTGAACGGTTCCTGACCGAGATCCGCTTTATCAAGCCGCCGGCGCGTGCGACCATGAGCGTAGTGCTGGAGTGGTGGACGGAGGTCGAACCGACGCTGACCGCAGTGACCAACCGAGGCAAGGCGCCCTGACTGGACACATGCGGCAACGACCGTCGTGGCAAGGTTGCCCATACTACTCGATATGGGTAGACTGTATACAATGAAAACGACGATCGACATCGCCGACGCGTTGCTGGCGCGGGCCAAGCGCCATGCGCAGCGATCGGGCGTGCCGTTGCGCGCCGTGGTCGAGGAGGGCATTCGCCGCGTGCTCGCTGCG
>JBBRFQ010000262.1:0-4699 GCA_038224035.1 Gemmatimonadales bacterium
ATCACGGCATTGGCGAGAATGATCAGCGTGATGCCGAGCACAACTGCCGACGTGGCCGCGCGTCCGACCGCACCAGCGTCGCTGCCGGTCTGCAGTCCTTTAAGGCAGCCGGAAAAGCCGATCACGGCGCCGAACACGAGTCCCTTGAACACACCGAGTAGGGCGTCGATCAGCGTCACCGCCGAGAGCATCCCGCCGAGAAACTGTTTCGCCGAAAGATCGAGCAGCGAAACGGCCACGGCCATCCCGCCGAGGATGCCCACAAAATCGGCGTACAGAGTGAGCAGGGGCATCATGAAGAAAATGCCGAGTATGCGCGGCACTACCAGATGTTCAACGGGGGAGATGCCAAGCGTCACAAACGCATCGATTTCCTCGGTGATCTTCATACTGCCGAGCTCTGCGGCAAAACCCGCTCCGGTGCGTCCCGCCATGATGATACCGGTCATCAGTGCGCCCATTTCGCGCAGCATTCCAAAGCCGACGAGATACGACGCATAGTAGCCGGCGCCAAAGCGTTCGAGGACCACCACGCCAAGAAACGCAATGATCACGCCAACGAGCAGCGCGATCAACGTAACGATTGGGATGGCGCCGGAGCTGTTCGACTGCACGACGACCCAGAACTCACGCCAACGCATGCGCACCTTGCGCCTTGGCAGCTGCGCGACGGCCAGCGTGATTTCGCCGGCGAAGGTGATTGAGGACTTCACATTGGACCACGTAGTGAGCGCCGCGCCGCCAAGCCGCGCGATCGTGGGCGGTTTTGCCTGTTGATCGTCGGATGCATCCCGCTCTGGCACCGCTCTCGACAGCGTGAGCAGTCGAGTCACCTGCTCAGGCAGCGCCGACTGATCCATTTCGATGCGCTGAGCCTCGCAATACGCCTGCGCTTGCTCAAGAAACACGAGCAGACTGCTGTCCCAGGAGCCGAGGCGAGTCGCATCGAACGTCAAGGCACGAACAGTGCCGCGAGAGTTCGCATCCTGTGCAACGGCCGATTCGAATCGTGGGGTCGGCTGCTCAATCGACCAGTCACCGGAGAGTGCGATGACCAGCACGCCCTCCTCATACCGGAGTTCGGCGAGCCCGGTTGTCATTGAAGCGGTACGTTCAGCAGGCGCAGTTCTCATGAGAAAGTTGACGGAGGCTCGGACGCATCGGAGTTGTGTCGTGCGCCGCTATTCGCAATCGAGTGCCGTACGTCCGTTGCCACGGCGGATACCAGTCATCTTACCCGATCCATGCGTGCAAGTTGCGAGGTGCAGGCGCGATGTCGGTATTCACCTCAGGAGAGATGTCCGCGTATCACTTGTGGGGGCCATGAGTCCAGCATCGACGTGGCATGCGCAATGCTCGTCGGCATAAAAAGAAGCGCGGGATCACCAACCCGTGGTGACCCCGCGCGCCTTGGACAACTCCGCACGTACTACGCGCTACGACGACGGCCACGCGCCATCACCGCGATGCCCGCCAGACCGGCGACCATCAATGCGTACGTGCTGGGCTCCGGCACGGTCGTCACAAACCCGCGAATCGTCTGAGGGCTGCTGATCGCGCCGCCCTGACCGGGCGGATCGATGCGTACGCCGTTGGTCAATGCGTCCGTCGAGATGGTGTAGTCCACGGCGCCGATGGAGAACGACGTCGGAGTCACCGGAGACCAGATGAGACCGCCCTGAATCGCAGCGACTGTCCCGTTAATGCCCGCATCGACAACCCTGTTGCCGCCGGTCGGCGACGTCTGGTTGACGGTCAGCGCGAACAGCACGTTGCTAAAGGTCGACGGGCCGACACCGGTCGTCGTGAACGTACCGAACTGCGCGTTGCCGAAACCGTCGAGAATCTGCTCGTCGCCGAAATCGTAACGAAGCGTGACCCCACCGGTTGCCGTGCACGAAACATACGTCGCCATGTTCACGATGGCGGAGCAACCGGCTCCCGAGAACAGGCCCGATGTTCGGAAACGGATCAACTGCGCGTCCGCAGTTCCGGCGGTCAAGACCACCGCGGCAGCAATAGCCGCAATACCCCGGGAGAATTTCATTTCTAGCTCCTTGAAAAAGAAAATGGTTTGTATGCTTTACCCTGCGTCCTCACCCTGCCCAGCATGCTAGAGCGAATCGTGTGCCAACGATGCGTGAAGACGCCTATCCACCAAGAGGGAGCGCCCGTATCTGTTGCGTCGTATGGAGTTACCTCCACTGCGCCATGTTCGTGGTGAGGAGTGTCGGTTTCATGTGTGACTTTTGCCGTACTGCGCACGCCTCACTTGTTTCAGAGCGGCAGCACGCACGTGATTTGCCTCTGTGACATAAGTCGCACTCGCCACGAAGGCAGGCGCACAATCGCTCCGCTAACGCACACGCAAAAATGGCCGAGGCGCGTATATTCGCCTCAGCCATTTGATTCGCCGCAGAAACTTCAGTTGCGCATTCTCGGGCAACGTGCGCGGGGATCAGCGCATGAACTTGCCGGCCAAGCGCATGATGTCATCCAACGCGTTGCCGTCACCATTCATGTCGATCATCGAGGCAATGCCGCCCGAGCCTGCACCACGCGAAGACTCCCGCTCTCCACCACCGCCCATCAATCCGCCCAGCAGGCCGCCCAACCCGCCGCCGGACGCCGCCGCGTCGTTCGCTCCGGAACCCGCGCTCTGCTTGGCCATGTATCCCGCCACGGCCATCGCAATCACGGGAAGCATCTTTCGTAAAATGCCGGCATCGAGTCCGGTGGTTGTTGCCGCATTCGCCGCGACCGTGCGACTGACGTCCTTCGAGCCGAAGATCTCTCCAAGCACGTCGTTGCCCTGGCTCACGTTCGTGGGCTGCGGTGACAGTACGCTGTCGAGCAGGCTGCCACCCCCCAGCTTGCCAAGCAAACCTCCAAGGCCTTCCAGTCCCGACGGTTTCGATTGCGCTTGCTTCTTGAATCCACCCAGGATGGCGGGGATGAGCGCGTTGGCGCCGCTCGCGGCCTGACTCTCGCTGACGCCGAGTTCGTTCGCCATCGACTTGAGTCCGCCCATCTGCGCGAGAATATCGGTGATCTGCATGTGTGGAGGTGCTGGAGTGTGGGAGAGGATTGCCACTGTGCTACCGGCCGAGTTGCTCACGGAAAAAGGCGATGGTCTTCGGCCACGCCTGTGCGGCGGCAGCAACGTTCGGTGGATTGTTATCCTGACCACGCAAGAAGCCGTGTCCCGCGCCGTCGAAGAGCTGATATGTGTACGACTTATTCAGCCGCCTCATGATGGAATCCGTCGCGGGAATCGTCGCGTTGATTCGCGCATCGTTGCCACCATACAGCCCAAGTACCGGTGCCTTGATGGACGCCATCTGCTCTGCGCTCGGCGGTGAACCGTAGTACACCACGGATGCTCCCAGCGCGGGCGACGTGGCCGCGTGCAGAAACGAGCGCGCGCCACCCCAGCAGAATCCAACAATGCCGTACACGGGTCGCGCCGTCGGAAGCGACATGCCGTACTTCGCCACCGCCTCGAGAGCGCGTGTCCCGATTTCCGGGGTCACCCGGCCAATCGCCGCGCGACCGACGTCGGACGTGGGGTCCGCCTTGAGATCGCCCGTTCGGAACATCGTCGTGAGATCGGGCGCGATGCCGATAAACCCGTCGGCTGCCAACTGATCGGCGACCGCGCGCGTCCAGGTATTGATGCCGGTGTTTTCATGGATCGCGATCACCACGGCCGCCTTGTCGGTCCGCTGCGGATACACCACCCAAGCCATCACGCTGTCGGTGGCACCGACCTTGATGGCGACCCACTCGGCGCGGCGCGGCGAGTCGGCAAGGCGCTGCGCGGCGGTGCCCGCGGATGGGGGAATGGTTGGCTGTGCGGGGATTGCTGTGCTCCCCTCCCGAGACTGGGCACCGGGTGCGCATCCAGCCAGCAGTGTACTGCCGCTGAGCATCACAGCCGTCGACAACAGAGCAATCAGTCGCATGGGAGGCTCGGGGCAGGAGGAAGCCTTGCAGTTCAGTTTCGTGAATCTAGCGCTGCTACCGAGTGCACTGTCGCCAATCCATCGTTACACAGGATCGCGCGCCGCGACACGAGATGAAACCGAATGGAGCATCGGCTAAGTTGCATAGAGCGGTGTATCCACTGAGAACGATCAACGAACCGGGATGAGGGAGCGCATAGATGGAAGGAAATAGCGGAGGCGCGGGCAAGTGCCCCGTGGTGCACGGCGGCGACGGTGCCGTGTTGAAGGACCTCAACGACTCGCCCCGTCGACGGTTGAGCCGCGACTGGTGGCCGAATCAGCTCGATCTCGGCATGCTGCACCAGAACTCCCCGTTGGCGAATCCGCTGGGCTCGGGCTTCACGTATTCCGACGAGTTCAAGAAGCTCGACCTCGAGGCGCTCAAGCAGGATCTCTTTGCGCTGATGACCGATTCGCAGGAGTGGTGGCCGGCGGACTATGGGCACTACGGCCCGTTCTTCATTCGCATGGCCTGGCACAGCGCTGGCACCTACCGCACGGCTGACGGTCGTGGTGGTTCGTCGTCCGGCACGCAGCGTTTTGCGCCGCTCAACAGCTGGCCGGATAACGGCAACCTCGACAAGGCGCGCCGTCTCCTGTGGCCAATCAAGCAAAAATACGGTAACAAAATTTCGTGGGCGGATCTTATGATCTTCGCCGGCGACTGCGCGATGATATCCATGGGATTCAAG
>JBBRFQ010000263.1:0-4676 GCA_038224035.1 Gemmatimonadales bacterium
AGCCCCATGCGAAAGACCTTGCCGACCACGAACAGCACCAGCGCCTTGCCCAACACGAGCGCCGCCACCAGAAGGCCCACCGTCGTGGCCTGATCCTGCACGAGCGCAAAATCGATGCTCGCGCCAACGGCCAGAAAAAAAAGGCCGAGCAACAATCCCTTGAATGGCTCGATGTCGCTCTCGAGTTCGTGGCGGAACTCACTGGTAGCGAGTACGACACCCGCGAGAAACGTACCAAGCGCGGGACTGAGCCCAACCAGATTCATGAGCAGTGCAATACCGATCACCAACAGCAACGCTGCGGCGGTGAACACTTCACGCAATCGCGTTCGCGCCAGAGCGCGGAAGAGCGGCTGCACCAGGAATCGGCCGCCAACCACCACACCGGCGACTGCGCCGAGCACCCCAATGGCGCGTAGCCAGGCGGGTGCCGCATCCAGCAAACCGGCGTGGGACGCGTCGCCGCTGGCTGGAGAAACACCCGGCGTGGCAAGCAGTGGCAAGACGGCGAGCATGGGAATCACTGCGAGATCCTGAAACAGCAGCACGGCGAACGAGCGTTGCCCCGCATCACTTTTCATGTGCCCACGTTCAGCCAGCGACTGCAGCACAATCGCAGTGGACGACAGGGAAAGAATCAGACCGATGGCCACGGCCGCACTCCACGGCTGACCCACAGCCAACCCAATCCCGAACGCGACAGCCGTCGTGCCAAACACCTGCAGCCCACCCATGCCCAGGAGCGTGCCACGAAGCCGCCACAACAACGCGGGCTGCAGCTCAAGACCGATCACGAACAACATCATCACCACGCCAAACTCCGCAAAATGCAACAGGTCTTGCGTGTTGTTGCCAATCAGCTCCAGCCCGAACGGTCCGATGGCCACGCCGGCGAGCAGATAGCCGAGCACACTACCACGGCCCAGGCGGGACGCGATGGGTACGGCGACCATGGCGGCCGTCAGAAATACGAACGCCTGAAACAGCAGTCCGCCGTCATTCATCACGCCTCCCGGACCAGCGCCGCGACGTTGGCGTTCAGTCGCGACAGTTCGGCGGCGGCGTGTTCGTCAAGCAAACCGTCACGCAGCGCGCTGAGCACGCGCGCATAGTCATGTGCGGCGCTGGCGAGTGCGTCATCTGTCAACACATGCGTGCCATGCACGACGAATGGCGCCAGCCAGCGCATGCCGCACAGACTCGCGGTCTGTTCAAGCGGTGCGAGCAGTTCGCGAACGGTGAACCGATTTCTCCCGTCGTGCTGATAGGCCTGTTCGCCACCACCCGTGCTCACGGCGTGCAGCCAGAGTTTGCCCTGCAACGCGTTCCCATCACGGCCGTAGGCCCACCCGTGTTCGAGCACGAGATCCTCCCATTGTTTGACGAGTGGCGGCGTACTGTACCAATAAAACGGATGCTGCCACACAATGACATCGTGCGACATCAGCAACGCCTGCTCACGCGCCACATCGATATCGAAGTCCGGATAGGCGTCGTACAGATCATGAATCGTTACATCGGCGACAGTACGGGCGGCCGTCACCAGCGCGCGTTGGACGCGCGAGTGGTGCACGGCCGGATGCGCGAACAACACCAGCACACGCTGTGGCGTCGTCGCCCCTTGAGCAGCGGACTCGAGGCTCGTCACGTCAGCTTTGCGCCGCACCGGCGACAAAAGATCGCGTCCGGTCGATGGCCCTCGGCGCCGCAGTCGGCGCAGGCCGTGTTGGTCACCGGATCGCGCACTCCGCGGGACAGCTCGGCGGTGACAATACCCGTCGGCACCGCAATCACGCCGTAGCCCATCAGCATCACGAGCACCGCCAGAAACCGCCCGAGCGGCGTGATCGGTGCGATATCGCCGTAGCCAACCGTCGTCAGCGTGACGACGGCCCAGTACACAGACGTCGGGATGTCGGTAAAGCCACTGTCCGGCCCTTCCACCAAATGCATCAGGGAGCCGACGATCACGACGATCGTACTCACGGTGAGCAGAAAAATCGTGATCTTGCGGCGGCTCAGGAGCAGCGCGCGCCATAGCTCGGCCGACTCGTTCAAGTACGAGGCCAGCTTGAGAATGCGAAACACGCGCAGCAAGCGCAGAATCCGCACGACTGACAGCGCCTGCGCGCCGGGAATCAGCAAACTGACGTACGTTGGCAGAATGGCGAGCAGATCTACCACACCGTAAAAGCTTCGCACGTACCGCCATGGACGACGTACCGCATACAAGCGCAGCCCAAACTCAATCGTGAAGAGAACCGTGAAGAACCATTCGAGCAGATAGAGCGTGCGGAAATACCTGGCCTGCACATCCTGCACACTCTCGATCAACACAATCGCCACGCTGGCGAGAATGCTGAGGAGCAGCACAACATCGAAGATGCGTCCGGCGCGCGTATCCGCCTCGAAGACGATATCGTGCACGCGGCGCCTCGCCGCAGACACCGGATACTGCGGGCCGTGCTCGCGCGGCGCGCCGTCGGGAGGGCTGTCCGTCACAGGGCGCGACGTGTGCCGCTCATGCGATCAGCGGCGCGATGGCCACGGCATCGATGCCGGTGGCATCGCCGGTGACGATCCGTCGGTGTGCGTCGAGCTGACCGAGATGGTACGTGAGATGCGTGGCGAGATGCAGCAGGAACGCACGCGTGGTCAGATGCCGATCGCGCACGGCCACGGGAAACTGCCCGTCGAGCAGTGATGGGTCGCACGCCGCGAGTGTGGCTCGCACATCGATGATCGTGAGCCGGAGTTGCACCTGCAGTTCGTCGCGCGGTACGTCGCGCCGCGAGAACTCCAGCTCGCGATCCCGCACGTAGCCAGTGGATCCGAGCACCGCGCCAACAAAGTGGCGCACGTTGCCCACCAGGTGCAGCACGAGCGTTCCACCGCAGTTGCCCATACCCGGAATCGTGCGCCACGGGCCGGCGTCATCGGCATAGGCCGCAACCTCGCGCGACACGGCGTCGAGATCACGTACCAACACGCGCGATAGATCATCGAGTAGTGCGCGCGACGCGTCCGACATTATCCCTCGCGTGGCGGATAGAGCGCTTCGTCGAGCGGCGCCGCTTCGTCCACCAGCATGATCGGGATGCCGTCCTGCACCGAGTACACGAGTTGCGAAGCACGACACACCAGCACCTCGGGCGGGCCGGGATAGTATTCGAGAGGCGCTTTGCTCTTGGGACACACGAGCAGCGCGAGCAGATCCGGGGACAACGTCATCAGTTCCTCCAAGGGCGATTCCAGCGCGTCCGTGCAATCTGCCTCGGCGCACCAGCCGGCCGCCACCGGCTCACCGACGGGGAAGTATCATGGGGATCGGCAGCCGATCGAGCCACCCGCACGTTCGCACGGACGCAGTACTTCGCAGCATCAAGACCGGCACCCTGATGTGAAGCCCGCGCGCGACCGTGCGATGTGTCGACCGCACCGCGCGGAACCACCGGCATACGCCGGAGACAGCACGCCCGGAATCGGCAGATGCGGCACCACCGCACCCAGGCTCGTCAGAAGTGGCAGCGCGCCACGTTCGAACGTGCCCACATTGAGGTCCATCGACCGGACCGTCGCAGATCGAGCGCGTACACATCCCAGCTGCGCGCGTTCAGGAACTCGGCGACATGGGCATGAAAGAAATAGTCCACGAAACCGGGCAGCACCGGATCGAGCACCCACGTGAGGGTTGGCGTGGGGTTCACGCGGGCGACACGTACACATCCGCGCGGGGTCCGCGCACCGGCGCGCCGTCGGCGTGGCCGAAGGTATCGCCGCCAAGCAGTCGAAGCGCCGGCGCCACGCCGGCCCAGACAGCAGTGAGGCAGACTTCAATCGAGGCCGGCTTGCCCGGGAGATTCACGATCAAGGTCGTGCCGCGCGTGCCGGCCACCTGTCGCGACAGGATCGCCGTGGCAACGCTGCGAAGCGATTCGGTGCGCATCGCCTCGCCGAAGCCGGGAAGCAAACGATCGCACACAGCCATCGTTGCATCAGGCGTGACGTCGCGCAGTGCCGGTCCTGTGCCACCGGTGGTGATCAGCAGTCGACATTTGTGCCAGTCGGCCAGTTCGATCAGGGTCGCCTCAACCAACGGTCGGTCGTCGGGAATGCAGCGGTAGAGCTCGTCCCAGGGCGTGGCGATCCAGCGCGAGAGGCAGTCACGAATGGCGGCGCCGGAGAGATCGTCGTACGTGCCCGCCGCCGCCCGATCAGAGACGGTGACGATGCCGATGCGCATGGTGTCGGGAATGATCATGTCCATGAGGCGAATCTACACGCGGCGCGACGAGGCGTGAGCACGCGATCCGTCAGAGGTGTCCGACGCTGAAGCGCAGCTGCACGCTGCGACCCAGTGCGTCGGCAAACTCCTTGTAGCGGCTGAGGAACGGACGATAGCGGGCGTCGCCAAGGTTCCGCACAACCACGTCAACATGCAACGGCCCCCGTGCTGTGGCGAGTGCCACCCCACCGCTCACATGCCAGAGCGAATAGCCTGGCGGAGCAATGTCGATGGGATCGAGTCTCGTCTGACGCGCGTGTGTCTCACCGCTCAGCCGCAGATACGGCACCGCCGATTCGCCGAACACGCGTCGCATCATCGCGCTGCGAGCGTCACTCAGCCGCACGCCCCACGTCGCACGGGCCGGCGGCACGAACGTCAGCGGAATGCC
>JBBRFQ010000264.1:0-4604 GCA_038224035.1 Gemmatimonadales bacterium
TGCCCAACCCGAGCCCGATCAGGGACTCCGATCGAGACAGATGCCCGCGCCAGCGTTCGGGTTGTTCGTTTCCACAAACGGAATCGGGAAGTTCACGTCGGTTCCGTAGTTACCGCCCTTGTGCCACGTTCCCGTGGGGAACACCGTTGCGGCGGTGCGGCCATACTGGCGGATGAGCCGACGCATGTCGCCGGTGCGCGTACCCCGGGCGAATAGGGTGAACGCACGCTCCCGGAAGAGCTGATCTACACGTGCCACTTCGGTACCGGCGTCGGAGAGCGGCGTCAGACCGGGAATCGTTGACCGCAACGCGTTGAGCGTGATGAGTGACGCGCCGGACTGTCCGCCACGCAACTGCGCTTCAGCCTCGATGAGACGCGCTTCCGTACCAAAAAGAATGGCCACCGGTGATTCACGCGCCGGCCAGAAGCGCTGCACAAAGAACGGTGTGCTGAGATCGTCGCGGTTGGGACGGACCGCTCCGATGGTACGACAGATCACATCGTTCCCCTGGCAGATGGGCAATCGCGGATCGTTGGCCGTCGCGAAGTTGAGCCCGTTGCTCCCTTCGCCCGTACTGACGCTGTAGCGACCGGCAATGTTGCCCAGAATCCAGAAGCTATTGCTACTGGCGGTGATGGCGTGGAATTGCTGGTACTGGAAGCTGTTGGGCACACCGGCGACGGCCGTAGCAGCGGCAGCTGGATTATTCCGGTTGAGCAAAATCCGCCCCTTGACCACCTGCAGCGCATACCGCACCCGCAGGTCGCTGGCGGTCGTGCCGGCAATCAGCGCCAGCCCCGAATCGGCGTGCGCGAGGGCACGCGCGTACACATCAGCCGTTGGCGTGGGTGTGCCATACACTTCGGCCCCGTTCACGATTTCGCTGAACACGATGCCACTGCAGAAGTGGTCAGCGGCGAGATTCTCGAGGTAGGCCTGTACCAGATACATCTCCGCCAACTGCCAGCTGGGAACCGTCGGGGCGTACTCACGCAAAAGCACGAGCGCCTGCTGTGACGAGATCCGGGCGCGATGCCAGACGCGATCAGCCGCCGTGACGAACCCGTTTTCCGGAGTGATCGCGCGCTGGTCGATTTCCTGCCGGGCGATGAACGAATCACCGTTAATCCACTCGTCCGAAAAGAGCCCGCCAAGCTGGAGCAGGCTTTCGGCGCCGCTGGTCGCGTCGTTGAAGCGCGAGAGCGCACCAAGGCGCACGGCGTCGGCGCCGGCCGCCGAGGTGACATCAGATGGGTTGATGAGGTCGGGATCGGTGACCTCAAGGATTTCCGTAGCGGTGCAGGCCGACAGCGCGATGGCCACAGCCAGCGGCGCAAGCGCGCGAACTGACAGGTTCGGAACGCGGTAGCGGAGCGCGCGAACGTGCGAAGAGAAAGACATGCTGGGCGCTCTCCCGTTAGAAGCCGAAGGTGAAGCGGAACGACACATAGGTCGGGGGGGCAAAGGCCTGGAAGGACGAGGGCGTATTCACCGTGGTGCCGAAAGCCTCCGGATCCACACCGCTGTATTTGGTCCAGAGAATACCGACGTTGCGGACGCTGGCCGTCGCGGTGAGCGTCCGGGCTCGCGCAATGGCTGCCCACCGCGTGGGCATGGTGGCCACGAGCGAGAGTTCGCGCAGCCGCAAAAAGTCACCGTCTTCGATGTACCCAGCCACCGAGCGGCTTGGATGCTCGCGAACCAGCGCCACCGCCGCCTGTTCGGCCAGGGGGGCGTTCTTGTCGAAGAGCGCCTGGCAGTTATTGCGGCTCGCGCATCGGATGCGGTCGGTGTTGTTGTACACCTTGAAGCCACCCCGGTAGTCGAGTTGGGCCGTAAGGCGCAGACGGCTCCCGAGCAGGTCCAACCCCGGGGTGACCACCAGGTCACGAGTGGGAAGCGCATTGCCGACGTACACATTCGTATCGGTGACGGCGATTTCGTTCAGTTCGGCATTGGCGTTGTATCGGATGATGCCGTCACCATTCTTGTCTTCGAAGCCTGTGAGATTGCGCACCCAATAACCGTTGAGCGGGAAGCCCTCGCGGTTCTGCTGCGTAGACGAGAGCACGATGCTGGGCAGTCCGCTCAGCGTGACCAGTCGGTTGCGCGTGGTGCTGCCATTGAAGGTCACATCGAAGCCGATGTTTTCCCGCTTGAGCAACTGCAGTGTGACAAGCGCCTCGATCCCGCGGTTCTGGACCTCGCCCACGTTCTCGAGTCGCGCGGTGGCGCCGGTGCCGAGCGACGGCGGAAGAATGCGGTTCACAAGCGCGTCGGTGGACAGCTTGTTGTAGAAGGTCAACTCGGTCACCACCCGATTGCCGAAGAACGTGCCGTCAATGCCGGCCTCGAACTCCGTGGAGCGTTCGGGACGGAGGTTGCGGTTACCGAGCGTGGTGTACACCACGGCCGGCGCGTCCCCGCTTTCGCCGCGAAACTGCGTGGCCGAAAAGAACTGCACCGCGTCGGTGGTGCCGGGCTGAACACCCGACGCCCCGTAGGCGCTGCGCAGACGCAGCTGATCCACCCAGTTCAGCTTGGGAAAGAACCCTTCGTCGGAGATCACCCATGAGGCCTGGAGCTTCGGATAGAACACCGTGCTGAAATCGGCCCCGAACGCACTGTTGCGGTCGGAGCGCACGGCACCGATCAGGAAAAACCGATCGCCGAAGGCGAGGTTCTGCTCGATGTACGCACCGAGCGTGCGGCTTTCGCTGGTGGACTCCTCAGCGTCGCGCGTCGCGGCGGCCGAGATCTGCAGCGCGCCAGGCGGCAGCCCCTGCCCGCGCGCGCCGTTGCGATCGAACGTGCTGCGAATGAACTGCACGCCAACCGACGTCTTCGACTCGATCGCGGACGAGAGGGTGCGCGTGGCCGTGGCACCGGCGTCCATCGTGTACGTGAAGAAATTGGTACGGTTGTCGACTTTGAAGCCCTGTCGATCGAGGATGCTCGCACAGTTGCCGAAGCGGCACAGCTGCTGGTCGGTCCGGCCAATGAAGTCCACGCCGGTATTGAGTCGCGTGGCAATCCATGACGTGGGGCGCCAGCTCGCCGCGATCGAGGTCATGAAGCGCTCGATCTGCTGTGTGGTCTCGGTCTGGTAGATGTCGCGCGGTGTGAACTCACGCCAGCCGAAGAGCGTGTCACCCACGGCGTTGGTATTGAACGCGAACCCGGGTCCGCCATAGATGTTGGCGGCAATGCCGGGCGTCCCACTGTCGTCACTGCGAGGCAGGCTCAGGTCCTGGGAGATGTAGCCGGCACTGATGCCCACATCCGCCTTGGGCGAGAATGTCACATTGATGTTGGCGCGGGTCGTGATCTTGCTGAGCCCGCCCGGGTTGCGCTGGAAGGGCGTGAGCGAGCGCGCGTTCGCCGTCATGAAGCGGTCTTCGAACTGCGGCACCGTCGTCACGCCATCTTCGCTCTCGTATTCACCGTGCAGGAAATAGCGCACCGCCTCAGACCCGCCGCGCACCTGCAAGCCATGCTGATAACGGTACGCCGTACCGAATGGCGTGGCGTTTGGATCCTTGGTGAGGTTGTACGACGTCACGCTGTCCTGCACGCAGACGCTGGCCGCGACCTGAGACAGCGTGCAGAACACCGCGTTGGCATTCGACGTGGTGGTGCGCGTGCCTGTCGTGCTGCCCGTGCGCCATCCCGTGAATGCGGTGGGATAGTCGTTGCGGTCACTCACCGCCGACTGTTCGGTGTAATACGTCCACTGGGGACGGCCGGCAATTCCCTTCTTCGTGGTGATGACCACCACGCCGTTCGCCGCGTCCGTTCCGTAGAGCGTGGCCGCCGAGGGACCACGGACGATCTCCATGGTCTCGATTTCTTCCGGGTTCAAGTCCCCGAGACGGCTGGGCGTGGTCCCGCCCACGCTCACCGACGATGATCCCGTCGCGCCTTCCATGCGAATGCCGTCAATGATGTAGATCGGATCGTTCGACAGGGAGAGCGAGCTCTGCCCGCGGATACGAATGCGGATACCCGCACCGGGCTGCGTGCCGCCAAACACCGTGACACCGGCCGCACGCCCGTTCAACAGATCTCCCACGTTCGTGATGGGACGCGTCGCCACCAGCTCGACCGCATTGACCTGTGCGATGGCACTGCCCACTTCCAGGCGTCGCTGGGTGCCGGTGGCCGTGGAGACCACGGCGCTCAGCGACGCTGGCACCGACTTCAGCGTGATATTCAGCGTGGCGGTCTGACCCGCCGCGACCGAAATACTCTGGCGGCTTTCGCTGTAGCCGACCCGCAGCACGCGTACGGTGATGTTGCCCGCGGCCACACCGCGTATGGTGTACCGGCCTTCCGACGAAGTCACAGCGCCCGTGGTAGTCCCGACAATGCTCACCTGAACGGCCGGAATCGGTTGCCCGTTTGTGCCGTCGGTCACGAGGCCGGTGATGGTGCCGGTGCTCGCTGCCTGGCTCCATAGCTCGGCGGGTGGCGAGAGTGACGAGAGGGCCAGCGCAAGGGCGGCTGGCACGAGCAAGCGCAGTCGAGACATTGGGAGGGGTCTGCGAAGGTGGGAATACACGAGGCGGGACACTCGACAACGGGCGATCACCGCCGTCGGC
>JBBRFQ010000265.1:0-4543 GCA_038224035.1 Gemmatimonadales bacterium
TTGCCGTCCATAAAAACGAACGACATCATAGCACTCACGAGCTGGGCCATGAATTCCATTGCAACGTCACCTCCCTGGGTTCGTAGTCACGCGCGACCGATGGTCACCGCATGCTCTTCGTAGGTTGGCTCCGCTCAACTACCTGATGGCCTGCCCGCTCAGCTCCGCTCAACTGGGCGACGGGGGACGTTGTTGGTTCTGTCGTTAGACAAATGGGTGGGATGGTCTCGTGGTGTTGATCGCGCACAAACCGCGCGTCAACGCTCCAAATGCAACCAGCGATTCGTGGCGTCGAGGACCGCGAGCACGGCCGATGTCTCGGCACTCTCGCGCACCTCGCAGCTCCCGGTCAGGACTACCATCTCCCGACCGATGCGCGCCGTCACGCTGACAAAAATGAACTCGCGGTCGAAAGCGTCGATCAGCTTGGCGCCCTCGAGCGCCACCGATCGTTCCCCGCCGCTCGATGCGGTCGCTGCCTGCGAAATCGCCTGCAGTGCCGCTCGCGCCGCCAACTCCACGCGGCTGCGTTCGCTCTCCTGCCCTTCCGCTTCGCCCACAAAGTGCGACTGCTCGCGGCTCAGCGTCACGCGGCACAACACACCCTTGGTGCGCGAACGACGGACTTCCACATCCTCGAAGATGAGCACTCGGCGCCCTTCGCTGGCCGCCAAGGCTGCGTACGCGGCGCGAGACGACGGACGGCTGGCCATGGGTGGGACGGCCGACGCAGACGCCGGCTCGGGCTGGCGTGCCGACACCCGGTCGGCATTGCGCTCCGGCGCCCGATCCGTCACCCGGTCCACCGGCTGGTCCGACACCCGCGGGGCGTCCAGCGTGGTGGCGACCGAAATCTTGCGATGATTCACCCGCAACCCGAGCTGCGCGATCAGCGCGCTCTCGATGTTGCGAACGGTATTCTTGGGGGGCACCGCGTCGGTCGTCAGGACGTGGACCTCGTCGATCGCCCCGGTGTCGTTGGGTACGATGCGGACGCTCAGCACACCGGGTAAGGTGAGGATCAGCTCCTCCGCACGACGCAGCGGAAGCACACTGCCGGCGATTGTCCCGGAGACCCCCGGCATCGGTTGACCACTCGATGTCACTGGCAATCCTAAGTTTGCTGGAATGGACAGAGCAGTCTCCGAAGTACGGTCCACGATACAACGCGAGAGCCTGGCAGCCTGTCGAGTTCGCCGCTGAGCCCATCCCTTGGCACCCCAATAAAGCTGGGGCTGCTTGGATTCCGCGCGAATATGTGGCAACAGTCACAATTGAGCAAGGATGAACATCGTCCAAGAGATTGTGGTGCATGGACGTATCCCTCCAAACCTCACGTGACGTCGAGATCCGGCAGTATGCCGTCCCCCTGGTACTCCCTCAGCTTGCGATACAACGTACGTTCGCCGATCCCTAAGAGCTCCGCCGCCTTCCGACGATTCCCCCCGGTTTGACGCAGCATGGCCTCGATCGCCTGACGCTCGATCTCGGCCATCGTCGTCTCCGGCCCCACCGAAATGGTGCTCGGTGGCGTGGGCTGGTCGCGAGGGGGAATGCCCCCACCGAACCCGCTCCCCATCCACACGTCGGCCACCGGCGTACCGGTAATGCCGGGCACCGGATGCACCTCGCCCATCCACCCCACCGATGGCGCACGTACTTCCACGTCCATTCGACGACGGAGTTCCTCCACCTGTAACTTGAGCTCCACCAGCGAACGCACGATGAACTCGAGCTCCCGCCCCTGCGCACGCTCCCCCTCGCGCAGCACGGGCCCCACCGGCACTGGCAACAGGCGCCGTCCTCCGGCGTCACGAATGGCCCGGGGGATGTCGTCGGCGCTGATCTCATGCCCCGGCGCCAACACCACCATGCTCTCTACAAGGTTACGCAGCTCCCGCACGTTGCCGGGCCACGGATATGTCACAAGTAGCGCCAGCGCGTCGGCCGAGATGCCGTGAAAGGGACGGTCGTGCAGCGCGCTAAACTCGCGCACGAACCGTCGCACGAGTAGCGGAATGTCATCGCGACGCTCGCGCAGCGGGGGCAGATAAATGCGCAGTACGTTCAGGCGATAATAGAGGTCGGCCCGGAAGGCGCCCTCCTCGACATGCTCGCGCAGCGGGCGATTCGTCGCGGCCACCACGCGCACGTCCACGGCAATCGGCTGTCCGCCGCCGACGCGTGTGACTTCGCGTTCCTCGAGTACGCGCAGCAGCTTGACCTGCGTGCTGCCGGGAATCTCACCGATTTCGTCGAGGAAGAGTGTACCAGTATCGGCGAGCTCGAAGCGGCCGAGTCGACGTTCGGCCGCGCCGGTGAACGAACCCTTCTCATGGCCGAATAGCTCGCTTTCGAGCAGCGTTTCGGGGAGCGCACCCACGTTCACGGCAATGAACGGACGGGCGCGTCGTGGTCCGAGACGATGAATGGCCCGCGCGACGAGCTCCTTGCCGGATCCACTCTCGCCTTCAATCAGCACCGTGCTGGTGACGGGCGCGATCTGCTCGATCTTGACTAACACTTCGCGAATCGCTTCCGATTCCCCAACGAGCCCGGTGACTTCCGCCAGTGCCCGACGCTCGAGGCGACGCATCACCGCGTCGGCCACATCCTCGATGTTCAGCGGTTTGGGAAACAGCTCAACGTAGCCCACTGACTTGAGGCGACCGAGCAAGGCATCGTCGGACACATCGGTACAGCCCAACACGCTCACGTCATTCCACAACTGCTCCTGCACGAGACCGACGTTCGCGCCATCGAGCAACGCACCGGTGAGCACGAGCACGGCCGGACGCGCGCGCCGGAGTGTGCCGCGCACATCATCGAGTGGCGAGATGAGCGTGACCTCGATGCCGCGCGATTCGAGCACTGCGTTCAAGCGCACGGCCGGCTCCACATCGGTGAGCAGAATGGCGACGCTGCCCATGGGCACGCCGTCCATGCGCGTGTGAGATTGACGCGACGCGCGTGCGGTCACGCCTTGGCCTTCCGCTTGTAGAACGGCATCGAGACAACACGCGCGGGTGTGCGCGTGCCACGAATGTCGACATCGAACGCCGTGCCGGGGACAGCCGCCGCGGCGGGCAGGTAACACGTGCCAATGGGCGCGCCGAGTGTGGGGCTCATGGTGCCGCTGCACACGGTGCTCACCTGCAGGTCACCATACCAGACGGGCATGCCGTGCCGCGGAATGGCGCGTTCGTCAAAGGTGAAGCCGACGAGTTTACGGTCTACACCGTCTGCCTGCTGACGCACGAGGACGTCTTTGCCGAGGAAGTCCGGCTTGCCGAGTTTGACGAGCCATGAGAGCCCGGCCTCGAGCGGCGTGGTGTCGATGTCGAGTTCGTGTCCGTAGAGCGCCATGCCGGCTTCGAGACGCAGTGTGTCGCGCGCGCCGAGTCCGGCGGGTGAGACCTGGTCCGTGGCCATGAGCGCGTCCCATACCGTGCGCGCCTGATCCCACGGTACGTACAGTTCGAAGCCAAGTTCACCGGTGTATCCCGTGCGCGAAATAATCGTCGGCACACCGGCCACCTCGCCATCGGTAAACCAGTAGTACTTCATGTCGCCGAGCGGTGTGTCGGTGAGTGATTGCACAATCGCGGGCGCGTTGGGGCCTTGCACGGCGAGCAGTGCGAACTGATCGGACACGTCTTCCATGGTGCAGTCGAACGCGCCGATGTGCGCGCGCAGATGCGCGATGTCGGCGTCGCGGTTGCCGGCGTTGATGACGAGGAACAGATGCTCCGGGTAGCGATACACGAGCAGATCGTCCACGATCGTGCCGTGCTCGGTGAGCAGCGTGGAATAGTGGATCTGCCCCTCGGCGAGTGAGGAGACATCGTTGCTGGTGACGTGATTGACGAACGCGATGGCGTCGGGTCCGCGCACGATGACTTCGCCCATGTGGCTGACGTCGAACATGCCGCAGGCTTCGCGCACGGCCTTGTGTTCAGCGGAGATGCCGGCGGGGTACTGTACGGGCATTTCCCAGCCGGCAAAGGGGACAATGCGCGCGCCGAGCGCGACGTGGGCGTCGTAGAGGGGGGTGCGGCGGAGGGAAGCGGAATCGGTCATGATGCTGATTAAGGAAGTCGGGGGTGTGCTTCCTTAAAGATGTCGATTCCGGCAGGCTGGTGCCAGCGTGGCAGGGGTGCGAAGCATCCCTCCGGCTCGGCTGACCAAACGCCTGCCCGCTATCGATGCGGCTCCGTCAGCACACTCCCACCGCCTCCGCGACCCACGCCCGGTGCACCGGATCGACCACGGTGCGCACGGCTGGCCAACTCGTTGTGTGTGGCACGCGGCCGGAGGGAGAAGTTGAGGCGCAGACAGTTGCGGCGGCGCGTGCAGCGCCACGCGTGCGCCATGATTATGGCATTCGGTATGTCGGGCGGCAATAGGACGAATGCCCTATTGCGGAAACGCTGCTCGAGAGACACCGATAGGCACGCGATGGCGGATGTGGAACGCACTCTGTTTGGCGATGGCCGACGTTCGGCGCACAGCAGGCATGTGAAGCAGCGCTGTCGGAGACGAC
>JBBRFQ010000266.1:0-4533 GCA_038224035.1 Gemmatimonadales bacterium
CCATGAGGTCATCGTCAACCTGATCGCCGCCACGACGACCCGCACCGGGTTGACGGTGCGCGCCGCACTCGATGTGACGCCATACGAAAAGGGCATCAAGGTGACCGATACCGAGTTCGCCGCCATCCAGATTGCCCGCGACGACTTCCATGGTGAATGGAACTACGTCATTTCACCAAATCAGTAAAGGTCTACGTTATTTCTCTACGCTTCCTAACTTCCGTCGAGTGTCAATATTCAGATGCTAGGTTAGATCATGACACGCAATCTCACTGCTGAAGGTGTCCTGCCGCGAGACTTGACCAAAGGTTTCGTCGCGGTCTGTGCTGCGGTCGCCCTCGGGGGATCATGGGCCTTTCCTCTTTTCGCACAGGGTGCGTGCAAGCGACCCGCAGTGAAATCCAGCTACCAGCGCGCGGCCGTTGTCCTGAAGCAGTCCGGCGGATTTCCTTGCACGATCGAGGTGGTGCCAACCGGAGTTGTACTCAAGCCATTGCCCGGCCGCGTCGACAACATCGGGCGCAAAGTCACGCGTGCACCTGATGGGCGCCTCTATACCGCCATTCCGTCGGAAGGCACGATCACTGTCTGGGCCAAAGACGGCACGTTTCTCTTCAACCTCGGCAGGGAGGGCAAGGGACCCGGCGAGTTCGCGAAGGGAGAGAAGACGATCGACGTCGATCACGCAGGACGACTCTTCGTATCCGACAACAACTTTCGGTGGTCGATCTTCGACCCGAGTCATCGGTTCATCACCAGCATCTCGAGTGCCATGATCGGAGCCGGCGCGTTGCCCCATGCGTTGCTCGACGATGGTACCTTCCTTTCCTCCACTGGTCACACCCTCGGAGCGTTCCGCATCTTCGATACACGAGCGGCGCCTGACCCCAGTCCACCTTTACTTCTCGCCTTCGGGCCGAAAGCGACAGATAACAAGCCAACACGTTCTCTGGCGTATGCCAGAGGGACGAGCTTCTGGGCCGGATCACCGACTGGCGTCAAGTTCGAGTACACACTGCAACAATGGTCGACAGACGGACGATTGCTGCGAACGATTCGTCGGGAAGTTCCGTGGCTACGTGGCGATGTGACGGATTCGCCGGAATCCGGTATCCAGCCCGGGATGAACATTCATGATGATGGCACGGGACTCTTGTTCGTGAGCATCGCCGTACCGCGTGCAGCATACGCGGAACTCTCGCCCGCTGAACGTCGGCAACGAGACGAGGGAGGACCCGCCGACCGCGCGGTGCGTAGCTATCTGGAAGTGATCGATGTAAACGCCGAAGCCGTGCTTGCCTCGATCGGCCCTCTCTCACCAGCGCAGTTTGGACGCCGGCTGCCCAACTCCTTCTTCCCACGCAGCCGTGACGGATACCAGATTCGTGAGGATCAAGACGGTTTTCGCACGATGCAAATTTTGGAAACGAGGCTTGTGCAGAAAAGTGGACGGTGAACGCGGTTCACGGTTGATTCGCGTGTGATGCACGCCTTGGCGGAGCCAGTCACACAGAGGACGTCCCGGCATCCTGTGTGAGCCTGGGACGGAGGTATCAGAGCACTCGCGTCGTGCGGCAGTCCCCCTGCAAGGGTCCAGCCAAAATCGCACTTTTAATCTAATGTTCGAGGCTACACTTTTCCCTTCTCCCGGCGAGTGGCCGGCACCTGGAGGGATGGAGATGTCGAAGAGAGCGCGGCGACAGTTTTCGCCGGACGAGAAACTGAAGATCATCGCGGATGCAGACGCTGCGTCGCATTCTGTCGCACCTCGGGCTTTCGAAGGCGCGCTCTCGATCGTGGACGCGGCGCGCGACGCGCTGCAAGACAAGCCGTCGCGTGCGCCGATCGTGGATGGCATCCTTGAGGCGGAGCGACGCGCGGTGTGCGAGTACGCGCTCTCGCATCCGAAGGATGAGTATCGTCGGCTTGCCTGGCAGATGATCGATGAGGATGTCGCGTACGTGAGACCCTCGACGGTGTATCGCGTATTGGCATCGGCGCAGCTGCTGTCGCGGTGGAAGTGATACACGCCGAGTGGCCATGCGCCGTCGCAACCGACGCGCCCACACGAGCGTTGGCACACCGATTTGATGTACCTGCGGATCGGCGACAACGGGTATTTTCTCGTGACCGTGCTGTCTGCCTACTCGCGGTACGTCGTGCACTGGGAACTGCTGACGTCGATGCACGCGCGCAAAGTGGAGCTGGTGATTCAGGACGCGATCGAGCGCACGGGAGCCCGTACCAAGATCGCGACGGACAACGTTCTACATCTGCTGTCAAGATGCGATGTAGCGCGCGCTGACGCCTCAGCGACTGCTCGGCACGCTGACGACGATGGTGTGGCGCACTCACAGCCCGTCTCCACAGTGGTCTTCCACGAGACACGAGGCCCTTGCTCACCAGAGTGAAACACACAGCGTCCACGTGTCGTGGCGCTTCCCGTTCTTCACACAGCATAAGGTCCCAGTGGACGGTTCGAACATTGTCTACGAGGGCGCCGGCGCCTCGACGGCCCGATGGAGCGGAATCGATCCACTGGGGAGTTCGTGCTCGAAGTAGCCGCGGTACGGCCGGCCGGTCTTGATTATGGCATGGGTAATCCGTGCCATCTTCGCGGCGGTGGCGGTATAGGCTTTGCGCCGACGTACGGAACTGAAGGGCTCCGCCGCCAAATATCGCTCAAACTTCGCGCGCCCGGAATGCTCGGTACTCCGCACCGCGATGCGCCCGGCATACCAGAACGCGGCACGCAGTCGGTTATTGCCGCGCTTGGATAGCTGCTCATGGCCGCGCTGCTGTCCTGATTGACTCTTCGCGAGATCGAGCCCGCAAAACTTCAGGAACGGTCGATGATGTGCAACGCGTCGAATGTCGCCAGCTTCGGCGAGGATCGTGAGCGCGAACACGGGACCGATCCCGGGAATCGTTTGCCGCTGGTGATCGTCACTGTTCGTTCCGAGCAAGGCATCGGCCTGCGCTTCGAGCGCCGCACGTTGCGCCCTGTGATCGAGGAACGCCAGTCGCATCCGAAACGCGGCGATCGCCGGGCTCTCCAAGGCGATCGGCAGCGCGACCGAGTGCTGGGCGCGCGCATAGACCCCGCTGAGCCAGGCGCGCTTTGCGACCTTCCGCCCGGCCACGTTCCACGCCGCGTCCACGAACTCATCGCAGCTCACGGCGGTGATGCTGGCGGGTGTCGGATACGCGTGCCGCATGGTGATGAACTGCGCACTGCGACTCGTGCGCCAATAGCGCGCAAACTCTGGCCAATAGATTTGCAAGAAGTGGGTCAGCAAACTGTGCTGCACGCGGGTACGCGCGAGCGTGACCTGCCAATAGGTTTTCGCCACTTCCTGGACATCGTGCCAGCCGGCGAGCAGCGGATCGACATAGCGCATCGTCATCCCCTGTTGCATGACCTCAAGGATGACCCGGGCGGCTGCGTGAAGTTTCGTGCGCCAGCTCCGCGGCCCGCAAGTGAGGACGTGCGCGTGGTGGAAGAGTCGGTCGAGCATCGCGGTCACGGCGGCGGTATCGCCGAGCAGTTTGCCCCAGTCATCGACTGGGCGGTTGGAGGTGAGGATGGTCGACGCCCGTTCTTACCCGCATGATGAGTTCGAGCAAATCTTCCGCCGCGGTGGGCGGCAGTTTGCGCATCCCGAGCTCATCAATGATCAAGAGCGGCACCGTACTCAGGGCGGTCATGACGTCGTTGCGCGTGCCATTGAGCGTGGCGTCCGTGAGTTCTTCCAGCAGGCGATGCGCTTCCCGATACAGCTCGCGATGGCCTTGGCTGATCGCCGCCTGGCCCAGCGCCTGTGCCAAGTGACTTTTCCCCGTGCCTGGCGGACCGACGAGCAGGACGTCTTCGCGTTGTGTGATGAAGCGGCCGGTCGCGAGTTCAAACAGCAGCGCGCGATTCATTTTCTTGTTGAACGTGAAATCGAAACTATCGAGCGAGCGGTCTGGATCGCGAAAGCGTGCTTGCGTCCGTCGGCGTTCGAGCAAACGATCTTGTCGGCGTTGCAGTTCGTCGTTCACGAGCATCGCGACAAGATCCAGCGGCGGCATACGTTCCGCTTGTGCGTGGCGCAGTCGCGCATCCAGCACGTCGGCCATGCCGGACAGACGGAGCGTGCGCAGTGCACGGTCGAGTTCAAGGAGAAGAGGGAGGTCAATCGAACCGGTGGGCGGCGCTCCTGCCGCAGATCCTCGAGGTCGACCCCCTCGTGTGCCCGGCCTGCCACGGCGCCCTGCGGATCGTGGCGTTCATCACGGAGCGGACCGTGATCGACCAGATCCTCACGCACCTTCGCTCCCGCGCCGCGACGGCCGCTCACGCCGACGCGCGGAGTCCGCCGTCGACCCGGAGACGGGGCGCCGCGCGACTCCCCACCGCGACACCGGACCAGACGGCCCCTGAGGCGCGCCAGCGGGGCACACGGCCCCCCGACGCCCACCCGCCGGTGCTCGCAGGGTCGGCGATCACGCCGTATACTTGACCGACCCCGATTGAAATTCCTTTTGTGT
>JBBRFQ010000267.1:0-4501 GCA_038224035.1 Gemmatimonadales bacterium
TGCGTCAGGATGCGGATGATCTGGAGATCATGTCGGAGGCGTTCCGCATCGCGGGTTGGAACCAAGCATTTCGGTGACAGTGCACTCATCGCAGCGCTTCGATGCTGCGGGTGACAGTCTGTCGCCGGGTACACAGCCGACGCGTGTCTGCAATGCCACGGAAAGGGCCTCCGGCAGTGCAATCGTATCCCGCACCGCGTGTCACCGAAATCGTCGTTTCGCTGCAACGAGTACACTGTCACCGAAGCGGCCACCGAAGCGGCCCACCGAAGCGGCCGTCACCGAAACGGCGGAACCTGGTGGTCGCCACGCCGACCACCGACGGAGTCGTGACCGGCAGAGCGACGTCGCCCGACACTCGGTGAACTGAGCCGGCACCGTCGGCGGCGGGCGTAGCGGACGCCGTTCGCGGACGACACGATTGGGATCGGCACGACACTTTCTGGTGTAACACCAAGGTCAGCTCTGTGTCCCTAATTCTGGGGTCTATACATGTCCCTGCTCGTACGATTCGCCGCCGCCGTCGCAGCCCTCGTCCTGGTCATGGCTACCGTCGTTCCCGTCGGTGTGCTTGGCGCACAGCCGGTCACGCCGCGCGACCGGCTGGTCGTGTACGTGTACGACGTGACCGATGGTGCGCCACTGCCGCAGGCGACGGTCATCTTCACGCTCGACGGTGAGGCGCAGCGCCGCTACACCGACGAGGAGGGGCGGTTCTACGTGAACGTTCCGCTCAGCGGCCGTCTCGAGTTCACCGCTCGCCGCATCGGCTACAAGGCCGCGACGGCCGTCGCCACGCTGCCAGTGCCTCGCAATCGTGTCGAGATTACCCTCGAGCGAACCACCGCGACGCTGGCCACGGTGGAAGTGAACGCGGGGCCCGTGTTCGCCGGTATCGTGGCCTCCTCCACGTCGCAGCTGCCGCTCCGTGGCGCGACGGTGTCGATGACGCCGGGCAGTGCGCGCGTGCAGAGCGATAGCATGGGCCGCTTTGCGTTACCCACCGATGGGCGGACAAACATCACACTCTCCATCCGGGCCAACGGGTTTGCGCCACGGGTCGTGATGGAGCGCCTGCTCAGCGATGAAAGCCGTGAGATGGTGATCCTGCTGGATACGATGACGCTGGTCGGGAATCGACTCTACCAGAGTCTCGATGACCGCGATCAGCGGATCCGGTGGCAGGGCCTGAACGCCGGCGCAGTGGGCGGACGCGAACTGCGTGCAAGCGCACCAGGGCTCGCGGCCGCCTTGCGCCTCAGCCCCAGCGTCGCGGTGAAGGGGATGGTCCTCGACGACGCGGCCTGCATCTTCGTCGACGGTGATCCACGTCCCGGACAGACGCTGGACAGTTTCCCCACCGAAAACGTCGATCTAGTCGAGTTCTACGGATCGAGCGGAGATTATGGAGGCGCACTTCGTTTTCTCCTTGATCGCTGGCCAAAGAACTCCCCCTGTGGCAGCGGGGCGTCAACGGTCGCGCGCAGCAATCGTGTGGCGTACATCGTGGTCTGGACGCGATGATCGATCACGTCGGCCTCCGGTCCAGCGCGGCACCACCTGCAGTTCCACTCGCAACGGCTCCGAGCGCGTGCGCCACACCGAGTGCGTCTTCGCCTTGATGTCAACCTCGCTCGCCTCAAAAATGTTTGGGCATTTCGGTGACAGGGCATTCCGGTGACAGTGCACTCATCGCAGCGTTTCGATGCTGCGGGCGACAGTCTGTCGCCGGGTACACAGCCGACGCGTGTCTGCAATGCCACGGCAAGGGCCTTCTGCAGTATCGTGGCTGCACGAGTGGTCAGTTGCTGGCGTAGTTGGCGCGACATGGTTGAAGGGATCCCCCCCTGCCAACATGGTGTGAGACGTTGCCCGTCGTCTAATTAGTGAGGAACCCGGGGGCACTGGAGGTCGGTGGGATGGCACGACAACAGACGCAGGACACCATGGCACCATTGACGACGCAGGTGGCCGCGCGCAGCGGCCGGCGGCGGTTCACCGCCGAGTACAAAGCCTCGGTCGTGCAGCAGGCGGCGGCGTGTCGGGCGCCGGGTGAGATCGGGGCGTTGCTCCGCCGCGAAGGGCTGTACTCGTCGCATCTCACGATGTGGCGGCAGCAGGCGGCTCTCGGGGCGCGTCGCGCCTTGGCGCAGCGTCGCGGGCCGGCCGCCAAACCCACGACCGAGGCGAGCGCCGTCGCGCGGCTCGAGCGTGAGAATACCCAGTTACGGGACGCCCTGGCGCGGGCCGAGTTGGTGATCGCGCTCCAAAAAAAACTGGCAGCGCTGCTGGATCACTCACCCGCGCCGAGCGGCGCGCTCACGTGACCCCTTGAGCAGATTCGTGTCGCACCGCTGAACCCGGTCAAGGGGTCAGAGTCCTTGTCCTGCAAATGGGTCAAGAACTCTGACCCCTTGACTGGACCCCTTGACTGACCGACCCCTTGACTGACCTGTCGACTTGAAGTGATTGATTGATCGCGTACTGGTGATCACGCGGTCGGAGCTCGTCGCCGCGCGCGATGAAACCGCGTACCCTCGCTTTCGTAGAGAACGACAAACCGCGGGATGCGGAGTTGCTGGCTCTCATCGATGTCGCTACATCGGTATCGACACAGAGCTCATTTCTATCGAGATAGCTACCGGTTCGGAGTGTCACCATGAGCGTTCCTTCAGACGAGTTCCTCGGCCTGCAGTCCGCCCTCGCCGGCGAATTCTCGCTCCAGCGAGAACTTGGTCGGGGCGGTATGGGCGTCGTGTATCTGGCGCGCGACGTGCAACTCGACCGCGACGTGGCCATCAAGACGCTTCCCGCCGAGTTGGCCAGTGCTGCAGCGCGTGACCGGTTCCTGCGTGAAGCGCGCACCGCCGCCGGCCTGTCGCACCCGCACATCGTCCCGATCCACCGCGTGGGTGAGGCGGGCGGATGCGTCTTCTTCGTGATGAGTTACGTGGAAGGCGAGACACTTGGCGAACGACTGCGCTCCCGCGGCCCGCTGCCGCCCGCCGAGGCAGCGCGCCTGCTGCGCGAAGTGGCCTGGGCGCTGGCGTACGCCCACGGCCGCGGCATCGTGCACCGCGACGTGAAGCCGGACAACATCCTTCTGGAGGCGGGCACCGGCCGAGCACTGGTAACCGACTTCGGGATCGCGTACGGCGGCGCCCAGCACACGCCGGATACCGATCCAGGACTGCCCATGGGCACTGCCCACTTCATCAGCCCAGAGCAGGCGGCAAGCGCGCCATTTGATGGCCGCAGTGACATCTATGCGCTTGGCGTGGTGGGGTACCTCGCCGTGAGTGGGCGGCTGCCGTTTGAATGTGCGAGCCTGCCGGCGCTGCTGGTCCGGCAAGCCAGCGAGCCCGCCGCCAGCGTGCTGCAAGCGGCACCCGGGCTGCCACCCGCGTTGGGCGAGGCGATCGACCGGTGCCTCGAGCGCGATCCGTCACTGCGATTTCCAGACGGCGAAGCACTGGCCGCTGCCCTGACGCCAGCGTCTGAACCGAGGCCGGCGCTACCAGTATCCCTGCGCGCCTGGCTCAGTGCACGCAACCCGCTGCTGGTGCCATACCTGGGATGGTCGGGACTGTTCGGTTCGGCCACGTTGGTCGGCTTGGTAGAGTGGGTGAACGGCAATCTCCCGAAAGGACCGGCTGACATCGTGTGGCTCGCCGGGATCGCATCACTGCCGCTCCTCCCCATCGTGGGGTTTCATCTTCATCAGGCACGTCTGCAGTTCAACGCCGGTCACACGCTGGCTGACCTGCGTTCGGCGCTCGGCATTGCGGCGCGCGAGCGGGCCGAGACGGAGGCGCTCGTGAGCAACAAGCCTGAGGGACGCGGATCGCGACTGCTGCGCATCGCCACGGTGGGGGCGGCGGTCGTGCTCGCGGCATTGTTTACCTCGGCGGTCGCCTCGCCGTTCTACCAATCAAAGGTCGTCGCAGCGATCTCTCTCACGTCGCTGATCAGCACGATGCTGCTCGGCGCGGTGAGCAACGCACTCGATGTGTCGTATATACCCACACGGCTACGCCATTGGTGGCAGTCGGGTCTGCGCGAGCGCCTCTGGAACAGTCGAGCGGGCGCATGGCTGGCGCGCCGACTGGGTGCGCCCGACCAATCACGGGCCGTGGGAGGCGGTATGTTTCGGGCTACCGAGGCCGCGCTGGGCGTTGCCGCAGGCGAGCTGTACGCGGCCCTGCCGCAGGCCTTTCGTGAACAGCTCGCCGATCTGCCGGCCACGGTGGCCGCGCTCGAGGCATTCGCCGCCGAAGCACGGGCGGAGCTGGACGTGGTGGCCGCGCTGGTGCCAGCCGGCTCTAGCGATGCTGATGTACTGGCCGCGCGTAGAACTGCGGCGTCTGCACGCCTCGGAAAAAGTGTCGCCGCCCTCGAGGCGATTCGACTCGACCTGCTCCGCTTGCATGCGGGCGCGGCCGACGTGACGCCGCTCACCACCCTGATCGACGCGGCACGCCTGCTCGGCGATGACATGAAC
>JBBRFQ010000268.1:0-4496 GCA_038224035.1 Gemmatimonadales bacterium
GCCGCCGCCAGGGTGAAACGTCAGCGTACCGTTGCCGTTGAGCGATAGAGAGCCGGCGCCGGGACACTCCCAGCCGCCCGTCAGGCTGGCGGTGCCATCACCCACCGGCTCCGTTGCCCCGACTGCCGGTTCTCGCGCGCCTCGCATCGGCACGCGCATCGCGAACATGGGATAACACACGGTGCTCCCACACGTCATTTCCCAAGAGCTTGTATCAAGCAGGCACTGGGCGCCGGCGCCAATGCTCGCCAGTGGAGTGCTCGGCAACACCGGGGCCGTGGGTGCGATCGAAAGAGTGGCGGTGGCCACCGCGACCGTGCCCTCCGCGCGAGCAAAGAAGTCGCGCATGAACCCCTTGGCGGCATTCCCTCGCCGCAGGACGCACTGCGCTTCGGCTGTTTGCTCCCCCTTCGCATTGAAGGCGTAGAGTTCGTAGCGAGTCAGGGCAGTGTCCTGCGCGCCTCGCGATACAATGACTTGATCTCTGGCGGCGGGTCGCCACCGCACAAACGCACCACGGGAGTCGCGCTCGATGGTGCGCGCCTCGCACGTGTTCTCGTTCATCGGCGTGGCAGCCAGACGATGCGACACCGCCAGTCCTACAACCACACTGTCGCGTGAAAGCGTGACTGAAGGAGGCGAGCTCATGACGCGGTCTCCTTGGCACGCGGCTACGGACAGAAAGAGTCCCCCCCGATTACTGCGGTACGCAATGACATGCAGTCTCCGTCGATAAGGTGGTGTGCGATCGAACCGCGTGATGGGTCACGTCCAGACTTGCGCGAGCCCATGCGGTCATGCGTGACGAATATTCGACGGGGGCTCGAAACGTGCAAATCTTGTCGTCACACAAACGTCACCTCGGGCGGACGCGCGCGTATTGCTCGGCCCAGTTTTTCACAGTTGACGGGGTTGCCGCCTTGGCGAGGGCACGCTGACGTCGGATGCCGGGGCGACGACGCGGATCTGGCCACCGGACGCATGCGGCATTAGCCGATTTGGGCGACCCGATCGTTCTCGAAGCGCCGAGCGCAGGTGCACATGTGTTGGTTCAGCGGAGAGTTGACTCGGTTGTGGTGGTATTTTAGACGGCGGTTTGCAGTCGTTCGGCGCAAACCCTGTCGAGCTGGATCAAGCGCCGCGAGACGGACAGCGGACAGCGACCTGGCGTGACGACGGACGAGCACGCGCGCGTGAAGGCGCTCGTGGCGAGCCCATCCTCTGGCGGATCTGGACGGCGACAATGGCGGAGTGCGCCGTTAGCCGTGCTGGAGCAGCGAACGTCGCAGCCCAACCGGCCGCGCTCTGCCGGAGGCGTGCTCTCTGCGGCAGAGCGCAACGCGATTCTGGCAGATGCCGCCGGCAGGGAGCGCTCCGGGTGTTACGCGGGGAAAGGGAGCACGCTTCACGCGCCGAGACGGGGCAACGCTCATCTCGGCCGCACCCACTGAGCCTACTTCGGCGGCAGCACAACAGCCCGGCTCGACACGACCGCTCCCACCACTCCAAGGCCGCCGCTCACGCCCGCGTGATCGCGGAACGGTGGCACCAGGTAGGCGGCTGCATTCGCATCAAACGCTGTGACCTGAATGCTGTCCGCTCGTTCGAGCTCAAACGGTGTGAGCGTCGAGTCAATGTTGAATCTCAACGTGTTGAGTGATCGACTTCCCCACCGTCCCCCCGCAGTCCAGAGCGCCGTACCTGCATCGCCGTCCAAGCGCAAAACTCGATCGCCGTTTTCAATGCGGATGCTTGGTACAGGCCGACGCGGGACGCGCATCGCGCCCTGTAGTGCGGTGCCCTCGGCGACCACCCGAAGCTCGATCGAGTCGCCCGGCTGAACGTCACGAACGCCTAGCATCCCGCTGTGGCCGTCGGCGCGCCATCGCAGGTTGCCATCTTGCGACGAATAGTTCGGCAGACTTCCAAACTCTCGTGGCACCACCGGACCGCTTCGCTGAACGATGTCAAACGCGAGCCGGCGTCCATCGCTCACACGAGAAGCCTCGACGGACTGCACGGAGAGATACCGTGCGTCGTACGGTAGTGCGGCGGTGGCGGCAAGCGCGTACGCATCTCCGCTGGGCGCGTCCGACGCATCGAGCTGCAAGATGAAGTAGAGCGCCGGCGTCGGGACCGAAGAGATGAGGGGCGTCGATCCGTCGCAGGCTGTCGCTATCACCGCGAGGGACGCCACGGCGAGAAGGCGCGAACATTCGCGAGCCCACCTGGCGCTTGGACGCGGTTTGCATTTGTTCAGCATCACCAACGCAGCTCCAGCCCGAGTGACGGCAGAAAGGGGACGCCGGTTTGTGGCGGCAATCGCGCGCCCTCAGGCAGCGAGGCGAGACCATCCAGTCGAATCCCCATCACGTTGTCGCGCGCCAGCACGTTGATCAACTGAAACGTGAGTGCCGCGTCCGCAGATGCAATGTGTCCTCTCCAGCGAAACATGGCATCAACACGAACGTAGTCGGGAAGCCGCGCGGAGTTCAGTTCGCCGAAGCGCGTCCGAAACGACTGGTTGCCACCCAATGGAAACAGCATCGCACCGGTGACTGGTGTTGCGACCGCACCACTGCGCCACGTGACCACACTGCTCAACTCGAAGCGGCGGCCAACCGGTAGCGACGCGAGCGTTGACAGCGTATGCGGAATATCCCATGCCGCTCGCACATCGACGGCGCTGTCGCGCTGCCACGCTCGCTGCCACGTGTACGCGACCTGCAGGCTCGCGCCACTTGCGGATCGCCCGCTCATGGTCGTGGACACGCCATACGCCCGTCCGCTGGTGCGCGCGAACTGCAGCCGACCATCCACGAGTTCTACTGAACCGGACGGACCGATGTTTGCGGTTGGCACGGTGCGATCGGCGAAACGCCTGACAAATGTGGTGATCTCGACCCGCGCGTCACGCGGTTGTGGCATCGTGGCCCCGTTGAAGGCGAGCGTCAGCGCACCTGCGTCCATGCGTCGTGGGCGGTCGAACAAGAAGACGGGCGGCGGATCTCCAGCCGCTTGCGGTTCGCCGTATTGACTGTCGAACTGCCATCGGCGCGCGAGTGATGCGCCGACTCCAATCAGGGGGCTGGCTCGCCATTCGGCATTGAGTTGTGGCGCGACATACACGCCGTCACCGCTTCGGGTCAGTCGCGCTCCACCATCGAATGCCACGCGTCCGAGAGTTGAGCCTCCGGCGATCGCTGCATGGAGCAGCTGTTGCCGCGATTGCTGCGAGAAGGACGTCGGCAACAGCGGATTATCATTTCGCCCCCGATTCCAGGCGTACTCGTGGCGGCGCGAGTCGAGTGAGGCGTGCACGTCGAGCCATCGGCGTTCCCGTCGCACGACGGCGTCAATGCTTGCAGCGTCCCATCGTTGCCATGCTTCCGGGACGTCAATGGCCTCGTTCTGAATGACCTGCAGGGTGCGGAACTGACTACGCGACGCACGCATCGACCAATCAAGCCCGAAACCGCGGGCCCTGAGCGTCGCACCGGCGAGCGCCTCGTGCGTCTCGAGGCCACTGCGCACGCCGTTGACCAGTGTGCGAGGTGCGTTGTAGGCACCGAAGCCAAGCACGGCCACTTCGGCGTGCGCACCCAGCGGCATCCCACCGCGAACGAGCCCATCGCGAAAGCCAGGCGTGTTGTCACTGAGCACGCGCTCCAAAAGCGAGCTATTCCAGGTGCTGCGTGCACTCACGAGGGTGCGTGCGCGCCCAATGGGCGCTGCCACGGTCACATTCGCCGCGGCAAGCGAGATGCCGAGCTCTCCCTGCGGCTGTATCTCGGTGGTCCGTGTCTCAAGCGCAATCACCCCGCCAACGCGCGACCGTTTCGATGCTGATACCTGGTGCATCATCACATCCGCGCGATCGAGCGACGCAAGATTGAACGCGCCGAGCAAACCGTCGAAGTGCAGCCCGTGTTGCAGCGGATGTCCATCGAGGGTCACGAGTGATTCATCACCGGCGGCGCCGGCGAGATAGAGTCGCGGTCGTATGTCGTTGGGCTGCGCAATCCCACCGATGAGTGGAAGCACGCGAAGAATGTCGGGCTCGCCCAACGGTGGGAGTCGGCGTGCCACATCGCGCGTGATGCGCGCTCCGCCGAGGGCGGGTCGATCGGTAGAAACCTCGACGACGCCGAGCAACTCGGCGATTGCAGTCAACGTGATGCGAATGGTGTCACTCGGCGCGACATTGAGTCGCAGGGAGTCCCCAGAGAGCGAGATTGACCGAAACCCGAGGGCTCGAATACGGATCGTACCGGCGAGTTCCGATTCAGGCAGCGAGACGTATCCGTCGCGGTCAGTGGCGATCTGGCGCCGGGCGTCGGCGGCAGACACCGTCGCACCGGCCAGCGGAACGCCGCGGTCTGACGTTGCTCTGAACCACCTCAGCTGCGCCTGCGCCATGCGCGGGCTGAACAGCAGTGCCATCAGCACGATCCACCGTGCTGGTCGCGCTCGTTGGACAGCGGACGCTACCGACC
>JBBRFQ010000269.1:0-4481 GCA_038224035.1 Gemmatimonadales bacterium
GCAGCCGTATATTGGGCGACATCATTGCAGTCCCGCCCGCTGTCTCGCTGCGAGTATACTCGCGCTCGCAGGTCTCCCCGGATCGCCTACCGTGTCCCCGACCCCCTTATTTGAACTCGCGCAGCGCTACGATGTGCTCGAAGAGATCGGACGCGGTGGGCATGCAATTGTGTACCGCGCGCATGATCGTGTGCTGCTGCGCGACGTCGCAATCAAGCTGCTCAACCGCGGCACCGACTCCGAGTTGGCGCTGGCGCGGTTCACGCAGGAAGTGCGCGTCACCGCGAGTCTCGAGCACGCGCACATCCTGCACGTGCACGATACCGGTCGTCACGAGGGTCAACCATATCTCGTGATGGAGATGGCGCCCGATGGCACGCTCGCATCGCGAATCGCCCGTGAGGGACAGCTACCGGTGGACGACGCGCTGCAGATCGCGCGTGACATATCGCTTGCGCTATCGTACGCGCACACGAAGGGCATTCTGCACCGTGACATCAAGCCGGCCAACATTCTGCTTGGTCGCGGCGGAGCGTTACTCGCCGATTTTGGTGTGGCGCTCGTGACGGCCAACTCGATTGACGAGCGCCTCACCTACACCGGTGTGGCCGTGGGCACGGTGCAGTACATGAGTCCCGAGCAGTTGTGCGCCGAGCGCGATATTGACGCGCGCAGCGATCAGTATGCGCTCGCGTGTGTGCTGTACGAGATGCTGGCGGGTGTGCGTCCGCATATCGCCGCGAGTGCGGAGTCGTTGCGCTTGCAGCGCATTGCGGGGCGGCATCTCTCGGTGCGCGAGCATCGGCCGTCGGTGCCGGTACCGATTGATCTTGCCTTGCAGCGTGCGCTGTCGCCGATGCCGGCCGATCGCTTCCGCGACATCGACGCGTTCTACGCCGCCATCACGTTCATGGAGGCGTCGAACCCGGTGATTCCCGGGTCGGGCGGGTATGCGCTGCCGAGTGTGTCGTCAGAAACGCCCTCGGTTGCCAGTACGATGGCGGCGTCAAGGACGGCGGAGAACGGCGGGACAGCGTCACGCGTGCGCGTACTGGCGCCGTTCGTGCTCGTGCTACTGCTGGTGGCTGCGGGTGTCGCGTACGCGTGGAAGGGACGCACGCCGGCTTCGGACGGTACGGCCGGAATGGTGAGCGTATCTGTGGAGCCGATTGCGGAGAACGCTGATACCGCGTCGTGGCGCGTTCGCGTGCATCGGTCGCTGCACAATGAGCTCGGCGCGTGGCCCGGTGTTCGCGTCGTTGAACGCGTACGAGCCGATGACACGACCGCAATGCGCATGACGCCCTCGGTGGCCATGCTCGGTGATTCCCTGCGCATTCTGCTTGACGTGCAGCGCGGCGGTGGAGCGGCGGTACAACGCGTGTCCGCGATGGTGGCGGTGCGCGACGCTGGCAATGCGGGCATGGTCATTGCACCATTGGTGCGCGAGGCGCTGGCGGGTGTGAGCGAGTCCGAGGCGCCGGGTATGCAAGGTTTGCCTGAGCGATCGTTGGTTGCGTTGCGCGCGCATGTTCGCGGTCACGTGATGCTGCGCGCTGGACAGCTTGACAGTGCGGCGGCGGCATTTCGTGAGGCGGTTCAGGCGGCGCCGCGGTTTGGACACGCGGCATATTGGGCGGCGCAAACCGTGGCGTGGCGCTCGCCGAGCGATGTTGGCGCGTGGTCTGCGCTCACTGAGACCGCGGTGCAGAGCGGCGTGATACATGGCCTGGATTCGCTGTTCGCTCAGGCGCTCGCGCATCTCGCGCGTCAGGAGTATCCACAGGCGTGTCGTGTGTATCAGGACATCACGTCCCGGGATGCCGAGGCCTGGGTGGCGTGGTATGGTCAGGGCGATTGCGTGCGATTTGATTCGCTTGTGGTGCGTACTCCCGCCGGTCTGGCATTTCGCAGTAGTTCGTGGCAAGCGTTGCAGGCGTATCGTCGGTGGTCGACGGTGGTGCCGACATCGCCGTTGCATGCAGCGTTGTTTGCGCCGGTGATGCGCGCGACGTACGCCCCGAGCGGGCAAGGCCGCGCCGGACGCAGCGCCAGTACACCGCCAACTCGTTACTTCGCTTTACCGTCGCTGATCGCTGATACGCTGGCATTCATTCCTGTGGATTACGAAGCGTTCCAAGGCGGCGCCTCGGGCAGCGTGCCTACGACGTGGCGGCCGGCGATCAACGCCGGGCGTTCGGTCGCCCTTGACATCACGCAGCGATGGACCAGCCGCTCACCCGAGTCCGCAGACGCTTGGTACCATCGGGCCATCGCACTCGAGCTCGCTGGTCGCATCAGCCGCTCGGATGCTATCTCGACCGACGCGGCGCTTGACTCGACTGAGGCGCGAAGTCCGTCCGCACGGCAACGTGTCGCCGTCAGTATCGCCCGCGTGCGGACGACGCTTCGCCGCGGCGAGATAGCGGCGGCGTTCGCGAAGGCGCGAGCTACGATTGTCGATACGCAGAACACGCCGAGTGCGCCGACTCTCGCACCGCTTGCCGCGTTCGCCGGGGACTTGCCGGCCACGCGACGCCTCAGTCAGATGGGGAGAAGCGTCAGCCCGAACATTCCATCGGCGGTCGCAGATTCATTGTTCGAGTTCCAGTTGCGCGCAGATCTCGGTGTCTGCGACGGCCTGTCTGAACGCAAGGTGGCCATCGATTCACTGTTCGACAGCAGTGTGCCGAAGTCACAACACGCCGAGTTGCGCAGCAGCACGCTTCTTGCCGCGTACCGAAGCGCGGTGCCTTGCCTCGGCCCGTCGGCCATCGCTGGGTTCGCACCGCGGCTGCCGCTCGACTCCGCCATCGCACGTCTAGCGGCTCGTGACGCACCAGCGGCACGTCGGATTCTCGAGCAGGTCCGCGCACGTCGGGCTGGCGCGACGAACTCCACGATCAGCTGGGACTATCTCTACGCCGAGTCGTGGGCGCTCGCGGCAGCTGGTGACTCAGCGGCCGCACGCGCGCAGCTGCAAAGTGCCGTGGACGACATCGCCAGCATGAGTATGTACTCGTTGGACTTTATTGCTCAGGCTGCCGGACTTCGTCGCGGACTGGCGCTGCTGGATTCGTTGCGGTGAGTTAATCTTGTGTCCGTTCTGGAAGCCAATCGTTGGCGGCGATGGCCGCCAACATCCAATCCATCCGTATTGTGGAGTGACCCATGTTGAGCAGAGCAGCGCGTGTGACCTTGGCCGTGACCGTGACGTCACTGACCCTCGTTCTCTCCGTAAATCTCGGTGTGGCGCGTGATTCCGCTCAACCGAGCTCGAGGCCGTATCCGAACATGGGCAATCAGGTCGGTCTGCTGCCGTGTGGTAGCTTTCCGGGTTTTGGATGCGCCAAGTATCGGAAGACGGAGATTCCGGCGTCGACTGCAAACGCGGAGGTTCACGCTGCATTCATCAAATTCCTGCGAGATTACGATTGGTTTGGTGGTGGCCACCTCACCAACAGAAAGCCGGCCCGCGAAAACCATTCGGGCCCGTGGCCGGTGCACTACGTAGAGGTCATCGACCGACCGGCAAGACTTCGATACCGCGACGATCCCGACCTCGTCAAGAGCGTCCCGCTTGCGAGAATCACCGTGGCGCCCAACGCGGTTGAGGACGTGGTGTACGGGATCTCCAATCCCACGTCGCGTTCGAAGACGTTTTATCTCATCGGTTCCGCCTACAAACCCGATGCCGTCGAAACGACGGGCGACAGGCTTGGGGATCGCTGGCGCATCAGCACGTGGTCGCTGGTCGAAATCCAGGGCACCGGCACGTCAGAGCGCGTGGTTCCAGTCGGTCGTTCCGGTCGCGTTGCGTGGTGCAAGCACAACCATGGCGACGCGAGCCGAGACTATGGGGCTCGCTTTCACTCGTGTGAGAAGGAGCGTATTGTCAGCATGGTCAAGGAAAACCGTGCGGCGATGAAGCAACTCCGGGAGTTTGCACGCCAAGACAAGTCACTGTCGACGGTTGCCAGAAGCGGCTACGATACCGACTGGATCATTGCGACCAGCAAGCGCCTGCTCAACTCACCTCAGCTCGCCTCACCGAGTGTGAGCTCGACGACGAGAGCGCTCTTGGAGCCCATGCGGAACTGGGACCCGTTTACCGACCCCGTCTGGATCACTTGCGGCGTCGGCTGCTGCATCGCCGAAACCTGACGTTCTCACCCTACCGCGATCCTGCGTGCTGTCGCTTGATCGGCAGCTCCAGAAACACGAACGCGCCGAGGGTATCGTGAAACGCGTGGTAGTGTAGCTGCGACGGGAGCTCAATCCCGTACACCTCGCGCAGCGGTTGCGTCAGAAGAGCTCCCCGACTGACTGAGGGTTCCCGCCGGAGCGCGCCAGCGACGGCAATGGTGAGGGATTCCCGGCACGTTCGCGGCGGGTAACCGGCACGCGCGATCTCGGGGTACACCCCGATTTCGCCTCGGCGGTCTGACACCTCGGCGTCCCGGAGGGTGAACTCGCACTGT
>JBBRFQ010000270.1:0-4466 GCA_038224035.1 Gemmatimonadales bacterium
GCGTGTGCGACGGCAGATGTCCTTCACGCATCACGAGCAGTTCGCCGCGCGGCGTGATCACAACGCTCTGCATCGCGGGCATCGAGTCAGGGTTGTGCACCTCGGCAATCACGCGGTCAATCACCGCCTGATCACCACCCAGCACTTCGCTGCGAAGGGATTTCGCGACGTCAGCCATTTCGGCCTCCCGTGGCGCACGTCGCGCACCGTCACGCATCACGATGCGCTCCAGCACGCCGTCCGGTGTCCAGAGTTCGATGCGATACTCCGGATTGAGCGCAGTCGCGATGCGAAGCGGCGTGCCACCGGCGGCGGTGATGGAGCGCGAATAGAACGGATGCGACACAAAGACCGTCCGGCCCCCTTCCTTCACGCCGAACTGCTCAATGCCCGCACCCACGCCCAACGGATGGGCGTGATCGAGCGCCGGAGAAACGAGCCACACCCGGTGCAGCGTGCGTAACAGCCCCGGCCCGGGATCAGACATGCCGGGCGACACCATACGGCTGGGTCGATTGGTCGCGGTGACCGGAATTGATGCGTCCGGTTGACACAACAGCCGAGAACCATCGGCGAGATATTGATTCGCACATACCGTCCACCGTCCGAGCGCGCGCAGCTTGTCGGTGTCGGTGCGATTCTCGTACGCGAGTGAACCGTCGGGTGCAAACACGGCGACCTTGAGCCCGCGGCTGTCGTGCACACGCAGTGAATCGCCGGGCAACACATGCAACGCGCCGATATACCGGAACTCGCCGGGGCCGTCGCCGGCGGCCGTTGTGCGCAGGTGCGTACCGTCGGCGCTGAACCAGCGCAGTTCGCCGTTCACTGCGAGCACGATGCGTCCGTCACTCAGCCGCGCCGCGCCTTCCACATAACGCCAGTGCTGGTTGCTGTCGGCCTCGGCTCCGCCCAGACTGGTGCGCGGCACGGAGTCTATCTGCCAGCCTTCGCCTTCGGCCCACTGCGCCCGATAGTTCGTGACCATGGCCACGCCGGCGGAGTCGCGAACTACCACGGCCTCGCGCGAGTCAGGAGTGGATTCGCTGCAGCCCCCGAGGAGCAGCAAGGGCGCGACAAGTAGAAGGACGATTCGCGAAAATGCCATGGGTGGGCCGGGGACGGTGAGGGCGGTGTGCGGCGGCAAGGTGTGCGCAGGTGGGGGATCTCTTGCGGATCTTGCGCGCAATGCCGAGCGTTGTCCAAATGATTTATCGCTTCTCCATACTCCTGACGACGGCTCCGTGTTTCTTATGACGATGCATACCACGAGTTCTTCCCGCGCGACCGCGCTACTGCTCCTGGGCGCAACGCTGTTTGTGTCCGCCTGCGGTGGCAGCGGAGATACGGCCGGCGGTGACTCCGCGTCGGTTACCATCAACCTCGATGCCGCGCCCGCGAAGGCCACGGAGATCACCGGACTCTCCACCCCCGAAAGCGCGTTGTACGATGCGGTACGCGATGTCTGGTACATCTCCAACATCGATGGCGTCCCGAACGATCTCGACAACAACGGCTATATCACCAAGGTGAGCGGCGACCTCGCGTCGGTGGACACGTTCTTCATCTCCGGCGGTTCGGCTGGCACGACGCTCAACGGTCCCAAGGGCATGGCGCTGCAGGGCGACACGCTGTGGGTGGCTGACATCAACACCGTGCGCGGATTCAATGTAGTGTCGGGCATGGAAGTCGCGGCGGTCAACGTAGACGGTGCGGTGTTTCTGAACGACATCGCCGCCGGTCCCGACGGATCGCTGTACATCAGCGACACGGGCATTCGTTTTGGCGCCGATGGCATGACCCATCCGGGCCCGGATCGCATCTTCAAGCTGGCCGGTCGCACCATCTCCGAAGCGCTGCGTTTCGACAATGCGCCGGGACCGAACGGCCTGCTCTTTGGCAGCGATGGACGTCTCATCATTGTGCCGTTCGCTGCGGGCACGATCTCGGCGTGGACGGTGGGCGCTCCGGCGGCGGATTCGATCGCGTCGGGCCCGGGCGGCTTTGATGGCATCGCGCAGCTCGCCGACGGCCGCATTCTGGTGACCAGCTGGACCGACTCCACCGTGCATGTACTCGCCAACGGCGCCCTGACGCCGTTCATCACGGGCGTGCCGGCGCCGGCCGACATTGGCGTGGATACCAAGCGCGGACACGTGGCAGTGCCGATCTTCGAACAGAATCGCGTGGAATTCTGGAAGGTAGCGGGAAACTGACCAGTCCAGCCGATCACCCTCACACGGGCTAAATTACGGGATGAGCCAGCAGACCGAGTTCAAGTATCACTACGAGCCGCGTGAGGAGTTGGCCAACGCCCTCACGCACGGCCTCGGGCTGCTGGCGAGCCTCATCGGCGTGCCGGTGTTAATCGCGTCGTACCTGGCGCGCGGTGATCTACTGCTCGTGCTCGGCGTTAGCATATTCGCCGCCTCACTGCTGGCGGTGTACACCACGTCTACGCTGTATCACGCCGTGCCGCATCCGCGTGCGAAGCAGTTGCTGCAGGTTGCGGACCATGTTGCCATCTATCTGCTCATCGCGGGCACATACACACCGTTCACGCTCGGCGTGCTGCGCGGCGCGTGGGGATGGAGTCTGCTCGCGGCGATCTGGACGCTTGCGGCGCTGGGAATTTTTTTCAAAGTGGTGTTCAATAAGCGCTTCAAGCGACTCTCCACGGCGTTCTATCTCATGATGGGCTGGGCGGTGATTGTCGCGATTCGCCCGATGGCACTGGCGATGCCAAACGCCGGACTGTGGTTGCTCGCGGCCGGTGGATTGTTGTACACGGGCGGCGTGTTTTTCTACGTGCGCAAGACGCGCTACACGCACGCGATCTGGCACTGCTTTGTACTGGGCGGCAGCGCGTGCCATTTCTTCGCGGTGCTCGGCTACGCCGGTTGACGTCGGTGACGCCAGTTGACTTCTGTCTTCGGTGCGCCGGTTGACGTGCGTCTTCAGCAACGCCAGTTGACGACGCCCAGCGCGTGCCAGCCATGACGTGGAGTATTCGCCTGCTCGCGCTGATCTTCGGCGTCGCAGGCGCGATGCACTTTGTCGTGCCGCGAATATTCGAAGCTATCGTGCCGCCTTGGCTGCCCGAGTGGATGCCGAGTGTCAGAACGCTCGTGTATGTGAGCGGCGTGGCGGAAATCGCCGGAGCGATCGGGCTGCTATTTCCCGGCACGCGCGTGCTCGCCGCGTGGTGCTTGATCGTACTGCTGATCGCGGTGTTCCCGGCCAACGTGCAGATGTTGCTCGACGCACGCGCGCGCGATGCCGCGGCCTGGTGGATCCTGGCGCTGTGGATTCGGTTGCCGATGCAGCCGCTGCTGATCTGGTTCGTCTGGCGTAGCGCGATTCGAACGCCGTGAGCCGGCACCGCCTCGGCCGTAGCAGTTCGCCGATTCGGTCTTCCGGCCTCGCGGGTTGCCGAATGGCCAGAAGGCCTCAGGCGCCCGCGAGGCCGGAAGACCGAATCGGAACTGCAGCAGCGGGTGGGAGGTACCGACGATGCTCACCTCGAAAGAGATCCTGCTTTAACGGTCGCGGATTCCGTACGCCTGACGGAATCCGTCGCGCTGCTGCGGCGTACCCAGCACAATCAGCGACATGCCGCTGACGAGTTCCTGATCGGCGGGCGGCGTGGATTCCACTCGTCCGTCGTGCTGTACTGCGATGACGTTGAGCCCGGTGCGTTCGCCAATCGCCGCTTCGAGCAGCGTTTTGCCCACCAGTGATTTGGGGAGTGGTACATAAAACAGATCCACGCCTTCGCCGAGCACTACGAGTTCGCGCTCCTGCACGATCGACAGCACACTGTGCACACCAAGTGACGCATAACTGAGGACAAAGTCGGCGCCGGCACGTTGAATGGCTTCCACGTTGCGCTCGTGGGTCACACGCGTGAGAATACGTGCTTCAGGATTGAGCCGGCGGCAATAGACGGTGAGGTACACATTCATCGCATCGTCGTGCGTGGTGAGCAGAATCGATGGCGCATCCTTGATGCCCGCGTCGTCAAGCACACTGCGGTCGGCGGCGTCGCCGATGATCAGGCGGTCAGCCACTTCACGTGCACGATCGGCCAGTTCCGGCGAGCGTTCCACGATATGTACGGGAATGCCGCGCGCTCTAAGCGCGCGAGCCGCCGACCGTCCCACTTTGCCGCCGCCGAGCACGATGACGGGATTGGGATTCACGTTGTAGATCACCAGCAGTTCGTTGAGTTCCTCGATCTGCGCGGGCGTGCCGATCACGACTGGTACGCACATGGGGGTAAGCATCATGTCGGGGGTGGCCGGCGCCATGCGTCCCTGCTGCCAGACTCCAATAATCGTGATGCCCAGCGATTCACGCAGTCCGACGTCGCGAATGGTGCGGCCCTGCAGGGGCGTGTCATGCACGGGAAACTCCGCCAGCAGCAAGCCGTGAAAACGACCGATGATGTTCGCGTGCGAGAGGCC
>JBBRFQ010000271.1:0-4408 GCA_038224035.1 Gemmatimonadales bacterium
CGGAAGAGCTGCCCGAGATCATCGCCCGCCACCGACGTGATCGTGTCCGCCAGCAGCGCGAATACGCCGATCGGTGCCATAAGCATGATCACGTCGACCAGGCGAATGACGAGATCGTTGAGACTCGAGAAGAGATCGAGCAACGGCCGCGCTTTATCAGCCGGGAGCTGTATCAGTCCCACGCCAATGAGAATGGCGACGAAGACGATCTGCAGCATGCTGCCGTTATCGGACGCCGCCTTGAAGACGTTATCCGGCACGATATCGACGAGAATCTGCAGCGGGCCGCGTTGCTGCGCCTGATCGGCCGCCTCGGCGCGAGACGTCGCGTCACCGGCGTAGGACGCCTGCAGTTCGGCGCGCATCTCCTCGGGCACGCTACGCCCGGGCTGGATGATGTTGACTGCGGCGAGCCCGATCGTGACCGCGATCGCGGTGGTGCCGAGGTAGATCCCGATCGTCTTGCCGCCAATGCGCGAGAGCTTGCGGAGGTCGCTGAGCGACGCGACGCCGGTGACGAGCGATCCCAGCACGAGCGGAATCGCGATCAGCTTGAGCGCGTTCAGGAAGATCGTACCGAACGGTGCGATCCAGTCCGAGACGAAGCCACTCCATCCCTGCGCTGCGGCGAGGATACCAAACATCAGGCCGAGGACGAGGCCGATGATGATCTGCCAATGCAGTTTGCGGTACCACGGCATGGGCAGGAACTCGCGGACAGAGGGGGTGGATGAAGCAGGGGCACTTACAGCATAGCGCGCGGGCCGCGCGTGTGGGAAGTTGCGCCTGTGAGCCGTGGCACCGAAACGCTCACGTCGTCATCGATTCACTGCGCGGGATGCGTGAGACCACGCCCTTGCAATGAAGCATGGACGAGACGGCGGTTTATTTGGCGATCGGTGTCAACTCGCCGTCGGCGATCTTCGCAATGCGTTCGGCATCTTCCCAGCGGGCGTACAGGTCGCCGAGTTCACCGGCCATGGCGCGGCGCTCGTCCTCTTCGTGGAGCATCATTTCCAGCACGAGCGAACTATGCTGAATCGGCGCGACAGATTTGTCCTCGTTCACGTGCGCGGATAGTCGCTTGAGGAGTCCGGTTTCATCGCCGATTTCCTCCATCGTTTTGATCGCTTCGTGAATTTCGAGCCGGCTGCCGCCACCGCTATTGATGATTGGCAACACATCACGCGCGACCCGCCGTGCCTCCGCCCCCTGCACCTGCAGCACGCGATCGATGCTGGTAAACGGGCCGATGCGCCCACGTTCGCGATAGTGCACGGTGGCATCCCACTCACCCTCGGGCGTGGCCACGATGCGTGTTCCGATGACATGTCGACTCATCATCGGCTCCACGGATCCGTCAGGTAAACGGAGCATGCCCAAACGACGCCGCCGCTCGGCCAATTGCGCATACACTTGCCAAAGCTGGTATCCGATGAGGCTGATGCCGCCGCCGGGTAAGAAGTACGTAGCAATCGCCCATGGGAGCCCGAATACCACTGCGGGCGCAGCAACGATAGCCGCGGTCGCGCCAATGAGATGCTTCCGCCGACGGCGCCGCAGATGCTCGCCATAGCGCCACGCAGTGAACTCCGGTCGCAGCGGTTGTCCGATGCGCACGAGGTCCGTGCCGTCCTTCAGGCGCGCGAGTGCGATGTTGTCACTGGATACCCGACGCGTGGTATCGCGATACTCGCGCTCGCATTCTTCGATCGCTTCCCAGCGTTCTTCGATCGGCGTGAGATTCCATCGTGCGCACTTCGGGCATACGGCCCACAGTCGACCACGTGCGGCGTCAAACGCGAGACGACGACCGATGGGGAAATGCTCGATGCGCTGGTTTGCGCCGAGTGAGGTGTGGCAGAAGAGGCAGGTGGAGAACACTATCGTGGATCCGCCCCAGGGAGCGTCGACAGTTCGCCGTCGGCGATTCCCGCAACGCGCTCGGCTTCTTCCCAGCGCGTGTACAGCGCGCCGAGTTCGCCGGCCAGGGCGCGGCGTTCTTCCTCTTCGTGGAGGAGCATTTCGAGCGCGAGGAATTTTTCGGGCGTTTGGTGGACGCCGTATCGAAACCTGCCACGGTCGTGGTCCGATCCAAGCCCTGCGTAATCCACAAGGCCGCGGATCAGCTGCAGAGAGTCAGCGCCCGATTCGATCTCGCGCACGGCAGCCTGCACCTGCTTCGGTTTCGTTCCTTCGTGGTTGACCGCGACAATGGCCGCGCCAAGTGCCAGCCGGGCATCGTCCCCCGAGAACGCAAAGACCTCCTTGCGCGTCTTCGACGTCACCATCGGGATCCAGAATCGACGTTTCACTCGCGCGTGTAACGTGAACTGCAGCGTGCCGTCTTCGTGGAACGAGAGTTTGCTCTCGTTCACCTCATACGGATGCACGACCGCGCGCCCGCCGTCTAACAGTGGCTCATGCGCGAGTGGGCACTCCCACAGCAACGCTGCGGCGCCGCCCGCGAGGCCCCCGGAAAACATCAGCATCGACACGTGGGGCGCGATCGCATTGTTCGTGACCATTCCCACCAGCGCAACTGAAGTCGCTGCGACGTACATGGTCGTCAGCGAACCGCCGGCAAAGACATTCCTCAACCGATGGCGCTTGCGACGCCGCCCCAGCTGATCGCCGTATCGCCACGCGGAAAACTCCGGCAGCAGCGGTCGGCCGATGCGCACGAGATCGGTGCCGTCTTTTAGCCGTGCGAGCGCGATGTTGTCGGTGGACACACGCTGTTTGGTGTCGCGATACACGCGTTCACATTCTTCGATTGCCTCCCACCGTTCTTCAAGCGGCGTGAGGCTCCAACGCGCGCAGTTCGGGCACACCGCCCACAACCGACCACGCTCCGCGTCGAACGCCAAACGGCGTCCGATGGGAAAGTGCTCGCTGCTCTGGTTCGCGTCGAGCGACGTGTGGCAGAAGAGGCAGGTGGAGAACACGGGGCAAGATGCGTACGGCCGATACGTTGGACAAGCCACCCTGGGACGGGTACGGCGCTGCGGCAACCCTCACGGGTACGCAAAAAGTCAGAGCTGCCCTACGGTCCCAACGCCCCAATCGGAATCACGTGAACGCCGTCCGGTCGCCGGTACCCATACCCAGCAGCCGTGATGACACCAAGCGCTGACGGCGCACCACACTTCTCGGTATCCACGCGACTCGCGAACGTGAGCAGTGATGCTGCAGCAGCGTCGATCTGGCGCTGTCCGAGCTTGACCTCGAACGCCGCCCAGCGGCCATCAGACGCGTCGACAATCGCATCGACCTCGAGTCCCGTGTTGTCGCGATAGTGCACCACCGTGGCATCCGACGCTTGCGCGTACACGCGCAGGTCGCGCACCACCAGGGATTCAAACAGGAGACCAAGCACGTTCAGGTCCGCGAGCAATCGCTCCGGCGTTGCACGCAGCGCCGCAGCCGCCAGTGACGGATCGACGAAATGCCGTTTGGCCGCGCTTCTGACGCGCGAGCGTGAACGAAGATGCGGCGCCCATGCCGGCTGATCCTCGATGATCATGATGCGCTCGAGCGCCGTCAGATAGTCACGCACGGTGTCGCGTGCGAGCTCGCCGTCCGCACCATCCGTACCGGCGGTGTCGGCGGTGAGTGTCGCGAGACTCGCCTCGGTGGCCACATGCCGCCCCAGTGCGCGTAGCAGCCGTCCCACCTTGCCTGGATCGCGTGTGGTGCGATCCACCCGACTGAGATCGACTCGGCGTATCTCGTCGAGATAGTCGCGCGTGGCCTGCATGGACTGGGCGTTGGTGCGGGTGAGATTGCCTGGCCAGCCGCCGATCACCACGAGCGTCGCGAGCTCCGTGATGCCAAGAGTCGATTCCGGGCTGCGTGCGCTCTCCCCCGCGAGCAACGCGCTCAGCGAGATCACCCCCGTGGCATGTCCGGTCTCGAACAACGACATCGGTCGCATGCGGAGCCGCGTGATCCGGGCCGCCCCGGTGTGCCGGGTGATGTCGTCGGTTGGCGCGGCCGAACCGGTCAAAATGAACTGGCCCGGCTGCTGACGATCGTCGATTGCCCGACGCAGGTGGTTCCACAGCGCGGGTTCCACCTGCCACTCGTCAAAGAGCCGAGGGACGGGACCGTCCAGCACGAGGCGGGGATCGATCGCGATCGCACGGCGGGCGTTGTCGTCGACGTCGAGCAACACCTCGCTTCGGGCCAGCTGTCGTGCCGTGGCCGTCTTACCGCAGCCTTTCGGTCCCTCGATCACCACGGCACCCGTCGCGGCGAGGCGGGTCGTGAGCTCCGAATCAACGATACGCGGACGGTAGGACACAGAGCACGGATTGGGGTGGCGCGAGGCTTATACTCTACAGAAAGCAATACCCTTAGTAGTCATTACGCAATATCCTCACTAGACATTTCGCAACGCTTCCTT
>JBBRFQ010000272.1:0-4384 GCA_038224035.1 Gemmatimonadales bacterium
GCACGTCATCACGCGCGGGTTGTTCGTGAGCGTAGCCGTCACCGCAGCCGCACCCAGCACGAAGACTCTACTGAGAGAGGGCAGGTCTCCGGTCAGCGTATGTCGAGGGCTGTTGTAGTACAGATCCAGCAGAGCGTCTTCGGATGGGAAGCGCGCCAGCGAGCCGCGAGCTTCATCAAAGCTGGCTTCGGTGTCGTCAGGGTGACCGAACAACACGCCCTGTACACTTCCACATGTGCCAAAAGCGAGACTTCTCAGCGCCTCGTATCGCAGCGTGCGAGGCGCACCCGGATCGGTAACTTCGTTGATCATGCGGTCGCGTGCGGCGCCGACGGAGAGGCGCATCGGCATCGGACCGGGGGCTGACGCACGAACTGTTGGCGGAGCGATTGTCAGCAACAGGCCCTCCTCATTTCCGGTCAGCGTGTAGAGTTGGTGCAGTCCGTCACGGCCGATGTTGGCGACCACTTGTCCTATCAGGCCGTCGATCGCGGAGGTGCCGTTGTCGATCAGCACAAATCCAAACGACACGATGGATTTGAGTGCCGCTTCGGCGCGCTTCGTGTCGCCGAGCGCCACGTAGTACGCCGCTCGCGACACGCCAGCGTTCGCAATGGCTTTGGTTCCGTCGAACTTGTGCACGGGCATCATCAGCGCGCGAGCGTCGGGCCTGAAGGGCAGGACGAAGCGGCCGCCAATCAGGTCGACCTCTCTGGCGCCAACGATCCTGTCAACTTCGGGCCACACGGGTGCCTCAGCGATGACGCGCAGGAACTCCATTTCTTCAGTGCTGAATCCGAGTGCTGCCGCCGAAACGATTTGCGTGCTGCTCGGCAGGCCGCCACTCTTTGGTGTACGATAGGCCGCGAACAAATGCGACGTCGGTTCCAGCTTCTCCCAGCCAAAGCCGGCGGCTGCAGACACCGCTCTCAGTGGAAAGTCCGCGTTCTCCTGTGCGGGTTGCAACGCATGAAACGCGTAGCCTGCGTCAGCCGGTGAAAGCCGCCCGTCTTTGGGCAATACCAGCGGTCGCAGTTGTTCGACCTGTGCAATACGCTCGCGGAATCCGTCAGGATGAAACCAGATGCGATCGCCGTACGCGGCGACGTACGCCAGCGGGATGGCAGCGATGAGCAACAAGCCGATCGACGCGTCGCGTGCGAGGCGGAGCCCGGTGCGCCACCAACTCCTGCGCGAGCCAGGGTTCTGCTCGGCGGACACGGCAGCTGTCGCGTGAGCCCCGGGCGACGCCGCTTCCAGCTGCGTTCGCGCGGCAATGGCCTGCGCCCACTCACGTGCGACCGGCTGTGGTGACTCGACACGCGTACGATCTTCGGAGTTCATATCGGGGTCAGTTCCAGTTGGCGGGGATAGCGCAACACGGCATCTACTTCTTCGTGCGCCGCAATCAATCGATCCATGTCCGCCGACACATCAGCGGCGTGACCGAGATGCGTGGTCAGCGCCTCAAGACTCAGCGACCCGGCATGCAGTCGTAACAATCCGAGTCGAATGGACTCGAGCGCGCCGACCGTGGTGCGCAGGCGCTCCTGAATCGCATCCCGCTCCGCGCCGAGCGAATCGTAGGCATCACCCGACGCGCCGGCGCCGGCGCCGGCGTGGCTCAGAGCCTCCTGCAGACTGTCGAATCGGTTGCGCAGCTGGTGCGCATCGTGCTGCAAACGCTGCAAGAGCGCGGGCACATCGCCCAGCGAATCGCGCGACGCTTTGGGAAGACTGTCGAATAGCTGCTCTGCGGCCATGCTCAGCGACAGCTCGGTCGCACGATGTGTCATGGCCTGACCGAGTGGCTTGGCACCACGCCACTTGCGGGCTACGGAGAACGCCCACGCACCCACGCGTCCCGTCCACGCCCGGCTCCAGAACTCGATGTCCACATCGCGGCGCAACTGGAGCACACCAAGGTAAGCCAGCGTGCTGACCGTCGCGACGATCGCGCACAGCACAAGGGCACCAGCAACTCCGATCTGTTCGTCGGACGGTGCGAGCATCGCCACGGGAATCAGAACCGTCGACGTCGTGGCGCTCACGCGCGCGACGCGCTTGAGCACCCACTCAGCGACGATGCGTACGCGACCCGGCTGCACACTGCGCTCTTCGCGACTGCTATCGCGTTCCGTACGAAACGCCGGTGCCAGATCGGCATGTGTATAGCCGAGGTTGATGAGTCGTCGAGCCGCCAGTACAGCGAATGCGAATGGGGCAACCGCGAGTGCGCACACCAGCACCACAACACCTTCGACTGGCCCGGCAATCGCGGCCGCTACGCCGCTGGCGAGCACTGTACTCAGCAGGGCAAGTATCGTCCCGCCGCCATCCATGCGTCCGTTGCGCTTCACAAACGCGCGCAGCGCCGCTGGCAGTTCACGGCGCTGTTCTACGGCCACGGCCAGTTGCTCCGCGAGCGCATTCGCGCTGGCCGGTCGGTTCGCCGGTTCTTTCACCAGGCACCAATCCACCAGTTGCGCCAGTCGTCGCGGTACCGCCTTTGACACGGTCGAAAGAGGAACAGCGTTCTCGGTCACTTGGCGCGCCAACACTTCGGTCGCGGTTTTGCCTTCGAACGGCAGTCGGCCGGACAGTGCATAGAACGCCGTCAACCCAAGCGAATACAGATCACTGCGCGCGTCGATTTCCTGGCCGAGTGCTTGCTCCGGACTCATGAACTCCGGCGTGCCGCACATGACCTCACCGGCGTCGTCGCCAATCGCGGCCGCAATACCAAAATCCGCGACGAGTGCGCGTTCGGAGTTCGCTTCGATCAGAATGTTGTCGGGCTTCACATCGCGGTGCACGAGTCCCTGCGCGTGTGCATAGCCAAGCGCCCAGGCGACTTCGCGCAGCAACCGAATGCCGTCGCTCGCGGAGAGCGGACCGCGTGAGGCGACACGTTGGGCCAGTGTTTCGCCGTCCACATACGCCATCACGAAGTAGACGAATCCGTCAGCCTCGTTGACCGCGTGAATCGGAATGATGTTGGGATGCGAGAGCTTCGCCGCCAGTTGCGCCTCACGCAGGAACCGCTCGCGCAATCCAGGGCGAGCCGCGAGTTCCGGTGGCAGCAGCTTGATGGCGACCAGTCGGTCGAGATGTACTTCGCGCGCGAGATACACCACGCCCATGCCACCGCGGCCGAGCTCGCGATCAATCGAGTAGCGACCGGCGAGCGCGGTTTGGAACTCCACGAAGAGAAAATCGGGCGCGTGGGTGGTCTGCGGCATGAGTGCTGTTGGGGTGGGCATGTCGTTCTTTCCGGGACTGGTTTGAAGGGGGGTTCGTCACGCTGTGCGGGCTCGTGTGGGCGGGTTCGGTCCCGTGTGGGCGGGCGGAGGGGTGCGGGCCCGCCGCCAAACTCGGCTACTGCAAAACCAGTTGACAGAACTGAACGACGGACGTACACTACGGGAGAAGCCGTAGTTAACCCCGGCCGGAGCGCCTGCCATGGAACCTGACGTCTATTTCACCCCCCGCGAGCTCGACGTCATGAGCGTGCTCTGGCGCGCCGGGTCGGCGACGGTCGCGGAGGTCCGTGATGTGATCGACGAGCCACTCGCCTACACGTCGGTGCTCTCGGCACTGCAGACGCTCGAGGAGAAGGGGTTCGTGCGACACGAGGCGGAGGGGCGCGCGTATCGGTACTTCCCGGTCGTGGATTCCGATCACGCGGGCTCCAGCGCGATCTCGCGAATCCGCGAGGCGATTTTTCAGGGCTCGGCTGAGCGACTACTCGCCCAGTTGGTGTCGGACCGCGATATGCCACGCGCCGAGTTGGAGCGCATGCGCCGGTTGCTCGATGAGCGGCTTGGCCGTGTGGACGACGAGGGCGGCACATCGGATGGAGGTGCAGCATGATCACGGCGTGGATGTTGTACTCACTGCTGCTTGGTGCCCTGCTCGCGATAGGTGCGCTGCTCGCTGATCGCGCTGCAGTTGCCGCACGGTTGCCTCGCCGGTTCGCGTGGATGGGAGCGCTGACGCTGCTCGTGGTGTTGACGGCGCTGGCACCGTGGCGTCGGGCGGAACGGGTTGTCGGCACCGACCTGATGCTTCCCGAAGCGACTGTCATGTCGAGCGCCGCTGCGGTCTCAGTGACTGTTCCGATTCGTGAGCGAGTTGTTGCGTGGCTTGCGTATCCATCGCGACACGGCATCGATGACATCAGCGCCCGCGTGCCGGTCTCCCTTGATCGTGCGGTCGGTGCGCTCTGGCTGATTGCAAGCGCCGCCTCGCTGCTCACGCTGCTCGGGGTGTTGCGTCGGCTTGACCGGCAGCGCCGTGCGTGGCCGCACGCGACGATGCACGGACAACGCGTGCGGGTCGCGTCGCAGCACGGGCCGGCCGTGTACGGGGTGTTGAATCCGGA
>JBBRFQ010000273.1:0-4376 GCA_038224035.1 Gemmatimonadales bacterium
ACGCTCCCGCAGCCGTCGGCCGCAGCGCGCCACCAGTTGGCTGCCGTCGCGGCGACCGAAATGCTCGACTTCGCGCGGTCACTCGACGTCGACGTGCAGGGCCTCGATGCCCTGATCACGAGCCTGCCCGCACCGGGCGCCGACGGCGCGGCCTACGTCGGAATCCGCGGGCTGCGCCACCACGTCGAACGCCGCATCGCGGACGCCATCGGCCGCGCGATTGCCCGGTCGGACTCCGTCGCCCGCCTCGACGCAGGCACGGCGTGACGACCGCGAGCGACGGGCTCGCGACTCGACCCCCGTGGCTTCCGCGCGCAGCGTGGTGTGCGGCGACCGTGGACGACGGTCCCCGCCCCCCGTCGCAGGCACACAGGCTCGTACGTCGTTGACACCGCTCGGGTGACGACGACGGCAACATCACCTCAGAACCGGAGTCTCACACCATGAGTAATCCCATGCAGGTCGCATCCGAGCGCGACGCCCTCCCGCCGCTCCGTCGCTTTCCGTTCTCTGGCGGGGAGGTCGCCGTGGGCGACACCGTCGTCGGTGCCGCGGTGCTCCTCGACCGGGAAGACAAGCAGACGCGCGCCGGCAAGGCGATGGCGACGTTCACGCTCCGTAATGCCACGGGCGCCGCGGCGATGCCGCTGTGGGCGGAGCAACTCCACGCCGTGGCCGACCTCACCAGCGGCAGCCCGGTGGTGTTGACCGCCACGTGGGCGTCCGGGCGCGGTGGCACGCCCGAGTGGAAATTTGAGGGCGCCGAGGCACTGCCTGTCGACCATCCAGTGGTGCTCGAGGCGCAGCCGGTCGCGCCCGTCACGCTCGGCCTGCTGGGCGCACGCATGCAGGCCCTGCTCTCCGTGCTCTCGACCGAGGCCCGCGAGCTCTTCGATGTGCTGATGCACACGCCCGTCGCGTGCGGGATTGGACCGCTCGAGTCGATGAAGGCCCGCTTCGTCGCAGCGCCTGCAGCAACGTCCAATCATCACGCAACGCGACACGGGTTGCTGTTCCATTCGATTCAGACGGCCGAACTCGCGCTGTCGCTGGCGGATACGTTCCGGCGGTCGGGGGACGCGCCGGATATCGATATTGACGCCGTCGTGCTGGGAGGCGTGTGGCATGACGTCGGGAAGCTGGACGAGATTTCGTATCAAGGTGCGTTTAAGTACACGGCACGCGCGGCCGTGGCGACCCACATGGGCTGGGGCCTCTGCCGCGTGACGGAGGCGGTGACGCGGGCGGAAACGACCACGGCGTGGCAACCGACCCTGCGCCAAAGGGAGCTTGTCCAGCACCTGCTCATGATCGTGGCTTCGCACCACGCACAGCTCTCCTGGGGTGCGCTCGTCGAACCGGCGTCGCGCGAAGCGTGGTGTGTGGCGAACGCCGACCAGACGAGCGCCAAGGTGCAGCCGATCACCGACAGCGCCGGCACGGGCACCCCACTCGCTGAGGGCTGGACGCGTATCGGCGCCGGGCGGTTCGGCCGTTCACAGTTCATCTCGCCGACCGCGCAACGGCGCGACGGTGGGGCGGCGGCTGGAGATGGCGTCCTGCGCCTCATGCTGCCGGGCACGGAGAAGGGGGTGAGCGATGTCGCGTGACACTGGCGCACGCGCCGTGACCGTCCCCACCCACGCGGCGGCCGCCCATCTGCTGCTCGCCGTCCATGCGACCCGTGTCGTCCTGGGACGCTCGCGTGAACCCGGCGTCGAGGCGTGGCTTGGCGACCTGCGGGAGGCGCTCACGGCCGTGCTCCCGATCGCGGATGTCGATGCCGTGCTCGCGCGATGCCACGCGCTCGAACGGGAGCTTGAAAGGGCGGCATGACGCCGCAGGCCTCCGCGGTCTCGCTGCGGGTTGGCGAGCCACCCCAAGCAGCGCAGCAGGGTGTCGCTCTCCGACGCGCGCCCCCCGCTGGATGGCCCACGCTGCTGAACGACGCATCTCAGCGTCTGGCTTTCAACAATGGAGACCATATGCATCAGCAGAATGAAGGCGCTGTCCCCGGATGTGATGCCGCAATCACGCGACGGTACGCGCGGCTCTGGAAATCGGTCATCGACGGTGCAGTTCCGGCGCGTGATACGGACGTCGGTGGGTGGTATGCTGCCGCGCAGCATGCGCTGGGTACCGTCCTGCATGCTGCCGAAGTCGAACGCATCTCAGACTCCACTTGCGCAGCACCCGAGGATGTCAAGCACGCGGCGTGAGTGACATGACTGGCAGCCGTACACCGCCCCCCGAAGGTATGGCCACAAGGGCTATCACCGACGGCCAGCGATGTGCGGCTGCTTTCGTGTCGTCCGACAATACGACGGCAAGCCAGCCGTGCAGGAGAGTGCCGAGGAAACCGTATTGCCCGTTGGAAAGCATCAGGTTGGGAGGCGTGGGGGTGTCGCCGGCCGTCGTACCGCTGGCGGCGGCGCAGCCGAAACGGTCACGGCCACACCGGGTGCATAAGCTCTGGATATCACGCCGACATCACTGGCGTGGTGCCCTCTTACCTGGACGGTGCCCGTGGATGCCCTCCCGAGCCCGGACCGCGGTCCGGAGTCATCGGCAGCAATCCCAACCTCACACGACCTCCAGCACCACAATCTCTCCAGCAGTCTGCCACCCCACATCGCCAAGCTCTTCGCCGTGCACGTACTCGAAGGGCATTTCAAGACTCTGTCGGATCGCCTTCGCGATTCCGGCGGTGAACGCGTACGCCGCCGGCGTTGCGCGGAGATCATCTCGCATGACCTATGGGAGAACGCGAAATGAAGGTCACGTTTACGAACTGGGAAGAGCGCCTCGCCGCCAGCGGCGCGGTTCCAAAGAGTGTGCGCTACACGCGGGAAAGCACCGAGTCCGGCGAACGCCAGGTCGGGTCGCATGATCAGCAGGGTGAGGCCGCCGACCGCGAGTGGGGGGCAGTGGAGCCCGCGTGGACGTGGAAGGACAATTTCACTGGTATCACGTTCGAGCGTCCGGCCTTCCAGGATCTACTCAGTTTTTGCAGGGCGAATCCGCAGCCGCGGCATACGCCTGGCAGGATCGAGATGTACGATCCGAGTCGTTTCGGGCGTATCCTCGATGATGAGGGGAAGCCCGACGTGCCAGCGTATCAGCAGGTGCATGCGGAGCTCACTCGGCTCGGGTGGATTCCGCGATTCGTGACGGTCAAGATAAGCGGCGATGGTCTGAGCGATATCGTCATACTCGTCATGCATGCACACATGGCGGCCAGCTATTCCGTCGCGCTGTCGATGAACGTCACACGGGGCATGATCAAGCGCGCCTCGGAGGGCTGGTGGACCGGCGGCCCTGCGCCGTGGGGCACGCTGCGCAAGGATGTAGCCGCGGACCGTATCCTGAAGGATGGAGAGCGCTCCTCCGCATCGGGCAACACGATTCTCGTGCCGAACGAAGCCGAACTGGTTTACTGGGCAAAGGCTGCACGGCTGATCGTCGCAGGCGTGTCGCTTGATCGAGTAGGTCAAACCCTCCACAACGAAGACGGCATTTCTGGTAAGCTGGGGGGACGTATGACGCACAGCACGCTCAGCAAATTCCTGCTCAATCCCGTCCTCATTGGCCACGTCGTGTTTCGCGGCACTGCTGATCAGGAGGGGACCCGTCCCCTCATAGTCGCGCAGGCGAAGTGGGGGCCGCTCGTTGATGTCGAACTTTTCGAGCAGGTGCAGCGACGACTCGCTGCTCGGCGCGACTCGTCCGCGCCGCGCCAGCGTCGGCGTGCCGAACTGTTCCCGTTGACGCTGGTCTGCTCGCGCTGCGGTCTGGAGTACAACGGTGGCCAGCTGAAGCAAGCGCAAGGAGGGCTGAGGATGTATGCGCACGCGAAGCCCAAGAACCGCACGGGCGAGAGCTCGTACGAACGGTTCATCGAGGCGGGCTGCAAGGTGTGGTACGTCGATGCCCGCGAGATCGAGACGAAGGTCAAGGACCTCATTCTGAGCGAGCGTTCGACTGATGAATTCGAGGACGAGGTCCGTCGCTTTCTCGTCGAGCGGCACAAGTTCAGCCAGTCATCCGCGAACAGCGTGTCGGAGGCGGAGAAGCATCTGCGGGAGCGTCAGGGTGCCTACGTACGCGGTGCAAAGGTCCTGACCGCGATCGTGTCGGCTGACGAGGCCCCTGTGGGCGGCGATGAAGTCCTGATGGAACAGGTCTCCCAACTGCGCCGACAGGTGACGCTTGCCGAAGAGAACTTGAAGACGGCCACCAAGCACGCGGAATCAGGCGTACACGCCTTCGAGAAGCTTTCGGCGCTGATCCACGAAACCCGCAATATCGGGGCTGCTTGGGAGCGTCTGGGCAACGCGGAACGGCGGTCGATCTTCGACCACTGGGTATTCGCCGTG
>JBBRFQ010000274.1:0-4342 GCA_038224035.1 Gemmatimonadales bacterium
CATCTTTCTCCGTCTCTTGCTCGTCGTGCCGGCGCTCGTCACCGCCGGCGTGCTGGCGCTGGCGGCGCACGAGGCCGGCCACGTGCTCGGCGCCCGACTTGGTGGTTTCACGCTCCGCATGTTCGCGGCAGGGCCGGTCAAGGTGCTGAAGGATGATCGCGGCGACTGGCACGTTCAACGTGCTTCGACGTTGGGCGAGGTTGGCGGACTGGTCATCGCGACTCCTACTCGCACACAGAGGCTGAGGCGCTCGGCCAGGCTCTTCGCTGGCGGCGGACCGGCAGCGAGCCTCATCCTCGGGATCGTCGCGATCGCGTTCTAGCAAGTCCTCGGATTGGGCGCCTACACGTGGTCAACTCATGGCGCGTCGATGGCGGTGTCCGCGGGCATCTTCACCCTCGGGGTGACTTCGATGGGACTCGCCGCGGTCACAGTGGTTCCCTATGTGGCCGGCGGGCCTGTCCAGTGACGGACGCGCGTGTTGCTCCTGGCACGCGGCGGGCCGTTGGCCGAACGACACTCCTCCGTGATGGCCATGAGCGGATGGTTCGCTACCGGACAGTCCGGTACCTGGGATCCTGTTACCGTCGAGCGTGCGCTGGCCGCGGGTGACGACGGAACGCTTGACGCGGTGTTGGCCCGGTATCTGGCGTATCTGCACGCGCTTGACACGCAGGATACCGCCAACGCCGGCGCACACATCGGAGTCCTTCGCGACGGGGTAGACGTCGCTCCGCCGTCGCTCCGCCCCGTCATTTACGCCGAGGCCGCGTACTACACGGCGGCCTACCGCGGTGACGCATGCGCTTCGCGTGCGCTCCTGGAACGTGCCACGCAAAGCCCCGTCCTCGATTCACACACCCGCCGCCGCGCTGAGTTCAGCGCGGCGTTCCGGAAGTCGCCAATGAAGCGGGCGAAGTTGGCGGGGCTCAGGCGGAATGCAGCGGTGGTGCTGACCAACAACGCGGAACGCTAACGGAATACACGCAAAGCGCACCGGAGCGTTTGGGTTTTAAGGTGCGCAATATACCGGACGTGACGACGGCGATCACGTACTTCCGGTCGGGTGCGGCGGTCGACCTGGTCGTATCGGACGAGATGATGCCCGGCGGGGCCGGCGGGGCGCTGTTGCACGCGGTGCGCAGCATCAGCGTCAAGACACCCTTCCCTCTCGTCTCCGGATACGCGGTCGACAGTCTGGAAGCGCTGCTGGCGGCCGATGCACGACTCGCGCTATTGTCCAAGTCGTGGACGCGCGAGGTGCTCGGGGGGGGGCAGATTGAGGGGCTGCTGGCAGGTGCGGCTTCTGCAGGCTGATCGTCCGCCTGACACAGCGCGACAGCGAACAGCCGGCGTGTGCCGCGCCCTGAGGCTGAACCGACGTTGCCAGCATGGCGACGATTCAGGCCGCGTATCGCCGGACGAGAATGATGGAGGTCGGGCGCGTTGGTTGTAGTGACAGCCAGACACCTCGTTGGCGAACGTCGAGACTGGATCGTCGTTGGTTGCAGATTCACCACTGAACCACTCAATGGAGCACGTGCGCATGGCGCTCAGGCTCGCAGTCCACATCGGCGCGCACCTCGCGCCCATGCTGTTCCTGGCATCAGCGTGCACGCAGGCACGCGATGATGCCGCGAGCCGCAGTACAGCGCCATTGCCGCCAGTCGTCCACGCGTCTGGCGTGACACCTCCGCCGCCGGCCGAGTTTGTGGCCTTTGCCGATACGATGCACGGCGTGGTGGTGCCCGATCCGCTGCGCTGGCTCGAAGACACGCTGGCCGCGAACACGCGTGCCTGGGTGAAAGGCCAGTCCGCGTATACCGACTCCGTTCTCGCGCGTCTGGTTGGTCGCGATTCCATCGCGGCTGGGCTCGAGCGCGCGTACGCTGCCATGCCGACGATCGGAACGGTCGTGCACACGCCGACCCGCACATTCCTGACGCGCTATCTGGGCACAGCACCATCGATGATGGTGGTCGACTCGGGACAGCGTGCCGAACGCGAGATCCTCTCGGCGAAAGCCATCGCACGGCTTCGCCCGGGCGCGCGGATTCGCACCTTCGTGCCGTCATGGGATGGCCGATACGTTGCGCTCGGCACGACGGCAGGCGGCGATGGTAACGCCGCGATCATCGTGGTGGATGCCGTCAATGGCGGCCTGTTGCCCGATGGCGTTCCGGACCTGTTCACCACTCAGTCGGATACCCAGTACGAAGTGACGTGGTTGCCCGACGGCAGCGGCTTCTTTTATCCGCGACTGTTCACCACATCGAGTGGTGATCCCACGGAACAACTGAATCGCGGACGTCAGTTCCTGCATCGGATGGGCACGCCGCAGTCGGCCGATATCCCGGTGTTTGGCTTTGGCGTTTCGCCTGCCGTCCCGATGGACAAGGTCGATGTACCCTCACGCGTGGGCACGTCGTCGAACTCGTCATGGATGTTCGGATCGGTGTACCGCTCGAAACAGAATCTGACCGAGTATTACGCATCGCCGTTGCCGCAGGGCAATGAGGCGCCGGCGTGGGTCCAGATCGCCACCGGCGTCGATCGCATCACGGCGCTCAACCTGCACGGCGATACCGTGTATGGCCTGGCCCGGAAAGGTGCCGACCGTGGTATGGTGGTGCGACGGGTACTGCGGGCTGGTGCCGTGGCCCAGACCTCGTGGACGACCGTGATTCCGGAACGCGCGGCCGTCATCACCGGCTATGTGGTGCAGAACGACGGCATCTACTTCACCGAGCGAGGCGCAGGCGCGATCGAGTTGCTCCGACTGGCACCTGGCGGCACATCGGCCGTCAAGATTCCGCTGCCGGTGACTGGATCGGTGAAACTCGGACGCGCACAATCGGGCACCGGCGCCACCGTGTCAGTCGAGTCGTGGGCCACCGTGCAGCATTGGATGATCGCAGTGGGTGACACCGCGCGCGCCCTTGGTGTCGATGACGGATTCTCGGAAATGGCGGTCGCGGACGTGATCACCGAGCGTCTTCAGGCTCGGTCGAAAGATGGTACCATGGTGCCGGTGTCCGTGGTGTACGGCAAGGCAGCGCTGCGCAACGGGCACCTTGATGCCACCGCACCACTCCTGATCGAAACCTACGGCGGGTTTGGACAATCCACCGACCCCGGCATGGATCCGCTCATCCGATACCTCGTGGAACAGGGCGTGGTATTCGCGTGGGCCCACGTGCGGGGTGGCGGCGAGCTGGGCGATGCGTGGCACATGGCGGCCACCCGCGAGCGAAAGCAGAATACCTTTGATGACATGATCGGTGCCATCGAGCACCTCATCGCCAAACGCTACACATCAGCAAAGCGCGTCACGCTCTCCGGCATGTCGTTCGGAGCGACCGTTCCCGGCATGGTAATGGCGCAGCGCCCCGATCTGCTCGGGGCGGTGCTGTACGAAGTGGGCGAGCCAGATGAAGTTCGCGGAGCGAGTACCGACCCCACCGCGGCCCGCAACATCGCAGAGATCGGCGACGTGGACACGCCGGAAGGGATTCGCATGCTGATGCGGACGTCTGCGTACCATCAGGTACCCGACTCGATCGCACTGCCTGCTGTGATCGTGCACTCCGCGTCGGATGATTACAACTTCAGCACCGGGATGCTGGCGGCGAAGTATGTCGCGCGGTTGCAACGGGCCAACAGGTCGACACGGCCAGTGCTGTGGGTTCCGACGGCAGGCGGGCACAGGCCGCTGTTCGGTGTGTCGCCTCAGTGGGCAGCGACGACGATCTCGTTCATGCTCTGGCAAACCGGTGATCCGCGGTATCAGCCCGCCAGGTAGGGCGAGGCGAAACAGTCCGGCGCACTCGCGGATCTCGTGGATGGCGCCCGGCGCGGACCCTCGCAAACCCTGCGGTGCCGGCCTACGACACTATTCCGGTGATGGCACCGCAGCGGTGCAGGCGCGTTGCCACGACGATTTAATCACAGCGTCAATGCGAATGCTGTCGGCAGATTCTGCCGTCAGGACGAGTGGCACATGGCGTGAAGGTCATCCAGGCTGCCGTCGGCATACGTCCCAACATTGCCTTATCCTCGGGGAGGGCCACCGGCATTCTGCGCCCCTGCCCAAACTGGTGTAACCGAGCCGCGCCAGCGGAGGGCTCCCGACGTCACCGGAGGGGCGAGGTTCGGCCAATGCGATGGACGGTCCGAGCGCCTGTGTCCAAGGCAATTTCAAAACGGTTATACCGACACATCTCCCAGTCCGTCTGCCCCTGGAACGTGAAGTTCTCGCAGAAGTTGGCGGCGGATTCGCCGTTCAAGGCGCGGGAGTTCATTGCCGGGAAGGATGCGGTGACGCTGGCGACGGACATTCTGG
>JBBRFQ010000275.1:0-4338 GCA_038224035.1 Gemmatimonadales bacterium
ATCAACCGCTCGGCTTGCACCGCCGTCTCCACCGGTCGAGGCGTGGAGGCTGTCTCGTCGGGCCACGGCTGGTGCGACTCGGCGCCAGCCAGCGATGCCTTGAACGCCGCATGGCGCGCGGCGTACGCGTCCATCACCTGCTGTTCAACCGCCGCGGCCTCTTCCTCTGACAAGACGCCCTCGGCGGCGAGTCGCTGCGCCCACGCGTTGGGCACGGTGGGATGATCCTTGATGCGCTGATACAGCGCCGGCTGCGTGTACGACGGCTCGTCGCCTTCGTTGTGGCCGTGACGACGATAGCCGACCAGATCAATGAGCACATCTTTGCGGAACCGCGTGCGGTACGCACACGCGAGTCGCACGGCCTTGATGCACGATTCCGCGTCGTCGCCATTCACGTGAAAGATCGGGACTTCAAATCCCTTGGCAAGATCGGACGAATAGTACGTGCTGCGTCCCTCGTCCGGGTCGGTGGTGAAGCCTACCTGATTGTTCACAATGACGTGAATCGTGCCGCCGGTGCGATACGCGTTCAGCGCCGAAATATTGAACGTCTCGGCGACCACCCCTTCGCCCGGGAACGCGGCGTCACCGTGAATGGCCACGGGTACCACGGCGAGTTCGTCACGCGTGCCAGGGGCTTCTCCGCGCACGCGTTGGTGCGCACGCGCAACGCCTTCGAGCACCGGATTCACCACTTCGAGATGCGACGGATTCGGGACCAGTCGCAGCATCACGTCGCGTCCGAGCAGACGTTTCTGCCCCTCAAATCCGAGGTGATACTTCACGTCGCCCGTACCGGCCTCACCACCCGTCTTGTGTCGCCCTTCAAACTCGGCAAACAGCGCTTCGTACGGTTTGCCCATCACATTGGTGAGCACGTTGAGCCGACCACGGTGCGCCATGCCGATCACCACTTCGCGCGCGCCGGCCTGCACCGATTCGGCGATGATCTCGTCGAGAATTGGCACGAGTGCGTCGGTACCTTCAATGGAAAATCGCTTGTACCCCGTGTACGCACGACCGAGGAACCGTTCGAGCCCGTCGACCTCGCAGAGTCGGCGATGCACGGCCTTCTTTTCTTCGGCAGAAAGCGGGCGCACGATGTGACCCGACCGGAACTGTGCGCGAAACCAGTTGCGCTCATCGTCGTTTTCGATGTGCCAGACTTCGATGCCCATCGACTGGGTGTACACTTCGCGTTTACGCGCGACCACTTCGGCTGCCGTCACGTTCTCGAAGCGCTCGTCGTCGATCGCGGTGCCGGGGATCAAGCGGAGATCCGCGTCGGTGAGTCCGTGAAACTCGGGCGTCAGTTCAATCGCGCCGCTAGGCGGCGTGCCGAGCGGATCCACCTGCACCGCGAGATGGCCGTAGTTGCGAATTGCCTGCACGAGCGAGGACGCGGCCGCCACCTTGCGCAGATACGCCACATCACTCGTGGCGGGTGTGGCCGGTGCGGTCGTGGCCGCACCCTGTGCGCCACCATACAGCGACTCGGCCGTGCGGAAATACTGGCGCCAGCTTTCGTCGACGCTGGAGGGGTCCTGACGGTAGCGTTCGAACTGTTCGGCGATCACGCCGTCATTGAACGCGCTGGTAGTCGGTTGGGCACGCATAGTGGGACACAATCTAACGGAGCGACACGCGCGTTGCGCGAGGGAACGGCGTCCGCGTGTGCGTTAGGCGCCAACCGGAAGTATGAGCGTGAACGTCGAGCCTTCGCCTGGCTGCGAGCGCACATCGAGTCGCCCGCCAAGCAGCTCTGTCAGACGGCGCGAAATGTAGAGGCCGAGGCCCGTGCCCTTATGTCGTCGTGCCGGTCCATCGTCAATCTGCGAGAACGGCTTGAAGAGCCGCGCCAGCTCGGAGGCCGCGATGCCGATGCCCGTGTCTCGTACATCACAACGCACGGTCGCGCACCCGTCCGCATCGGGCGGACCCGGGACGACATTGACGGTCACCTCGCCCTGCTCCGTGAATTTGATCGCGTTGCCACAGAGATTGAGCAGCACCTGCCGCACCCGATCCTCGTCGGTGAGCACCATGGGCAATCCCGGCGCCACGTCAAAGCGCATCGTGAGGCCCTTCTCCCGCGCGAGTGGGGTGAGAAACGGGTGCAGCGAGTCGACCACCTCTTCCAGTCGGACCGGCGCGAGACGGGGCACCACACGATCGGCCTCGAGCGAGGCGAAGGTCAGGATCTCTTCGATGAGCGCGCCCAGATGCCGACCCACGGCACGCAGGTTCATGAGGACGTCGCGCTGCTCGGGCACCAGCGGCCCGAGAATCTCGTCCTCAAGCAGTTCGCCGTATCCTTCGAGCGCGGCCATGGGCGTCCGCAGCTCGTGCGATAACGTCGCGAGAAAGGCGGTCTTGGCCGCGTCGGCCGCCCGCGCCTCCTCGAGGAGCCGGGCCTTCCACAGCCCGAGGGCGGCGAGGTCAGCGACGGTGGACAGACGTGTTTCGTCGTCGCGGTCGAATACGGGCGTATCCACGCGACGTGTCACGATGAGCACGCCGAGGAAGGAGGCATGCGCGATCAGCGGCACCACCAGCGCCGGTCCCACGCCTCGCTCTCCCAATAGTGACTCAAAGAACGGCGAGCTTTCACGCATGGTCTCGACGGCAATCGCCGCGCGGCTGGCCACGACACGGGCGGTCACCGATCCGGCCAACGGAAAGGCAGTGCCGCACAGGTCCCCGACCAATCCGGAGCACGCCACGAACCGGCCGCCATCGGGGGTGATTTCGGCGACCATTGCGCCGCTCGACCGCCCCTGATCCATGGCCGCATCGCACAGCACGCGCAGCACGGTCGGAGAGTCCGTGCCGCCGGCGAGACTGTGGGCGATTTGTCGGAACGAGTCGAGCTCGCCGGGCCGATCGGCCGGAATTGCGCGCGGCCGATGTCCGTAGCGCGACGGGCTCTCCCAGGCGCGCGGACGCGGAGGGTAGGGCAAGTCGACCGGATAGCCCGGGGGCGGCAGGATGTCGAGCCCATGCTCCAGCAACTCGCTGGGCAGCACGAGATCGAACTCGCCTGAAGACTCGTCGGGTTCGACGCCGGAATTGCGATCGTGAGTGGTCACCATAGGAGTGTGCGCTGTCCGGAGGCGGAAGGGAATCCCCCGCGCGTACGTCGGCCAGCGATGTGAGGGGGTCGACAGCGCCGGTGATGACCGGCCACGCACCCCGTGCGGCGATAGGGAACCGAAGATGCGTGCGCTTGCTTGTTCGGCATGCCCCGCCGCCCGCACGCAACCCCGACGTCTCGCGCCACGCTGCCAGGCGAGCGCGACGAGAAGATTTGCGCGACCTGCGGCCGACCGTTTTCGTGGCGGAAAAAGTGGGCGCGCGACTGGGAGTCGGTGAAGTACTGCAGCGATAAGTGTCGGAGGGGAGGGTGACACGGGAACTCGCTCATTAGGCCCATCCCGCGTACCGGCGGGATCGCGCTTTCGGTTGACGGTGAGGGTGAACGGCTCACGGTTACTGCTCACGACATTTACTGGCTGGGTATTCGGTGTTTGGGATCGCGCCTTCAGTTGACGGTGAGGGTGAACGGTTTACGGTTTACGGTTTGGCCCTCACGGCTGCGACGGGCGGTGGGGGGGCGAAATACCGTGAGCCGTGAACTGGCAATTTTTACCCTGAACGGATGGCGCGATCTCGACGGCACGCACGACGGGATTCAGGGTGGAGTTGCCATGAACCGCTTACGGTTGACCGTCAACCGTCCACTCGTACCGTGAACTGAAGCTGCGATCGACACGGTACGCGGGACGGGAGTAATCGGAGAGTTGCGGTTGGCTGTTCAAAGTTGACGGCTGACAGTCAACCGCAACTCTCCCATAACAGGTCATTCATTGCTTCTGCTGGGGTGTGCCAGCCCAGTGTTTTGCGTGGTCGGCTGTTCAGGGCGAGTGCGATGGCCGCCAAGTCGGAGGCACTGTGGACACTGAGGTCGGTGCCTTTGGGAAAGTATTGGCGCAGTCATGCGTTCGTGTTCTCGTTCGTGCCCCGCTGCCACGGACTGTGCGGATCGCAGAAGTAAATGGCGAGCCCGACGTCGGTGCGCAGGCGGGCGTGTTCGGCCATCTCGACGTCGCGGTCCCACGTGAGCGATTGCCGCAGCTGCACGGGCAGTGTGCCGAGCTCGCGGGCGATGGCATCCCGCACCGCGCGCGCCCCATGCCCCGCGAGCGCCGGTCCGTTCTTCGTATCGCTGGTGCGCGCGCCCGCGTCATGGGCGGCCATGCGGGGCAAGTGGAGCAGCAGGGTGAAGCGCGTTGTGCGTTCGACGAGCGTGCCGATCGCGGAGCTGCCCGAGCCCAC
>JBBRFQ010000276.1:0-4306 GCA_038224035.1 Gemmatimonadales bacterium
TTGCGCAACGTCTCCACAGATACCGGTTCGATCAACAAGTCCGTCGACATGATCCGGTACAGCACGATCATTGCGGCCTTCAACATTGAAGCGTTCGGTCGCGATTCCAGCGCGGTCATTGATGTGTCGCGCGTGTTCACCGGCGCGATTGACGAGTTCTCGCAGGGTTGCGCACGCCCCGCTCGCGATGCCACGCGCAGTTTTGTCGAGCGGATGTCGCCGTACGCGCGCAACATCGAAGTGGATGCGTCGCTCACCTGCACGGCGACGGCCGCGCCGGCCGGCCCCTTTGGTGGCGGTGGCGCTGGCGCCGGCGGCACCACGCTCTACCACTACTCGCTCGTCAAACTCCCCGACGAGCCGATGAAGCCGCGACTGGCCGACTCGCGCGTTGGGTTCTTTTCCACGACACAAACCGACTTCGGTTCAAACGAGCAGCGCGTGATCACGCGTCGCTTTGCCAACCGCTGGCGCCTCGAGTGCTCCGACCAGAAGGTCGGCAGTCTCTGCGTGCCGAAGAAGCCGATCACGTATCACGTGGATCCGGGCACGCCGGAGTGGCTCGTGCCGTACGTGAAGAAAGGCATCGAGGAGTGGCAGTCGGCGTTTGAAGTCGCCGGCTTCTCCAAAGGCATCGTCGCCGCGGAAGCGCCGAAGAACAATCCCGACTGGAATCCGGAAGACGCGTCCATCGCCGTGGTGCGCTGGCTCGCCAGCCCCACCGAAAACGCCGTTGGCCCCAGCACCGTCGATCCACGCTCCGGCGAAATTCTTGACGCCGACGTGATGATGTATCACAACATCATGAACCTGCAGCGCACCTGGTACTTCACGCAGGTCGGCCATCTCGACGCGCGTGTGCTGCAGTACCCGTATCCCGACGACCTGATGGGCCGCCTCGTGCAGTACGTCGTGGCACACGAGGTTGGACACACCCTCGGCTTCCCGCACAACTTCAAGTCGAGCTCCATGTATCCGGTCGACTCGATCCGCAACAAGGATTTCGTCAAGCGGATGGGACATGTAGCGAGCCTCATGGACTACGCGCGCCTCAACTACGTCGCGCAGCCGGAAGACGGCATCGCGGTGGAAGACCTGATCCCCAAAGTGGGCCCGTACGACAAGTATGCCGTGATGTGGGGCTATACGCCGATTCCGGGTGCGCGCACGCCGGAAGACGAAAAGCCGACGCTTGAAAAGTGGTCGCGCATGCAGGACACCATCCCGTGGTATCGCTTCGCCAGCGACGCCGGTGCCGCTGGCTCGGATCCGGGCGAACAGTCCGAAGCGATCGGCGATGCCGACGCCGTGCGTGCGACCGAACTGGGCGTCAGGAACATCAAGCGCATCATCAAGATGATCGAGCCGGCGTCCAACTCGCGCGTCGGCGATGATTACAGCGACATGCAGCAGCTCTACACGCGACTCATCGGCCAGTGGGCCACGGAAATGGCGCATGTGGCCCGTGTTGTCGGTGGTGCGTACAAGACGGAAAAGCGCGTGGGGACACCGGGGGATGTGTACGTGCCGGTCGAAGCGGCGCGCCAGCGTGAAGCGCTCAAGTTCCTCGTGGACAACGCCTTCACCACGCCCACGTATCTGCTCGAGCCGAGCATCATCAACCGCCTTGAGCCGTCGGGCAGCCTCGCGCGTATCAGCGGTTCGCAGGCCCGCGCACTGTCGTCGCTCGTCGCCAATGACCGCCTGCAGCGAATGCTCGAGATGGAAGCGGCGGCAAGCTCGCCGCGCAACGTGTATCCGCTGGCACAGATGCTGACGGACCTGCGTCGTGGACTCTGGAAGGAGATTTACGCCGGTCAGAGCATCGACATCTACCGTCGTCGTCTGCAGCGCACGTACCTCGAAGCGATGGCCAGCAAGATCAATCCGCCGGCGCCCGCGGCAACACCGCCGGGCTTCCCAGGCGGCGGCGGTGCTGTGAGCACGGCCGACCTGCGGCCGCTGCTCAAGGCGGAAATGCGCGACCTCGACCGGGAACTCACTGCGGCGATCGCCCGCACGAGTGATCGGGCCAGCCGCGCGCACCTGCAGGATGCGCGTGACCTGATCGAGCAGATGCTCGAACCGTCGAAGTAGCACCGGTCGGGTACGATCCATGGGGGAGATGGCCAGGTGGCTGTCTCCCCTGTGTCGTTGGCGGGCGAGGGAGTGGCGGTGAACGGTAGACGGTCAACCGCCACTCCCTCGCTACGCCCGTCGCCCGTACCGGCACGATCGCGCCTTTAGTTGACCGTACGGGTTTACGGTGAACAGTTCCCGGTGCACACCGTCTACGGTCAACCGCCAACTCGTACCATGAACTTAAGGTGTGATCTCCACGGTACGCGGACGGGAAGTAATGGGGGAGTGTCCGTTGACCGTCAACGGTGAACCGTAAACGCGGCAGGTGTAACCCGCCCACCGCCCCGGCCGTACTATTGATCATCATGCCTACTTCGAACACCGGCGAACTCGTCTCTCTGCGCGCGGCGCTGCGCGGCCAGTACATCATCGAGCGGGAACTCGGCCGCGGTGGCATGGGCGTCGTGTTTCTGGCGCGCGATGAACGCCTCGATCGCCCCGTCGCCCTGAAGGTGCTGCCGCAAGAGTTGGCGCAGCAGGTGGAAACCCGCGAGCGATTCCTGCGCGAGGCGCGTACCGCGGCGCAGCTCTCACATCCCAACATCGTGCCGGTGTATCGCGCCGATGAGTTGGATGGGCTGGCGTTTTTCGCCATGGGTTATGTCGAAGGGCAGACGTTCGCCGATCGCATTGCCGATCGTGGTACCCTCGGCCCCTTCGAGGTGGTGCGCATCCTGCGCGAAGTGGCGTGGGCGCTGGCCTACGCACACGCGCGCGGTATTGTGCACCGCGATGTGAAGCCTGAGAACATCCTGCTCGACCGCGCCACCAATCGAGCGGTCGTCACCGACTTCGGCATTGCCCGCGCCGACTTCAACCCGTCCATCACCGCCAACGGCTACGTGCTCGGCACGGTGCACTACATGAGCCCCGAGCAGTGCGCCGGCGATATTCTCGATGGACGCAGTGATCTGTACGCACTCGGCGTGGCCGGATTTCTCGCGCTCAGTGGACGCTTGCCATTTGACGGGGACTCACCGCAGGCCATCATCGTGGCGCACGCCACGCGCAATCCTCCACCATTGCGATCCTACGCGCCCGACGTGCCAGCGGCACTCGCCAGCGTCATCGACTGTTGCCTGCAAAAGAACCCGGCCGATCGCTATGCCAACGGCGAAGCACTCGCCGACGCACTGACAAAGGCGCTCGAGTCGGTGCCACAATCCGTCGCGCCGTCGGGCAATGTGGTGTTGAGCACCGATCAGGCACACGCCGTGTGGCGCCGTGCCGCGCAGCTGCAGTCCGAAGCCGCCGCTCGCCTTGAAACGCGGGTGCGCGACACAGGACTGGGGGCCGACACGCGGGCGTTGCCGGCGGCCGATCCAGCCGACAGCGCAACGACGAGCGAGCGCGCCGCGCAAACCGATGGATTCCGGGCGCATGATGTCGAAGCGGCGGCGCTCGAAGCGGGCATCTCACAGCGCTATGTCGCGTTGGCGATGGCTGAGCTTCAGAGTTCGCCGGTGTCGCTCCAGCAGTCGTCGACAGTGCCCGCGTGGCAAGACCGCGTGGCCACACGACTGCTTGGCACCTCGCAACGTTCCCTGGCCGTGTCGCGCCCATTCCGCTTTGCTCCACGTGTGGTGCTCGCCGCGCTCGGTCGCACGTTACAGGCGCACCCATACGGGCTCGAGCTGCTGGACACCGTCGGCGGCCACCCGCTCGATGGCGGCGTCCTCGTGTTCAAACTCCCCGACATGGTGGGCACGGACTATCGCTGGACGTGGACGCGTTACGGGGTCTACGCACCGGAAGTGCGCATCACCATGGCGATGCTTCCGGGCGATCCGCGCGGCTGCGAGGTCACGGCGCACATCGATCTTCGCCGAGGACTGGCCACGAATATCGCCGGTTACGGGATCGGCATCGGCGGCAGCGCGGCGGTGGGCGGCGGGTTCGCGACCGCGATTGGCGCGAAAGCATTTGCGCTGGCCGGCGCGGCACTCGCCGCGCCCGTGCTCGGTACGGCAATGGTGCTCGGACTTGGCGCGTACGTGTGCTCCGGCGCACTGTACCGCTGGGAGATCAGCAAGACGACCGCCGAGCTCGAACGTGCGCTGGCAGCGGTCGATGCATCGATTCGCGCGTATGACATTTTCGGCGAGGCGCCGCCCACCGGGCGTGTGCCGCAGGCGCCGCAGATGCTCCCGCTCGGCAACGGGGT
>JBBRFQ010000277.1:0-4299 GCA_038224035.1 Gemmatimonadales bacterium
AGCAGCAGCCGGTGACTCACTGATTGATTGCCGCCGCGGTGCGTCAGCGAGCGTCATCCTGTGATGTCCTGCAGGCCAGCGGAGCTTTGTACTGACCGTCACCCACATCCGGTTTGCTTTCGTGTCATGGCGCTCCTGATCGGCAGGCCCAGGCGCCGCCAAGAATGAGTGTCCACGTGATCGCGGAGCGCAGCCTGCGGTGCTGAACCACTGCCAACGGTATCGCTGCCATCCCCGCGACGGCGATCCACTGCGCGGGCGTCAGTCCCGCGTACCGCGAGTCGGCGACACGCAGCGTGTCGAGCGCAAAGCGCACCGGGAGATAAAGAGCGGCGAACGCGGCGAGATAGTCACCGTCCCCGGGTGATCATGCGCGAGCGAGCACCCCAGGCGCCCGATAGCGAGCGCGGCTGGAAAAACGAAGGCGACGGCGTCGAGGAACAGCAGACGTGCCCGACGTTCGCTCTCTTCCGCTCGCGTCGCGAAGAACAGCAACGCTCCCGCAATGCCACCGAGCATACCACCGAACGAACTGATGTCCTCCCAGGTCCGGAGCAGAAGCCACGGATCATCCCTCAGTTTCTCCCGAAAGTACGAAGAGCACTGAAAAGCGGTGCGCGCCGAGCAGGCCGCCGACGAGCGTCCATCGCGCGGCACGCTCGCCGAGCTCGGGATCGAGTCCAACGCGGCGGAATCGCCTGGTCGCGGCTGGAAGACCGAGCCAGCCGTGATCGAATTGCGCGCCGAGGCGCCGCCACTCTTCGAGCCGTCACGCGCGAGGATCACCAGTGATGACGCCGTTGGAGCTCTCTTGCTGGCTACACCGGCCATCGAGCGTTCCGGCGTGGGAACGGAGCAGGCGGCCAACACGCCGGTCACCAGTGCGGTGCCAGCGTGGAGCACGCGCGGAGCACGCGCACTTGCGTGCGCCAACCCGTTGCGGGGCACACGAGCGCGCGGAGTCGCAGTTCGAGCTCAATGCGGCGGCTGCCGATGCCGGCGACGGGTGCCGGTAGCCAACGGGACACGCGTGACCATGATGGCGCCGTGCCGGCGCGGGTAATGCGCTCTGCGGTTTTGAGCAGCAGGCGACCGTAGCTGCGCGCATCGTGGGTGCTGCGGACCACGCGGCTATCGCAGTCATGCGCCACGGCGCGGTGCAGGCGACAGAGGGCGAAGAGCAGCGGCAGCTTCCACGGCATCATTACCACCAGCGCAAGCGCAACGCGAAGCAGCAATACAGCGGCATCGCGCTGCGGCCCCACGGTGAACGCGTAGTGAAACTGTGCACCCTGTCTTCATGATATACGGCACGCGGCTGCGTAGCCCTACGTCACTGCGCAGCCACGTTGAATTGCCATCATCTGTGAGCCGGCTTGCACAAGGCTCAGGAGCATGCTTGCGCTGTAGATCAGCACCACGCTGAGCAGCCCGGACAAGACAATTTTCCCACTGCCAAGCTGTTGTTGCCGACCATAGCAGAACCAGGCAATGGCCAACCAGCCTGCCCCCAGCAGCACAACCAATGATTGCAACCCACTGCCGAGCACGAAGAGCGGTCGCGCTGTCGCCTGTTGATACAGCGCCTTCGACTGCGATAGTTGTTCTTGCATCTGCGTGGCGCGGACCGAGTCCTTCACCAGCTTCCCAGCAGAATCCGTATTGCACAGCAGCTGTTCCGTCGTCGACTTCATCGCCGCTACGTCCTTCTCCAGCAGGATCCAGTTTTTTGCGACCAGCGGATCGACCATGGCAATATTCGTCAACGCGTTGGCAAACACCAGCAGTACCAGCGTCGTGCCACAGAAATAGGCAAACAGCCGGAAGAAAGCAAAGAAGCTTCCGGCAACGCCAACCGTGCGTAAACACGCAAATGTGATGGCGGCAGCAAAGAACAGCAGGAACAGATCAAACAACGCCGTGCTTGCCACACTGGCAAAGGCCGCGTCATCAGCCGGCAACCCTTTCGGGGTCGTGGCTTCGGGAAGCACCTGGCCAATGATCAGAGCGATCGTGAACGACAGGATGAGAAACTCCACCCCCTTGCTGACTTCGTCGGCTTTCGCTTCGCCTGCCAGATACTCTCGGATGAAGTGCCTTGGACGAAAGAGACACTGGCTGAAGTGGGAGACGAACAGCGGTATTTCTGCGATCACCCCTTCGATGTAACTCTTCATTACGTGTCCCTGTCAGCGGATACGGTCCGGATACGGCATTGAGCCAATTAACCGTCATTAAGATATTTGGCGCAACTCGCAGTAAAGACGAACGGAGTGTCAGCGTCGGTTGGCATAGATGTTGGGCGGCAGGTAGCGTCGCTCTACATCTTCGACGGTCTGTCGCTCGATCCGTTCTCGCGGCTTGATGTGGATTGTGGCCCTTGGTGCGGCGAGAGGCAGGTCACATGTATGTCACATCGGTCTCGGCAATGAGCGCACGTGCCTTGCACGTGCTTCGACGCAACCAAGCTCGAGCTCGCATCGAAACGCTATTGCTTTTCGCATTTTGGATCCATATTGTGGCGCGCGGTTCGTTACAGAATCGCATGCGGTGCCAGCAAGTGTTGGCACAGCGCAGCTCCCACCCAGCATTGCGAGGAGGTGTCACATGGCTCGAAAGCCGACGAATGACTTTCAGGATCCTGATTCCGGCGACGGAGCGGAACCTGAAGGCACGCGGAACACAGAGTTTCAGGCCCCGGATGGCGGTGAGGTGCTCGCGGCCGAAGCGGCCGACGAGGAGATCGCCACGTTCATGTCGGGCATCGACAGTCAGCTGCTGTCGGCAAAAGCGGAGATCGAGAAGCTGCTTGCATCTGGCGCCGGTGAGTCGGTTGGATCGCAATCGCAGGACGTGATGGATGCCAACATCGTCGGTGTTGGCATCGGACTTGGCGACGGCACGACGTTGAGCGGGGGCGGCAACCCGGGTGATCCGGTACTCGAGGTTTACACCGTGGAGCCGGAGTCGACCGGCGAAACGATCACGCGGCTGGCCGCGATCGCTGGCGTGTCCTCGCTTTCGGGTTCCGGCTTTCCGATTCATGTCGTGCATACGGGGATCATCGATGCGTATGCACACCGTATGCGCCTGCGGCCCGCGCCGGGAGGCAGCAGCGTCGGCCCAGCCGCCGTGAACGGTGCCGGCACGTTTGGTTGCCTGGTACGCGGTCGCTCTGCGCCGCGCAACGCCCGGCTGATGGTGCTGAGCAACAATCATGTGCTTGCCAACACGAACAGCCTGCCGATCGGTGCCCCCATTTTGCAGCAGGCGAGGCTCGATGGCGGGGTGCATCCTCGCGATCAGATCGCGGTGCTCGAACGCTTTGTGCCGATAAACTTCGCGGCCGGTGCGTCGAACACCGTCGACTGTGCGACAGCCTGGGCGTGGCCCGACCGCGTCCGGCGCGAGTTGATGTACCTGTCCGGCGGCAGTGTAAATTATTTCAACGTCGGCACAGTACCCGTGGCGCCACTGATGGGCATGCAGGTCGGCAAGAGTGGGCGTACGACGCAGCTCACCCGTGGTGCGATCACCGCAGTTGGCGTTACCGTCAACGTTGACTTCGGCGGGGGGCGTATTGGACGGTTTGTGGATCAGTTCTCGGTCCGTTCACCAAGCGGGCTGTTCAGCGACCGAGGTGACTCGGGCTCGATCGTCTGGACGTGGGACACGCGCCGCGCGCCGGTGGGTCTGCTCTTTGCCGGTGGCGGTGGTACTACTTTCTGCAATCGGATCACCCGGGTGCTCGCGGCCCTCGACGTCAACCTGTACTGATCGCAGCGCTGAGCGGCGCAGTGCCGATCGGTCACCAGCAGGCGATCGACATTGCGACCGCAGCACGACCATTCCCCCCACGGACAGTGGAGTCAATCGCATGACGCGCGATCCTCAGGACGACGATTCACTCGACTTCCTCTCTCGGCCGCCCGTACCGACCAGCGGGACGTCGTCGTCATCGTCGCGCGAGGGTACGGATGATCATTTGCCGCAAGCGACCATCAACAAGCTGATGGCGCTCCGCGGCGTCGACGGTGTCTGGATCGAAATGGATGCGTCAGGCGTGCGCCATGTGGTGCTCCACTATTCTCCACCGGGCGTCCCCAGTCATCTTCCGGCGACGGTGGATGGCATGAAGACGCGGATTGTCGGCGGCGAACGCATTCGTCCGCAGTAGCACCGACGGCGCTCGATGGAGACGTGTCAATCGCAACCATGCGCCGCGGTGGTCGTCATTGCACTTCTGTTGGTGCGCGCGCCGAGCACACGACAGGAATCGTGGCGACTCCAACCAGTGCG
>JBBRFQ010000278.1:0-4284 GCA_038224035.1 Gemmatimonadales bacterium
GTTCCGGTGTGCGGCCACTCTCGTGCAGTCGCTCACGTATCGCGGGCGGCAGCAGCCAGTCGACGCCCGGTCGGTACCCCTCGAGCCACGTCCGGTCGTAACCGACGGGTTCGCGATACATCAACGGGCGCTGGATCAGCGTGCGGAGCTCGGCGCCCGCAGGGCAGCTCGCTTCTGAGGGTCGATAGAATACGTTTCTCGACAAAAAATATGACGAGCAGCCTTTTCCAGACACTTATATATGGCGACAGGCGCTTTCCCGCCACATAGCACGACGAGAAGCGTTCTCCCGCACCGATTCGCATCGCGGGGCACGTGCGGTCAGGCCACAGGGTTCCGTTTCGGTTCGATTCGCCTCCCTCTTCGGGTCTATTGCTGCGCGGCCGCAGTTCTGCGCCTCCGCCGGCGTCGACCTGGCGCCTATAGCGACGCTACAGATGTCCTCCACGGTGTCAGGTTTCGACGCAGCGTCCCGGTGCCGATCAGTGGCGCATTCGCGATTCGGCCGGACACCCCGAGCTGCAATCGCTCATTATAGATGCCGCATGCGACGACGGACCTTGAGGAGCTCTGGCGGCGCGTAGCGTTCCCGATCCTCATCAACAACGGGGATGACCACCTGCACAACCACGGCTTCCTGCACGTGGAGAGCGTGCTGTGGCGCCTGGCCCCGGCCTTCGACATCGACCGCGTACCCCCGCGCGCGAACTCAACACCTGGATCAGCGAGGACGTGGGCCCTGCGCGCGGAGGCACGGCGTTGCATGCCCACGTGAAGAGGTGAGACATCAGCTCGGGCACGTCGACATGACCCTTGGCCCAGAATGTCTATGGCAAGCTCGCCGTGCCCGAGGCCAATTCTACCAGGCGCCCCTTGCGGAAACTCGCCCGAAAATAAACAACAGAACCAGCAACAGTCAAAGAAAAACGCCACCCCCGGCCGAAGCCAAGCATGGCGTATTCCCCTCTATACCCGAGGCGAGAATCGAACTCGCATATCCGTGAAGATGGGGGATTTTGAGTCCCCTGCGTCTACCAGTTCCGCCACCCGGGTATGCGCACAACCGGCACATGACTGAGTATAGACGGAGAAAGCACGCGGCGCCAGCGCGGCTAGCTGCCGCCCGGAAGGTTCGCCGCGATCACCGAGTCCACGGCCGGCGGCAACACCCCGACGTGCTTCCACACGAGCCGTCCGTCCGCGCCGATGAGGTAGCTCGCCGGCACGCCGAGCGCAGGGAATCGGCGCTCGATGATCCCGTCGGGGTCGTGTGCGATTTCAAACGTGACGCCATACTGATCGGCCACACGCTGCACCGGATCACGACTGCCGACATCCACGCTCACGGCCACCACGCGCAGCCCATGCGGGCCGTGTCGGGCGAGCAGCGTGTCCATGAACGCAAACTCTTCCTTGCACGACGCACACCAAGTGGCCCAGACATTGAGCAGCACCAGCGATTCGCTCGGGCCCACGACCAGTGAATCGCCGGTAAATGTCGCGATGGCATAAGAGGGTGCGGGCGAGCCGATCGCGACGGGGCGCAGTCGCCCGCTCGCGGAGTCGTCAGTGCGGACGTCGCCGCAAGCAGCGGCGACGGGCAACAGCGCGATTGCGCGCAGCAGCCACGATCGGCTCACGCCGAGCGTCATGATCGACACGTGCTACGGCCGTCCGGTCGGCGGCGGCGTCCGTCCGTACGGCGGCCGACCGCCGGAGCTGGACGGTGTGCCCTCTCGCTTCTCCCGAATCTCGTCCATGTTGCGACGGATCTCTTCCTGCAGCGAGATGTAGCGTGCACGTTGCAGCGGAGACAGGAACTGCGCGAGTTCTTTCTGCTCGTTCTCCATCAGTTCAATCTTGCGACGCTCCAGGCGTGGCATACGCTCGAGCAGCAACGCGATGGTGTCGTTGGATGCAGAATCGCCGGCCAACAACTGCGCACGCATGGTGGAACGCAATCGATACTCTTCGCTCCGAACGCTGCGGCGATCACGATCCAACTTTTTCGTGACCTCTTCAAGCTGCGTGAGCTGCTCGTCGGTGAGCGACAGACGCGCTTTGAGCATCGCGCCGATGCGGCGCTGCACTTGCTGCTCCATCTCGCGATCACCACGGGTCGACGTACCGCGCTGCTGACGCGACTGTGGAGGCCCACTCTGCGCGAGCAGATCCATGCCCGGTGTCACCGCAACACAGAGCGCCGTGACCAAGGCTGCTGCGACCGCTCGCGTGATGCGCGGGATCACACGCGTATTCATGAGCCCCCCTGAATCACCGTGTCACTCGATGGAGACGACGTGGGCGGACCATTCACCGGATCGACCGGCGGCGCTCCATCCCACGCATCAAGACGTTCGAGCAGCAACGCCAACTCCGCGTCGCTGTAATCGGACAACTCCTGAATCGGCAACACTGACGGCGCCACCGACACCACGGCCTGCACCGGCGTCGTTCCCGGCGCGTACGGTTCGGGCAGTGCCGCGACCATGTATGACGAATCCTCCATCACCACCGATGCCGCGTCGGTGTCGCTGAGCGCGGTTGAACTGCGGTTGGCGACGATTACCGAGAGCCCACCCACCGACACGAGCGTGAGAACGGCCGCGAAACGCATCAACGACGATCCGAACATCGACGGCTGCGAACGCCTGGCGCGCGCCACCTGCTGCATGCTCGGTACGCGGTCGTTCGCGCCTCCCGCGATCACGCGGAACGGTGCCGGTGTGTCTGCCTTGACAGGGCCGGCCACGGCCGGACGCGGCAGCGCCGCCACGATGGCCGCGACATTCATCACCGGTGGAAGCGGACGCGCGTTGAGGACCGCGACAAGCACGTCGAGCTCGTCGCGACAGGGCGCGCAGGACGCCAGATGCATCTCAACCGACTCGCGTTCGCGCGCAGGCAATTCGCCAGCCGCGAACTCGGGCAGCAGATCCTGCACGTCGACGTTTGAGCACTCAGTCATGAATCCACTCCTTCACCGCGCGTAGCGCGTTGTGATAATGCACCCGGGCCGCGCCTTCGGTAGTCCCGAGAATCTCTGCAATGTCCTTGTATGCCCGACCTTCCTGTACCCGCAACGTGAACACATCGCGCTGCATGGGCGACAATCGTGTGAGTGCATTGCGCACCCGCTCCTCGGTCTCACTCGCCACCATGTTGTCGAGCGCGTGAAACCCCGTAGCCGCGTCTTCCGGCATCACCTCGACGATGTCGGGCTGACGCCGTGCCGCCCGACGACGATCGAGCACGAGACGCCGCTCAATCGTAAACAACCACGTCCGCAACGAACTGTCCGCACGAAACGAGTCCAGCGCCGCGAACGCCCGCACGAACGTGTCCTGTACCAACTCATCGAGATCGTCGCGAACGCCGAGACTGAGCGCGAACCGCGCCAACGCCGTCGCATGTCGCTCGACAATCGCCGTCGCTGCCCGTTCATCGCCAGCGTGCCAGCGCTCAAGAAGCTGCTGGTCTACCGCCGCGTCCTTGGTCCGGTCCGCCTCGGTCATCTGCACGCGGAAGTAGACGCAGTGTACCGCCGCGCGTTAAGGCGTGTCGTCACGTCAGTTCGCCGATGGGGCTGCAGGCGGGTGCTCTGGTCCCTGTCCGGGATCGGCGGAGGGGCCGGGAGCGGCTTCCTCGCCAGGGACGGGGTCGGCGGTACCGGTGCGGCGGCGCCACTCGGCGGCGTCCTGAGACGCGGCCTCAAGACGAACGGCCTCTTGCTCATGGTCCCGCAGCGCCCGCGCCAATCGCTCGAGGCTCTGCTCGTCGAGCGATTTGCCCGCCTGCCAAGCCCGGAATACGGCGTAACCCAACGACTCGGCGGCCTGATCGGCGGCTTGGCGGGCCTTGCGGGCGTCCATGCGGGTCTTGCCTTCGTCGATCGCCTCGTGCGCGACGCGATTGGCTTTGTCGATACCGTCCTTGACTCGATCCCAGAGTGCCATGTTTCCACGCTCCACAGGTAAGGGGTACCGGTCACTACGCGCGGTGGCCCGCGATGTTGCGATGAGGGGGCGCCGCCGAAGACCGAGAGCAAACGGCCCCCGATCGTGAGGACCGGGGGCCGTGCGTGAATCCGAGCGACAGACGCCGAAGAATCAGGCGGTCACAGGTTCATCTTCGATCGTCTCAATCTCGATTTCGTACTCAACCGGGATGACGGAGATCTTGAGGCGCTTCTTGTTCTTGTGCTCGAACTGGACGACACCGTCAACCAGTGAATAGATGGTGTAGTCGGTGCCCAGACCAACGTTACGGCCGGGGTGCCACTTC
>JBBRFQ010000279.1:0-4244 GCA_038224035.1 Gemmatimonadales bacterium
CCATTCCCCACGTGCGTCGGCACGTACCTGCGGGCCGTTCGCAAAAAACACCTGCGCATCGGCGAGCGGCTTCCCGTCAACCGCGCTCACCGCCGAACCACGCAGCCGTACATCGCCAACGTTGATGCGACGAACGCGAGGCGACGCGGAATCGGGCTGCGCCGCGGAATCGGTCGCTGCAGCAGTCGCAACCGACACGCCGCGCACGCGGCCGAGATACAACTCCTGTCGCAGATAGCCGTTGTCCGGTACCTGCGCTTCGACGAAGTCGGTGCTGTCGGCGCCACGATTGGCCATGAGCACGAGCACTCCCGGGCTCGGCACATCGCAGAGTGAGTACCAGCCGTTCTCCGCCGTGGTCGCCACCCGTCGCACGGTGCGACGTCCCACGCTTCCCCGGCCCACCGTCATCTCAATCCATTCCGCGGTGACGGTTGCACCGGCCAGCGGCTCTCGTGTGCGGGCATCTCGCACCACGCCGGTCGCGACGGCCGCCGCATTCCTCGCGTTGGACACACCACACATCGCGGCACGAATGCGCGTGGGCGCCGGAATCGCCAGGTCCACGCGCACCTCGAGTTCCCCCGCAACCGACACGCTGCGCGTCATCGGTGCGAGGCCGAGCGAGTCAAGCATGTCGTGAAAAAACCCGAGTGTGTAGCGGCCGTTGGGAACATCGGTGAACACAAAGCGGCCCAACGAATCGGAGATCACGGTCTGCCCGAAGTTGACGAGCGAGTCGGCGGCCACAAGCTGCACGAGGGCGCCGACGAGCGGTTGACTGCGCACGCTGTCGTGCACGACGCCCGAAACTCTGGTGCTTGCATGGGCGCGTGTATTCAAACCTTCGAGCTCACCGTTGACCCGTAGCATGCTCGATAGCGGCTCTGGACGGGCCAGTGCGGCCACAAGCGACAGCATCAAGGGAGTGAACATCATCGCCAGCAGACGAAACGAATGCAGCACTGATCAGTTGCCTCGTGAGGGGAGAACAGGCAAGCTATGCGATTGGGCGCGCGCCGCCACGGTGACGCCCCTCGACCGCTACCTCCTGAATGATGCACGCTCTCCTCGTACTCCGCAGGCCGATCGCGCGATCCCAGGCATCCAGTCGCTGGCTGGTGGCCTGTCTGGCGCTGTGTTCCACAGCGGCCGATCCGTCATCGCTCGCTGCACAGCAGTCCACTGCGCCGCCGCCTGCGGCCCAGAACCCGTCGCCCATGACGGAGCGCACACGAGCACACGAACGGCTGACCGAACGGCCACTCGCCGGATTCGCGCGCTCGGTGCCGGGACCTGACGGCCGGCCGGTCGACATCCTGATTCCCGCGCGCACTCGTTCGCGAAACGAGTTCGACCTGGTGATTCACTTTCATGGTGCAGCATGGCTCGCGCATCAGGCCGTGGAGTCACGCGGTGACCGTGCGGTGTCAGCCGTGGTGAACCTCGGCGCCGGATCAGGCGCCTATCACCGTGCGTTCTCCGACCCCGCGGTGTTTGACTCACTGCTCGTGCACATCGCGCTCGAGGTGTCGGCCGCTCGTGCACGGCCCTCGCGAATTCGACAGCTGACGCTCGTGGGATTCTCCGCCGGCCATGGCGCGATTCGCGTGATTCTGCGGGAGCCGAGACAAGCGGCCCGAGTGCAGCGCGTGCTGCTGCTTGACGGTATGCACACCTCATACGAACCCGAGGGCCGCCCACTGGCAGCGGACGGTTTGCTCGACACGATGAATCTTGTCGCCTTCCGCGACTTCGCGCGTGGCGCGATACAAGGTGACAAGTCATTCGTCATCACGAACTCCGAAATTTTTCCGGGTACGTTCGCCAGCACCACCGAAACCGCTGATTGGCTGCTCGAGTCACTCGGCCTGCGTCGCACGCCCGTGCTGAAGTGGGGGCCACGTGGCATGCAGCAGCTCAGCGAAGTGCACGCCGGTTCGTTCTCGGTGCTCGGTTATGCCGGCAACACGGCCCCCGATCATATTGATCATCTGCACGCGATGCCCGAACTGCTCGCGCGCGTGCTGGCTCGCTGAACCCGGCTTCACGGTGCCCCATTTCTGCGTACGTCCCTCCATCTCTTCCACCGGTTTGTACCACGCACTCCTCACGCTCCCGCATCGCCGTCGCCCGTTGGCTGCTGATCACCGTGGCCTTCGGCCTCGCGTCCCGTCGCTTCCCAGATGCGCTGCCGCGAATCGTCGCGCGCTACGCCGGCGACGTACTGTGGGCCACGATGGTGTACTGGTGGCTCGCGCTCATCTGGCCGCGCGCTCCAGTCACGCGACTCGCCGCCGCCGCACTCGGCATCGCGATTGCCGTGGAGCTGTCGCAGCTCCTGCATACGCCTTGGCTCGACGCGGTGCGCGGAAATGCGTTCGGAGCGCTCGTGCTCGGACAGGGATTCATGTGGAGTGACATCTCCTGCTATATCGCGGGCGTTGCCCTGGCCGTACTCATCGACCGTAACGCAGTGGCGCGACGCGAGACGGCGCGCGACACCCCCGCCTTGTTGCACGATTAATGATTGAATAACGTGCGCTCCTCATGATCCGATTCGACGAACTCCGCGAGCGTTTTCTCGCCGATACCGCACCCTGTGGGCCGGGAGCCACGCCGGGGCTCACGCGCAGTCTCGAGCGCATCGGCTGGCGATCCATGCAGGATCCCTCCGCGTCCGACGTCGCGGGTGAGCTGGTGCTCCTCGTTGAGCAGTGTGTGAGTGGTCATCGTGATGTGCACGCGCTGGCCTACAGCATCGCGACGTTTTTCCGGGACGTCGGCCCCAGTCTCGACGGCGGACTGCCACCCACCGAAGCGTATCTACCGGCGGCTGAGGAGTTGTTGCGGCTCTACGTGTACAACCATCGAGCAGCCGCAGCGTCGCCGGCATTCAACCCCGACGATCCGTTCTGATTTTTGTACCGGCACGCAGGTGTGGCCCAACGATTGACTTTCTGCACACGCTCGCAGTCGTTGTTGCAGTTCCCCGATTCGGTCTTGCGGCCTCGAGGGCGCCGGAGGCTTTCCGGCTATTCGGCATCGCACGTTTCGGAACTCGCCACACGGCACCAGTGCCGGATCCGAGGAGCAACAGCGTAAACCACAGAGGCACAGAGAGCGCAGAGAACAGCAGAGCGGTTACCACGGCAGCATTTTGAGCAACGAAGCGCCGTGCACATTGATCGCCGGCACGATCACCACATCGCCGCGGCGCAGCTTGAGCGCGGATCGGTCGTAGAACACACCAAGTTCAAGCGACACGCCCGCGTCCCGTTGTCCGAGTCGAACTCCACCAAAGCCGCCGATAGTAGGCGAGTCGCTCACCGCGACGGAGCTGAGTGGCGCCACCTGCAGGGCACGAATCCCGCCGTATGGCGTGACCTGTCCCCCCTCGCGACCGGACGTGATCAGCGTGACCTCGCCATGAGCGTGCTGAGCGCCGTTCACAAAGCCGCCGCCGAGCATGATGGCCGTGCCGCCCGCATCGCGGTCAGTCACAGCGGTCAGCCGTCGCTTGTACGTCACGATCACGCCGCTCATCGTTGGGATGCGAATCCCGAGATCCGATCGGTCATCGAGACCGAATCGCTGCTCCAAGTCGAAGCCTGGCATCGAGACGCTGCTGCTGTCATCCGCGGATCGAGCGCCCCCAGGGACGACATAAAAGACTGTGGTGCGCGCCCGTTCACCCTGCGGCACGGTGCGGGCGGTACTCGCCACGGTGTAGGGCGTGCACGCGCCCGAGAGGAAGAGCTGCGCGGGGATCAACAGGTATCGGCATTTGCGTCGCATGGAGGCTCCTGAAGTGTGTGCTGCAGGATCGCCAGGGCGCGACCGCGCGGGCATCGGACAGATGACGTAGAGCGATGACGTAGATGCCCTGCAATGCCGTCCCGCTGTAGAGTGCATCGGAGAAGCGCTTCTCCGAAAAGGCTGCCCCGTCGCGGCTGCGTTCGGCGCTGCGACGGGTTGCTCTAGCAGCAATACTGTCCAGATAGGAAGAAATGTGGTACCTTGCGGAGACTCCTACTCCCGAGGTGGCGATGGCGCGGACGGCAGGGACGATTCCAGCAGGAATGCGGCTCACGGATCACATCAGTCTGGGCGTGTTGACGGCACAGTTCCCGCGCGAGCTCATCGACCAGGTGTTGTTCGAGACTGAGTGCGTGAACGCGCGGGAGCGGGCGTTGCCGGCGCACGTGATGATGTACTACGTGCTCGCCTTGGCGTTGTACGCC
>JBBRFQ010000280.1:0-4240 GCA_038224035.1 Gemmatimonadales bacterium
GGGCGTCGCGCGGGAGTTGCCCGTACAACGGTATCCCGGCCGCTACTGCCGTTGTCGCGGGCCGACGGGATTGAGCTTTCGGTTGACGGTGAGGGTGAACGGTTGACGGTTACTGCTCACGGCATTTACTGGCGGGGTACCGGGTGTTTGGGATCGCGCTTTCGGTTCACGGTGAAGGTGAACGGTTGACGGTTTACGGTTCAGCCCTCACGGCGGCGACGGGCGTTGTGGTTGGCCGCTCTACGGTTATCCGTGAACCGTTCACTCGTACCGTTAACTGAAGGCGCGATCTGGACGGTACGGGCGACGTGCGTAGCGGGGGAGTTGCGGTTCCCGTTGACCGGCACGGTGATCTACCGCTAACCGTGAACCGTACACTCGTACCGTCAACTGAAGGTGCGATCCCGACGGCACGCGCGACGTGCGTAGCGAGGGAGTTGCCGTTCCCGTTGACCGGCACGCCGAGCTCCCGTCAACCGTGAACCGTTCACTCGAACCGTCGACTGAAGGCGCGCTTTCGACGGTACGGGCGACGTGCGTAGCGAGGGAGTTGCCCCTGCGACGGTAGCCCGGCTGCTGCTGCCGTTGTCGCGGGCGAACGGGGCCGCGCCGTCCGTTCACGGTGAGAGTGAACGGTTGACGGTTACTGCTCACGGCATTTACTGGCGGGGTACCGGGTGTTTGGGATCGCGCTTTCGGTTCACGGTGAGGGTGAACGGTTGACGGTTTACGGTTCAGCCCTCACGGCGGCGACGGGCGCTGCTGTCGGCCGATCGACTGTCAGCCGACACGGTCCAACAAACCGGCGATCCCGACGGTACGCGGGACGTGCGTAGCGAGGGAGTTGCCGTCCCCTCTGGTATATTGCCCCCCGATATGCTTTCGCCCCCTCGCAACCCCACGAGCCGTCACCACCCTCCGCTCCGGCGATCATGTGGTCGCCGTCTGGGCCAGTCCCGCCGGCTTCACCTCCGCCTGCTTGCTCGCCCACCGCGGCGTGCGTGTGGCCGCACTCGAGGCCTCCAATATCGTCGGCGGTATCTCGCAAACCACGCGCCACAGGGACTGTCGTTTCGATATGGGCGGGCACCGGGGGTTCGTCACCGTCTTCGTGTGGGGATGGTTTCTCGCGTTCGCCCGCAATCTCGTGCAGACGCTGTGCTTGCCGGGTGTGGGTATGCGCGCCGGCGTGGCGACGTTGAGCGCTGTGCGTGATCATCTCTGATTCGGAGTGCTGATGTCCTCGCCGATTCGCTTGTCCTCCGCACTTCCTCATCTCGCGCCCGCGCCGTTCGCCCGCTTGCACGCGAACGCGTGGGGTGTGCGGGTTGGCACGCTGAGCGGACTCGCGCCGCTCGGCGCGTTCATCGGCGTTGCGTACGCGTTTGTGATCGGCTGCGCGCTCGAGCGCCACGCGGGACTGGTGCACAACCGACTTGCCGGATGATGGGAAACGTGTCCACGCGTTCCGATGGGACGGAAAACTCGCCGCCGCGTTCTGTCGGGGCAGGAAACACGCCCACGAATTCCAAGGAGACGGGCCACGCGCCGCCAAGTTCGCTGACGACGCCAGTCACGCCCACGATTTCGGTGGTCATTCCCACCTACCGCCGCCCCGAGGCGCTGGCGCGCTGTCTCGACGCGCTCGCGGTGCAAACGTTCTCCGAGCGTGAGTTCGAAGTGATTGTGGTGGACGACGGCAGTGGTGCTCCACCACACGCTGTGGTCGAACGCATGGCCTCGCGCCTGACGATCACACTGCTTACGCGCGAGCACGGTGGTCCCGGCGCGGCGCGCAACACCGGTGTGGCTGCGGCGCGCGGCGCCCGCATTGCGTTTGTCGACGATGATTGCCTGCCCGAGCCGGATTGGCTCACCGAACTCGTGCGAGTGTCTGCGTTGCACGACCACGCGCTCGTTGCCGGCCGGGTGGAGAATGCACTGATCGGCAATCCGTTTGCCGAAGCCAGTCAGCTGCTCACCAGTTGGTTGGTGCAGTGGTATTCGCACCCCGATCGCTATGCTCGGCTCACGTTCACCACCAACAACATGCTGTTCGCGCGTGAGCAGTTTGAGAGCCTCGGTGGGTTCGATACTACATCGCTGGCCGACACTGCAGAAGACCGTGATCTGTGCGATCGCTGGCGCGTTCGCGGCTGGCCACTCGTGCGCGCGCGCGACGCCGTCGTGAAGCACGCGCATCGCATGTCACTCGACGGCTTTGTCGCGCAGCACCACAACTACGGGCGCGGTGCGGTGTACTTCCACAAGGCCGCGGGACGCGTCCCGTCTGAAGCGCGAAAGCCGGAAACGCCGCGTTTTTATTTCGGCCTGCTCCGATTTCCGTTTTCACAACACGGTCCACTGCGTGCGATCGGCTATGCGCTGCTGCTCCTGCTCGCGCAGGTGGTGTATGTGTGGGGGTACTTCAGTGAGCGCCTTCTTCCCGTCAAGCAGGTACGTGCATGAAGGTGTGGTATTCGCGCGGTGTCGCGCTGCTCGTGATCGGTTATCTGGTGGCGATGAGCGCATCGGCGGTGGTGGTGCATTTCTTCGGTGATCGCTCGGCGCTGGGTACCTTGGCATTGTTTGCACCGCGACATCTCACTCCCTGGCCCTGGGCGCTGCTGGTGCCGCTGTCGCTCACCGTGTCGCGGCGCCTGCTCGCGGCGGCGCTGCTCGGCCTGGGCATCACCCTGTTCGCTGTGTCCGGGTTTCAGCTGCCCAGCGCGGCCGCTGTGGCCGCCCGATTCAGCAACAGCGCACCGATCACCGCACCGATCAACGCAGCGAACAGCGCACACTTGCGCGTGGTGTTCTACAACACCGATGCCTCCCGCACGCTCGGCTCTCGTGTCCGCACCGATGTCGACGCGTGGGACGCCGATGTCGCCGCGCTGGTGGACTGTCGTCCCGATGTGCAGGCTGCGCTGCGCAACGTGCCCAACACTACGCTCGTCGTCACCCCGTTTCTCTGCATGCTCACGCGGCATACGGTCGTGTCGCATGAACCATTGCCGAATGCGCGGCTGAGTTCGGAGCGTGCGCTCAGCCCCAGCCGTTCCCTTCGTGCGCATCGATTCACGCTGGACGTGCGTGGTGAGCCGGTGACGCTCTACGTGCTGCACCTCACCACACCACGCGATGCACTCTGGGCCGCGCGCAACTTCGACCTCTCGAAGCTTGACGCCAACACGCAACTCCGTGCGCTGGACTCCAATATCTCAAGCCGCTGGGTAGACCGCGCAGCCCCCGGGCTGCTCGTGATGGGCGACTTCAACCTCACCGTGGAGAGCGTGATCTACCGGCGGGACTGGGGCGATCTCACCAATGCGTTCAGTGACGCCGGATTCGGCTTTGGACGCACCATGTTCGCCGGCTGGCATCGTGTGCGCATTGATCACGTGCTCACCGGGCCCGCGCTGCGCGCCGAGCGCGTGCGGGTGCTGCGAGGTTACCCGTCAGAGCACCAGCCGGTGATGGCTGATTTGGTATGGCGATAGCACGCGCTGGTGTTCGGCAACCAGCGATGGCGGTAGCCCACCGGCTGTTCGGTCATGGCACCGAACATGAAGCGCAACTAACGCTTCGTCGCGATCACGAATGCCGCTGCCGCCGAATAATCCTGTTTGGGAAGCCCCCGATGGTTGGGCGCTGCCTGCTCGCTGCGCAGCCCAGGCACATCCAACACATGCGCGACGCGGGTATCGAATCCAAGGTCACCCATGAGTTCCAGATAGCGCGACAGCGGTAGGCCGTTGACGTAGTACGGACGCTTCCCGCGAATGAGCTTCCAATCGAGCTTCGACCAGGCCCAGTGATGATTCCACGGACTTCCTCCCGGACACGAGAGGTCAATCTGATGCGTCATCAAGGCGCCTGGACGCATCCACGAGTGGAAGGTGGCGAGCGCCTCCTGCAGTACTGGCTCCTGATCGGTCGCCGCCATGTCCTGCAGCGCGACATGCGAGAAAACCCAATCCACGCTGTTTGTTTCCACCATGGTTCGCGACCACGGCGAACGGAACGACAGTACACCCGTCGATCCCTTCGTGGCAACGGACTCGCGGATCGCCGCGGCACGACGCATGATCTCAGTCGCATCGGCGCGTACGCCAGACTCCCATGGCCAACGCTCGGGAATCGACCGGTCGTTGAGTGGTGGCAACACGTGATCGATCGCCTCGTTCGCAGGCAACGGCGAGCGATCTCGGAAGACATTCGCCAGTGCAGCGATATG
>JBBRFQ010000281.1:0-4207 GCA_038224035.1 Gemmatimonadales bacterium
ATTGCCCCAGTAGTCGGCAAACATGAGTGAGACGCCATTCCATACGCCCAGGAGCGACGAGAAAGACGCGGCCCAGAAGCCGACCAGAAATCCGGTGCCGACCACCGTACCGTACCTGTCGCCGAGCACCGTCTGCAAATCAAGCAATCCTTCGTCGCGTGCGCTCAGGCTCACACCCGCCGACCGTACGACTTCGGCGCCCACGATCAGCATCGCGATCACGAACACCCCCGTCAGCGCGTAAGCGGCCGAATTGTCGATGCGCATGACCCGCATCCACACGGGCGTATTCCATCCCTTCTCGCGCAGCCAGTAGCCGTAGGCAGCCAGCGTGATGGTGCCGCCCACTCCACCGGCCAGCGCCAGCGTGTACATCAATCCGTTGGTGCCGTCGGGAATGATTGGTATCAAGCCGGACAGCATCGACGGCACATTCGGTACGGCAATGATGGCGAGTCCCACCACCACGACGAACATCACGCCCACCAAGGCCGCGGTCACCTTCTCGAAAAATGCATATCGACCAAACCATACCATGGTGATGCCGAGCAGCCCCATCCCGATGGCCCATGTGGTGAGCGAGACCGCGGGGAAGAGTGCCGCCAGCGGCAGTGCCGATGACGACATCGCCGTGGCGCCGTAGACAAATCCCCAGATCATGATGTACGGCCCGAAATACCAGCTCGTCCACGCGCCGAGACTGCGCCAGCCTTCGAAGATCGTGAGTCCAGTCGCGAGCGAGAACCGTCCCGCACATTCGACCATTACGATCTTGATGGCCACGCCGGCGATCACTGCCCAGAGCAGGCCATAGCCGTAACGCGAACCGGCCACAAGCGTGGCCACCATATCGGAGGCGCCCACACCGGTTGCCGCCACCACGAGACCGGGCCCCAGCACGCGCCAGCGCACACGCCGCATGCCGTCTGCGCCCGGCTCCGCACCGACTGCCGGCCGCTCGGGTGTAATCACGCTCTACGCGCGAGACACTCGATCTCAACGCGCGCGCCCAGTGGCAACCCCGCCACGGCCACGGTGGTGCGCGCCGGATACGGCGCCGCGAAACGTTCTGCATACGCCGCGTTCATGGCCGCGAAATCGGTCATGTCGATGAGATACACGTTGCACTTGACCACGTCGTCGAGTGACAATCCGTTGTCTTCGAGAACGGCTTGCAGATTGTCGAACACACGGTGCGTTTGCGCCGACACATCGCCGTCGATGAGCGTACCGGATGAAGGATCTATGGGCGTTTGTCCGGAACAGAAGAGCTCCGAGCCGCTCCACACGGCGTGGGAATACGGGCCGATGGCAGCGGGACCGCGAGCGCTCGAGGCGGCGTGGCGAGGCATGTCGGGAGGGGTGTAGGTAGGGGGAGAGGATGCGTGCAATCCGGCGGGGATACCGGGTCGGCCGTGATTATACGACGAATAGTGCACCAGCGGCCCCACAACGTGCGAGCGCGCGCGTCATTCTCAGATGCGATGGCACACGACACGCGCGATACACCGGATTTGACACGGCGCTGCCTGCATGCGGCGCCGGGAACTCGGCGCGCAGCACGAGACTAGTCAGGGCACACGCGTGGTTCGGACGGCGTCACCCCGACCACGACAACGCCTCTTCCCCGGAGTCCGCTCTCATGATGCACGTACGCGCTCGCTCATTCGCACTGGTGGCAATGGCATTCACCGCGACAAATCTGCTGTTCAGCAATACGGCGCGGGCACAGATGGGTCCGCCCAAGCCTGCCGACGCGTCGTCGATGTCGATGATGACACCGACGCTGGTGAATACCAACAAGGACGGACTCGCCATGCACGGCTACGATCCCGTCGCGTACTTCACCGCCGGCGCACCTACGAAAGGCGCTGCGGCGTTCAGCACGACGTGGAATGGAGCCACCTATCAGTTCGCCTCGGCGGCGAACCGCGATGCGTTTGTTGCCAAACCTGACAGCTACGCACCGCAGTACGGCGGCTATTGTGCGATGGGCATCACCGGCGGTGCCAAGTTCGACATCGATCCCGACGCGTGGCGCGTTGAGAACGGCAAACTCTACCTGAACAAGGACAAGCGCACGCAGACGATGTGGTTGCGTGACGTGCCGGGTAACATCGTGAAGGCAGATACGAAGTGGCCCGGCGTAGTCGCCGCGAGCAAAAAGTAGCGTGGGCGGCCTCCCGGAGTGCTTCGTGGCGCAGTTTTGCACCAGTCAACCCTGAACGGAAGCGATTCGGTCGAGCAACGCATCCACCGCAAGCGCCGGTAACGCATCCGACACGACGGCCAGCATGGCGAGTCGAATTTCGCTGGCCGACCGTGTGGTGGATTCATCGAGACAGCCGATGTCCAGCAGCCTGTCGCGCAGCGCGCGCACACGCTGCGGACCGAATCCGACCACGTCTCCATCCTCAAGCCGGTGCAGCAGTGCTCCCGCGTCGCCGGCGCACGCCTCGGCCACCGCGCTCACCGCGTCGAGCAGCCGCGCCTGCGTCACGCCTGCTTCGACCAGGCGAGTCCGGTCGACCAGATCACCGCGGCCAATACGCGCCTCCCGGTACAACACCTCAACGGCGCGCATGTGCAGGCGGGCCTGTGCAAGCGCGAAGGCATAGTCCTCACGTGACACACGAGTCTCAGCAAAGCGCCCCCGCGAGTCGACGAAGAGCTGCAGCTCACCCCACGAGCTGATGCCGAGCGACAGCACGTCATGCAAGACGCGCACATCGTCGATCACATACCACGGGTGTGTTGCGCCCGTCGGCGTGAAACCCGGACGAAGCGCCGGCACGTTGAGGGCCGCACCAAAACTGGCGTGCGTGTGCAAGTCCGGATCAGGTAGCTCGAGGCGCGGCGGCGAGACCACCCGCACGCCTGGCGTCTGTGCGGCATGCTCGCCCTCGTACCCGCGACGGATGGTCGCGAGATCAAGCTCCTTCCACGCGATGTTACGATCAGCAAGTGCGGCGCGCCACTTCGCCACTTCGTCTCCTTGTGCCGTGAAGTAAAACAGCTGGCGCCCGTCGCTCGCGAGTTCAAGTGCCGCTTCGATCAGGGCCTGCGCGCGCTGGTCATCGCTGGTGCCAAGCGCTTCGTCAAGGAATAGCGGCAGACGCACGGTACTCTCGCTCAGCTCGACAAACGCCATGCGCACCGCCACCAGCAGCTGGACGCGTGTTCCGCTCGACAGTTCATCGAGTGGGCATTCGCGGAGTGTGCGTGCATCGATGGCGCGAAATCCCGGCGTGCCCGAGTCGCTTTCGTCCAGAGTCAACTGCCAGCGCCCATGCGTGATACGGGCAAACAGTTCTCGAGCGCGATGAAAGACAGCCGGACGGTGCACGTCTCGTGTTTCAGCCTGCACATACTCGAGCAGTGCGTTGCCAACCAGTGTGTCGAGGCTTGCCTGTTGTGCGCGCTCGAGATCAGCACTGCTCTCGTCAAATCGGGCGAGCGCCGCTTCCACATTGTGGGCTCGCTTGGCCTCGTCAACCCGATGTCGCAGCGTGGCCGCGCGCTCCACGAGCTCGGTGTATGTAGCGGCACGTGTGGTCGCTGCCGCCTGCGCGAGCGTCAGCTCGTCCGACGATTCATGCTGCAGCGCGCGAAATACTTCGTCTGCGACGTACGCCGCGGCCGCTGCATCGATGTCACGCGTGGCATCACGATGACGCTGAGACAGCTCCAGAAACCAGTCGCGTTGCCGGACCCGATCTTCAAGTGCGTCGAGCGCATGTCGAAGCTGCTGTTCGTCCACGATCGAGAGCTGGTCCGGTAGGAGTAATGGAGCGATTGAAGCGCGCCCGAGGAGATCTTGCCACGCCGTCCTGATGGCCCCCGCCCCGGTATCGAGGGTTCGCAACTCCCGATCAGCATCGCTGCATGCGCGCTGCGCTTCCCGATGTGCCAGTGACCGGGCGTCAAGTGCCTCAAGCATCGCCCCGATCCGCGCTGTTGAATCCGGAAGGGCCATACCGTGCATCGCGAGTAACGCCGACAGCTCTCCGACCGTCGTGTGGCGAGCTGCGATGGCCGCATCCACACGTGCTTCGAGCGCAATGACCGCTCGGTGTGCGTCGCTCCACACCACCAGCTGATGCACAAACCACGGCAAGGTCTGGGCATCGGCGTTGGGAGACACACCCCAACGCGCCACCAACTCCGCGCGCTCCGATTCGAGTGGCGCGAGTTGCGCACGCGCGTG
>JBBRFQ010000282.1:0-4200 GCA_038224035.1 Gemmatimonadales bacterium
CTGACAGCGAGAACATCACACCGTTGCACTAGCGTAGCGTCATCGTGAGTCGCAGCGTACGGCCCGGCTGCGGCAATCCACACTGATCGAACACGGCCGTGTTCCCGACATTGTCGAGCGACACGAGTGCACGAACGAAACGGAACGGACCGCTGTTGGCCACGCGGAAGTTCCGCTGCGCCGCGAGATCGGTCGCGGTACGTGCCGGCAGCTCGTCCTCGTTCCCGGTGTCGGCGTTGAGGCAGTACTGCGTGCCGGTGGCGCGCGCGGTCGCGAATGCACGCACCTGCGAGGGGAGCGGCACACCGACCTCCACGCGTCCACGACGCTCGGGATTGTTTTCGACACGACGCTGCGCATCGTTCGCGGTCACATCAAAGATCCTGATGCGCTGAATCGTCGCGTCACCACTGAGCGATACCGCGCGTTCGGCGTCTGCACCGAACACAAAACCGCCCAGCAACTCCGCACCCCTGCTTTCAACGCGATCGCGATTCACACGCTGAAAACGCGTGGGATTTGACAACGTCATGCGCACCACGGCGTCATCGAGCTGATGCCGGAAGCCAATGAGCTGAACGGTAGACTGCGCAATCGACGGCACGATGTTGTTCAGCGTGACGCCACCTTCGAAACCGAGCAGCGTCTCAGGCTTGAGCTCCGGATTCGGCCGAAAGCGATTCAGCGCGCCCGAGTACAACTCGCGAAGCGCGGGAAATCGTGAACGCTGACTCGCGTTCGCATGCAGGCGCGCCCGCTGATTCAACTCGTGCGACACTCCCACACGCCAACCCGTGTTGTGGAACGGTTGCTGTCCGGGCGTACGCCCGCCGGTTTCCGGCGTGCTCGATCGATCAACGACAACGCCGCCGGCAACCGTCGTGCGCGCGCCAACCGGCGCTTCCAACTCGACGCCAGTACTCGCGAGCTTCTGCCGGTAGTCCACTGGCTCGGCAGGTGCGAGCGTCTCTTTGTACTGCACATCGGCACTCGTGTAACTGGCACGCAGCGTGGCCGCGCCGAGCGAATGCGTGAGCAATACCCGCGCGGTCCGTGTGCGTTCATCCCCGAGTTCCTCTCCGGTGACCGCGCTGTAGTTGCGATCAGAATAGGTTTCGATCCTGGACCTCCCGTTGTTTACGCCCACACCAACCTCGATCGAGCCGGTGCCCAACGGCGATGAAACCAGGCCGGTGCTGGCCGACATCATGGCGATGCTGCGCCGCGCCAGCGGATAGCGCCATAGACGCGGAGACGCGATGTGTTCTTCTGGCGGCACCCCACGCTCCGCGTCATACCCGGAGACCATGACGCCGACCGACCGACCGAGGGCGTTGTTCCAGCGCATCGACGCAAAGCCATCCGTCTGCTTCAGGTCAGTCCCGGTGCGCAGTCCGTGCCGCTCCGTCGGATCGATCACGCCGCTCGGCAGCGCCACGCCGTCTCGCTGGCGATGCGACCCGCCGGCCCGCAACGACAGCGACCCTCCGCCGACCTCCGCGACCCGTCGCCCGTATCCGAGCGTCCCGACCGTTGCCCCATACTGATCAAGACCGGCGCCGACCCAGAGCTGACCACCGGCCGGCTGGCCGAACGCATCATGCGAAATCTCGATCGAGCCACCGAGCGTATTGGGGCCGTTCAGCAGCGAGCCGAGTCCGCGCACGATCACGATTCGCTCGGCGCCCGTCAACGGAGTAAGCGAAGGATCCGTGCGATGGTCCCAGCCCAGCGTCATCGGCACGCCGTCCAGGAGCACCGCCGCCTGACGGGAGTCCGAACCGCGTACCGAAATCTCCATTTCGCCGCGCGAGTTCTGTCGCACCAGCACGAACGGCGATTCCCGCAGCGCCTGATCGAGCAGCGGCGCAGGTGACGAGCGCAGTTCGCTGGGCGTGATGACCACGGCCGCAGCGCCGCCAACAATCCCGACGGCCCGCGCGGCATTCACACTGACTGGGTTGATCTGCTGCCGGATCGAATCGACGCGGGCAGTGTCGCGCCGGGTTTGCGCGCCAAGGACACTGGAGAATGCTGACAAGGACAACAGGCCGGCGATCCGAACAGCAACGTGCATGTAGAGACGGACAAAGGCACCGAAGGCGGGCGCTCGAACCGAGCCGAGCGATCATGAACAATTCATGAACGCGCCAATATCGGCGTTCGTTGGGCACTGAGCAAGGTAGCGTTCGCCGGCAGGCTGAGCCGGAACACCGTGCGCCCCGGACGCGACTCAGCGAGCTCCAGTAACCCTTGGTGGGCCTCCGCGATTCGCCGCGCAATTGCCAGCCCGAGCCCGGCGCCACTCGTGTGGCTCGTCTCCTCGCGCGTGCGCGAGGCGTCCACCCGAAAGAACCGGTCGAACACACGCGCCTGCGCGTCGGTTGGGATCCCGACGCCTTCATCGGTGACCGTCACCGCAAGCATTTGCTCACGCGCAACCATGCGCACGGTGACCACGCTATCGGACGGTGAGTGTTTGATCGCGTTGTCGAGCAGGTTGAGCAGGAGCCGCCCCAGCAAATCCGCGTCCCCCACCAGCGGCGCCTCGATCGCCTCAACCAGTTCCACGTGCACGCCTGATTGATCGGCGATCGGACGTACACTGCGAATCACATCGTCAATCACATCTTCGAGATGCATCGCGGCACGCTGCACCACCAGATGTCCGGCGTCGGAGCGTGCCAATAAAAAGAGATCGTCGACAATGCGTGTGAGCCGGCGCGCCGCATCGCGCATGATGCCCACCGACGCGCGATACTCCGGTTCGTCACGATGCACCCGGGAGAGCGTGACGTCAGCTTCGGTGCGCACGATGGCCGTGGGCGTACGCAGTTCGTGCGACGCGTCAGCCATGAAGCGTCGCTGCTGTTCGAACGACGCTTCCAGCCGATCGAGCAGCGCGTTGATGACCGTGGCCAATCGCACCAACTCATCACCGCCGCTCACCGGCATGCGTTCGTGCAGGTTCGTGGCACTGATGTCCGCCGCGTGTTCGGCCATGGACGCGACTGGCGCCAGACTGCGTCGTGCCAGGAAAAAGCCACTCGCGCCAGCGGCGAGAATCAGCATCGGGATCGCCACGGCGAACATCCGGCGAATCCCATCCATCGTCTGCTCGGCTTCACGCAGCGGATACCGTCCGGCGAGCAGATACGTACGTCCGTCCACCACCAGGGACTCGGCGCGTACACGCGCGCTGCCCGACGACGTTTCGAGCGTCGAGAGGCTCACCGTTTGTGCGTGGGCTGTCGTGCGCAGCGAATCGATGAACTGTTGATCATCAGGCACAAACGCATCGGTCGCGCCCGCGATGTCCGGCGGCGCAGCAATGGCCACCACGCGACCATCCGGCGCGAGAATCACAATGTGCAGCTCGCGAAACCGGACTTCGCGCACGGTGGTGATCATCGCTTGTTCCGCGGACAGCCCCGCTCGTCGCTCGGCACCGAGTTCGCGCGTGAACGCACTCAGCGCGTCAGCGATGAACCGATCGGTGCCGCCAATCAGTGTGCGTGAGAAGGCCACGTAACACACGATCGCAAACAATGCGAGCGGCACGCCGAGCAGCACGGAGTGCCAGAGCGCCAGCCGAACGCGAAGCGAGGATGGCCAGCGCAACATGCGCTAGCCGTCGCTCGAGACGGGCGCCTCGAGCACGAATCCGACACCGCGCACCGTCGTGAAGAGCGGCTCGGCTTCGCCGTCGTCGATCTTGCGTCGCAGGCGACTGGCGTATACGTCGATGATGTTGGAGTAGCCACCGCGGCTATCGCCCCATACGTGCTCCATCAGCTCAGCGCGGCTCACCACGCGGCCGGCGTGTTGCGCGACAAATGTCAGGAGCGCGAACTCCTTCACCGTGAGCGGAATTTCACGTGCGCCACGCCGAACCAAATGCCGCTCCAGGTCGATCTCCAGGTCGCCCACCGTCAGGCGCGCGGGCGTACGATCGCCGCGCCGCCGGGTGATGGCACGCAGACGCGCGAGCAACTCTCCGAAGTCGAATGGCTTGGTGAGGTAATCGTCCGCGCCGGCGTCGAGGCCCGCAATGCGGTGCTCGACCGCATCGAGCGCGGTGAGCATGAGCACCGGCACTGCGTCAGCACGCGCGCGGATTGCCTGGCACACTTCAAGGCCACTCAGCCCGGGCAACAATACATCCAGGATGATCGCGTCGTACGCCGTGTCGTTGGCGAG
>JBBRFQ010000283.1:0-4156 GCA_038224035.1 Gemmatimonadales bacterium
GCCGCCGCCGCCGGCGGCATCTGGAAGAGCCAGAACAATGGCATGACGTGGCGCCCCACGTTTGACGATAAGAACGTGATCTCGATGGGCATGCTGGCGATCGCCCCGTCGGACACGCAGCAGGTATGGGCCGGCACCGGCGAGCCCAACTCGCGCAACTCGATCGACCCGGGCGGCGGCATCTACAAGTCCACCGACGGCGGTCTCACGTGGACGCTCAAGGGACTGGAGAAAACCGAAGCGATCGGACGCATCGTGGTGCACCCCACGAATCCGAACATCGTGTACGTGGCAGCCCTTGGCGCGACGTGGCGCTCGAATCCGGAGCGCGGTTTGTACAAGACGACCGACGGTGGCACCACGTGGACGATGTCCAAATTCATCAGCGACAAGGCCGGCTTTGTTGACGTCGTGATGGACCCGCGCAATCCCGACGTGCTGTTTGCGGCGAGCTGGGAGCGTTTTCGCACGCCCTACTCGCTCAAGAGCGGCGGCCCCGGGTCAGGTCTCTGGAAAACCACCAACGGTGGCACCACCTGGACCGAAGTGAAGGGCGGCGGATTTCCGGCGGGCGTGAAGGGGCGCATCGGTCTCGACATCGCGCGCAGCAACGGCGACTACATCTACGCGATGGTGGAAGCGGCCGACGAGAAGGAAGGACAAAACTTCATTCCCGCTCGCACTCCGAAGGACAACGGGCTTTGGCGCTCAACGGACGGCGGCGCCACGTGGACGCACATGAACAGCGCCAACGTGCGCCCGTTCTATTACTCGCAGGTGCGTGTCGACCCGAAGAATCCGGAACGTGTGTACTTCTCGAGCACGCAGCTGCAGGTCTCTGATGACGGCGGCAAGACATCACGAAACGGCGCGCAGCAAGTCCACGTGGACGATCACGGCCTCTGGATCGACCCGAACGATCCGCAGCGCTTGTTCCTCGCCAACGACGGTGGCGTGGCCATCACGTTCGATGCGGGCGGTAACTTCTGGCAGCCGCAGAATCTGTCGCTTGGTCAGTTCTACGAAGTGAGTTTTGACATGGCGGTGCCGTACAACATCTGCGGCGGTGCGCAGGATAACGGCACATGGTGCGGACCGAGCCGTCGGCGCAGCGGCACCACACCGCTCGCCTATTGGTTCACGATCAACGGCGGTGATGGCTTCTATTCCGCGCAGGACCCCACCGATCCGAGCATCGTGTACGGTGAATCGCAGGGCGGAAACGTGTCGCGACTGGACCTGCGCACGGGTGAGCGCACGGCGTTTCAGAAGCCCGGTTGGCAGGCTCGCTACGCGGAGTGGGAAGACAGCGTCGCGGTGGTGCGCGGTGACCCGCTCGCACCGGCCACGCGCGAGATGAATACGCGCATGGCTTCGATCCGTTCGAGGCAGGCGAAGGACTCGGTCGACTTGAGCATGCGCTACAACTGGAACTCACCGTTTTTCCTGTCGCCGCACAATCCGTCGGTGGTGTACTTCGCCGGCAACCGTTTGCTCAAGTCGAACAAGCGCGGCGACGAGTTACAAATCATCTCGCCCGACCTGAGCAAGCAGTTGGCGGCCAAGCTCGACACAGCGCTGCGTCTCACGGGCGGCATCACGCTCGACGCGACAGGCGCGGAGACGTACGGCACGATCGTGGCCATCGCCGAGAGCCCGCTCAAGCCCGGCTTGCTCATTGCGGGCACGGACGACGGCAATGTGTGGAAGACGTCCAATGACGGCGCGACGTGGGAAAACCTTTCGGCAAAGCTTGCGCCGATGCTACCCAACGGCGGCGAAGTGTACGTGACACGCGTCGAAACATCATCGCACGACACGTCTACGTTCTATGTGGCGTTCGACAATCACCGATGGGGCGACTTCAAGCCGTACCTGTTTGTCACGAACGACGGCGGTCGCAGCTTCAAGTCGATCGTGAACAACTTGCCGGTCGGTGGCCCGGGTGATTTCCTGCACGTGGTGCGCGAAGATCCGCACAATCGTGACCTGCTGTTCGTGGGTACCTCGATCGCGGTATATGCCTCGGTGGATCGGGGCGCCACGTGGACGCGTTTCATGAGCGGCATGCCCAGCGTGCCGGTGTACGATCTCAAGATTCATCCGCGCGATCACGAACTCATTGCGGCCACGCATGGTCGCGGTTTCTGGATTGCCGACATTGCGCCGCTCGAACAGATGACGCCGAAGGTCATGGCGGCGAATGTGCATCTGTTCGAGCCAACGCCCGGTTTCCAGTGGGGTGAGGCGCCGTTGCTCGGCGCGAGCGGCAACGGCAACGCGCAGGCGTTCTTTGCCACACCGAATCCGCCGTATGGTGCCGCGATCACGTACCGCGTGGGCACCGGCCGCACGGGGAACGCCAGCATCAAGATCGTGGATGCGCTCGGCGATACCATTGCGCGCCTGCAGGGTCCGACGCGCCCCGGCGTGCACACGGTGACGTGGACGTACGGTGCGACGCGGGCGTCGACTGCGGCGACGGCGTTGTCACCGAGTGCGCGACGCGACAGCATTTTGCGTGTGTCGCGCGCGCCCAAGGTGCTGGATTCGCTGGCGGCCGCGAAATATGACAGCACGGCGTTGGCGACGGCCCGCACGTTGATCAGTGGAAGCGGCGGCGGTGGTGGAGGCGGATTCGGTGGTGGTGGCGGTGGCGCCGGTGGTGGTGGCGGCGGTGGCGGCGGTGGTGGTGGCGGCGGAGGTTTTGCCTCACCCACCTGCGAGCGTCCGCTCACGCAGTGGGACACGTTCTGTGCGCGCCCGGGTGAATCGACGGTGGCGCGCCCCGGACTCTCCGCGGCGCCGGCGGGTGGTGGGCGCGGTGGCCCGGGCATCACGCCCGAAGTGCGCCGCATCTATGAAATCATCGGCTTGGCGGTACCGGCCGGTGGGCGCGGCGGCTTTGGCGCATTCGGCGGTGGCGGTGGTGGTGCAACCACCGGTGATTACGCGGTGATCCTGCAGATCGGCGACACCGTGCTCAAGCAGAAGGTGCGCGTGGAGAACGTCGGCGAATCGGGATGGTCGTCAATGTTCAGCCCGCAGCTGCGCTAGTCGGGTCGGGGGTACGCCGGATCGCTCCTGTACAAGCCACTCGCTTGCGGGTTACGATCCGGCGTACTGCACGAACTCCTTCCTCCGCCACGCGCCCATGCATCGCCGTGACCTGATCCGTTCGGCCGCCGCGGCCGCCGCTCTCGCGGTCCTCCCTCGTTCGGCGCACGCCGCCCAATCCCTGTGGCAACGGGTCGCCGAGTTGGGACCGCGCGCACCGCGTTCCACACAGGCCGCGTTGATTGACGCACTCGCCGACACGATCATTCCGCGTACCGACACCGTTGGCGCGCTCGATGTGCGAGTGCCGGCCTTCATCGACGTGATTGTGAACGAGCACGACACCGCGCCGGATCGCGAGGCCTTCAACGCCGGCTTGACCGCGATCGATGCGCTCTCCACGCGCGTAGGCGGCGGAGCGTTTGCCACGCTCAGCGCCGACCGTCGCGCACTCGTGATGAATGCGCTTGAACAGCCGGCGAGTCGCACCGATCCGGCCATACGCACCTACACGCGACTCAAGGGACTCGTAATACACGGATACTTCACGAGCGAAGCAGTGCAGAATGATGTCCTGGGGGTCGACGTGATTCCCGGCACCTTCCGTGGAGACGCGCCCCTACGCGTGCGCACGCGCAATGGAGGCTCCAATGACTGAACGACAGCCGTCGTACGACGCGATCGTGGTGGGCTCCGGCATCAGCGGTGGCTGGGCAGCCAAGGAGCTCGCCGAGCGCGGGCTGCGCACGCTGGTGCTTGAAGCGGGCGGACCGGTTGATCCCGCCAAAGATTTTGTGGAGCACGTGCAGCCGTATGAAATGAAGTTCCGCGGCTGGGGTGATCGCGAAGCCATGGAGCGTGAGCAGCCCGTGCAACGCGAGTGTTACGCCTGTGACGAAGTCGGTCGCAAGTTTTTTGTGAACGACCTCGAGAATCCGTACACCAATCCCGACGACGCACCGTTCAAGTGGTTTCGCGGTCGGCAGGTGGGTGGCCGCTCCATCATGTGGGGGCGACAGGTGTATCGGTGGAGCGATCTCGACTTCAGCGCCAACGCACGCGATGGCCATGGCATCGATTGGCCCATTCGCTACGCCGA
>JBBRFQ010000284.1:0-4143 GCA_038224035.1 Gemmatimonadales bacterium
TCGCGCCACTCGTGATCGCGTCGCCACCGCCGGCGTCATCAATGGCGGCACCGACGAGTCCGGGATGCCCGCTCGCACCGTCGGCACGCCACGACAACTGCACGTCCGCATTCGACAGCACCGCACCAGAAGTACTGCGAATCGTGCCGTACACGAGCGCGCCCAGCGGAGCCGCGACGCACTGCGCGGGATCCCCGTGGGCATCCATCGCGGCGGACAACAGCGCGCCGGATTCGTGGACCGAATCGCGCGCTCCCGTGGCATAGCGCGGTCGAAAACTCACGTCGATGTGCAGCACCTCGCCCGACACAATCTGAATACCGATCAGCGACAGTCGATTTGAAACCATTGACATCGTCAGGCCGGAGCGACCCATGCGCAGTGACACGCGATTGGCCATGCGCGGCATGCGAATCTGCCACTGGTTCACGAACCAGATTCCGTTTTCGAGTCGTGTGAACTCCAGCCAGCCGCCGGGTTTGGTGCGCGCGGCCACGGGTTCGAGCCCCACGTAACCAAACTCCAATCGTCGCAGCTCCGCCGTGGCGCGATCGAGCCAGAGCGTACCCTCGATCGACGTGATATCCTGTCGACTGCGGGCCGGCCGGAAGCCAACTCCAATCCACCCCGCACGCTCGGCGGTGCCTTCCACCAGCGAGAGGCAATGCTCCGCCAGGAACTGATCGCTCACGAGCACATCGGCGTCGGGTGCTCGGTAGATCGTGCTGCCGTCGGGTTGATCGGACACGTAGCCCACCAGTGCAAGTGAGTCGGCGGACACGCTCTGAAACGGACGCAAGGAGTCAGAGGTCATCTCACTGTATTGGGCATGCAGCAACCGATCTTCTTGCGGACGCCACAGCTCCGTCACCAGGCGATAGCGCGTCATCGGACGCCCATCCGGGGACGCGAGTTGCGAGGCGAGCAGTGCAGTTCGCGCGTCGGCGAACAACCGCGCCACGAGCGCCGCGCCCTCAGTGCGAGTACCGCAGCGTGAGTTGACGCGTGTGCGAATAGCCGAGATGTTGACCGGTGCGTCGGGCAGGACGGCGCTGAGTTCGCGCGATTCACCGATCCCGAGTTTCATCGAGCCCAACTCTTGTGGCTGCTGTCCGATGCGCAACGCACGCACGAGCACCGAGTCGCTGGGAATCAGCACGCGATAGGTGCCCGCTTCGCCAGTGACCGCACGTGCGACGACGCTGTCATTGGCCACGCGCACCACGAGCACCACGGTGCCAGCGGCGGGCGCCAGTCCGTCAGCGCGGCGCAAGGTTCCAAACAACTCCTGCGCTCGCACCGGGTTCGACCACACCAAGGCGATGCACACCAGTGCCACTGCACGCGTGAGATATGCGCGCATGCTTTGTCTCCACGCTCGAGATGAGAGCTTGCGCACCAGCGCGCCAGCCGCCGCTCAAAAAGCTCTCAACGTGCGGACAAATGCGGAAGACTCTGCAAGAGAATGTTTGCGCGTTCTACCACACTTCGCACAATGATGACGCGGCTGTGACGCTTTGTGCTACGACACGCGTCCGGATCGTCACGAACAACGCGGCCAACACAAGCAGTCCCACGAATGACTATCGGCCCGTACCTGGCACGGCCGTCGCGACAATCTCTGTGGCCACATCGCGGCGGAGTCGCACGCCGATGTCAACGCACGCGGTGGTGTCGCGCATGGACATCTCGCCGGTTGCGGTCGAGGCGGAGAATCGCGGCGCATCGTACTGCGGATGACGGTAGCGCACGACGCCGCGACAGTCACGTACTTCGAAGGCCAGCAGCACGTTCGTTTCCAAGGGCAAGGAAATCGTGGTCCGGGCAATCCGAGATCAAGTATTACGAGCTCAGGTACACGGCGCTTGATGGCCATATGTGATCTTCCACCACGAGGCGGTATGACATGGGGTCCAAGCTAGCGTGCGTTCCGTAGCGGTCGACGGGTCACTCGACCCATGAGCCACGTGCGGAATCAGTCGTCGACAAGAAAAATGCTGAGCAGACCGCTGACAACGCTCACAATCAATGCGCCGAGGAGCGCGGCAACAAAGCCGTCGACCATGAACGCGATCCCAAGCGAGCTGGCCAGCCAACTGGTGAGCATCAGCAACAGTGCGTTGATCACGAACGTAAACAGCCCCAGCGTCAGCACCTGCACCGGCAGCGATAGAACGGTCAGCACCGGTTTGATCAACGCATTCACCACGCCGAACACAAGGGCCACACCGAGCAGGCCGGGCCACGAGCCGCTGTACTGAATACCGCTCAGCAAATAAGACGCGACCCAGAGCGCGGCAGCGTTGGCGAGCAGGCGACCGATAGTGTTCATCGAGGAGAATCGAGGGAGGCAGCGAGGACACGGGCGTCGTCACGCACGACCGACGACACCCGCAGCATAGGGGAGCCTGGTGGTAGATTCAATGCACCGATAGATGTCGACGACTCCGATCCTCCCCACGACTCGCCCCGTCCATCGACTTCGGCCGATGGTTCGCCGCCGAGCGCTTCCGCGTAACCTGCAGGCTGATCGCGTCTGGGCCTTCACCCGCACGCTCTCGGACGGCGCGCGCTCGCCGGAGTTCCGCGATCTGGTGCAGCGCATTGACGGCTCGCCATGGCACACCTTGGCGGGTATCGAGATCTTCGACGATGGCGCGACCACGTTCGCCGCGATCGGTGACGTGCTGGCGGCAGCGACATCGGAGATCCTCGTCGAGATGTACATCCTGCGGGACGACCGGGTCGGCGCCGAGTTGCAGCGGTCGTTGGCCGAGGCGGTCGCACGTGGGGTGCGCGTGTGTGTACTCGCCGACGCGATCGGGTCATTCGGGACGCCGCGCGCGTTCTGGCGTGCGCTGGAAGTCGCCGGCATTGAAGTCCGGCTCTTTCATCCCTGGTGGCATTCGCCTCTGTACGCGTGGCGCCGAGACCACCGCAAGATCATCGTGGCGGATCGCCGCACCGCGTTTACCGGCGGGATGAACATCGGGGAGGAATACGGTTCGGCGCTTCGCCGTCATCCCGCGTCATTTCGTGATTCGTTTGTGCGGCTGGACGGCAACGTCGCGCTGGAGATGGCCGCTGTGTTCGCCGACGGCTGGGCGCGAGCGGGTGGCACGCCGCTGGCGGGTCTGACGTCCGTCGTGCCAGCGAAGAGTGAACAGCAACCACCGACGCACGACTCGGCCATTCTGGTTCTTGACGGGCGACCGGAGCGCGGTCAGCCGCACACCATCGCGGTGCTGGCGGCACTCGTCGGTGCCGCCCGCGAACGGTTGTGGATTACCACGCCGTACTTCGCGCCACCGGACGGTGGACTGCAGATTCTGGTCGACGCGGCGCAGCGTGGCGTGGACGTGCGATTGTTGCTCCCGGGGCGCACTGATGTGGCCCTGCTGCGACACGCCGCACACGGTGCCTACGCCCGCTTGCTGCGCGGCGGTGTACGCGTGTTCGAGTATCAGCCGGCGATCCTGCACGCGAAGACCATGGTGTGCGATTCGCATCTCTCCGTCATCGGCTCAGCGAATCTCGACTTCCGGTCGTTGTGGTTCAACGCGGAATGCAATGTGCTCGTCGATGACCGGCGAACGGCGAGCACGCTCGAGGCGCACTTCGCCGCCGACCTGACAGCGTCACACGAGATCACGCTCGACGATTGGAGTCGGCGATCGGTGGTGCAGCGCGGCGTGGCGTTTCTGGCGCGTGGCCTGCGCGTACTGCTCTGATCCGCACAGAGTCCGCGAGGTAGTCGGAACCCCGACAAATTGGGCAGCAATCTCCCGATAGACTGATGACGCGATCATGCCGAGTCTACAGACCATGCAGGGTGGTCTACTCTTTCGGATCGCCCCCGCCCGCCGTCTGTCCGGAGACTCCCATGCCCTCACAACTCCAGCCCCGCAGCGATTCGTTCGGATTCAGCGAACGAGGCGAAGACGCGACGCCGATCCCGGCGCCGCGTCGCCGGCCAGCCGGTCCGGTGCTGGTAGCCTGTGATGGCGAACATGGCTGTGACGCGCTGCTCAACGCCGCCCGTGTCACCGCGGCATCGCTCGGCGCGCGCATCGAAGTGCTCGGCGTGTGTGAGCCCACACCGCTCGCCCCTGCCGTTGGCGGCGGCGTCATCGCGTCGCCGGA
>JBBRFQ010000285.1:0-4143 GCA_038224035.1 Gemmatimonadales bacterium
CTACGGTGGTCGGCGATGATTGCCGTCGACACCAACGTCCTCGTCTATGCGCATCGCCGTGACGTGGCCGAGCACGCGGTCGCGCAAGACTGCCTGCGCGCCATGGCTGAGGGACGCGACCCGTGGGCCATCCCGTGGCCATGCGTCTACGAGTTCTTCAGTGTGGTTACCAATCCTCGAATATGGCGACAGACGGCGAGCACATCCCAACAGGCATGGGCGCAACTGGAAGGGTGGTTCGCGTCGCCGAGAATTCGATTGCTCGGCGAATCGCAGGGGTTCACCGCTGTGCTGTCCGGCTTCGTGCGTCGCCCTCGCGTGCGCGGGGCGGTCGTGCATGATGCACGCATTGCCGCGATCTGTGTCGCGCACGGCGTCGAAGCGCTCCTGTCCCGCGATCGCGACTTCTCGCTATTTCCCGAACTGGATGTTCAAAATCCGTTTGCCTAGCCAGTCCGCGCGGAAGTGACCACGAGTGACGATGAATCACACCGCCTGGAAGCAGTTGCGGCAATTTGAGGTCGTACACACCCTTCGTACTGCGTGAAATCGGCGCCGGCGGCATGGCCACTGTGTACTTGGCCTACGATCTGGCTGTACTGTCTCACCCGTGACACATTGGACCATGGAGAAATTTTCCGTGCGTGAGCTCCGCAACACCAGGGGCCGAGTCCTGCAACGGTGGCGTCGCCTGCCGCCGGTCGACGTGGTGCAGTTTCAAGCCGATCTCGATCATGTGATGGATGCGTCGCGGTGAGTGCGCACGTCCGCCACAAACGAGAGATCCTCGACACCAACACCGTTATCATGCTCAGCCGCTTGCATGCTCCGACGGCGCTCCCGGACGAACTGAACGCCTCGCTGCCGCCCTCGCCGGACGGTACGCGGTGCAACGCGAGCTCGGCGCCGGCGGTATGGCCACGGTGTACCTCGCGCACGACCTCAAGCACGAGCGCGATGTCGCCATCAAAGTGCTGCATCCCGACTTGGGCGCAGCGCTGGGCGGCGAGCGGTTCCTGACCGAAATACGCACCACAGCGCGCTTGTAGCATCCGCACATTCTGCCGCTGCTCGACAGCGGTGAGGCCGACGGCTTGCTGTACTACGTGATGCCGCTCGTGACCGGCGAAACGTTGCGCGCGCGATTGGAGCGCGAACGCCAACTGCCAATCGCCGACGCGGTGCGCATCGCGCGCGAAGTGGCGAGCGCGCTCGACTACGCGCATCGGCAGAACGTCATTAGAACGTCATTCATCGCGACATCAAGCCGGAGATCATTCTCCTGCATTACGGCAGCGCGATAGTCGCCGATTTCGGCATCGCATTGGCCGTGCAAAGCGCGGGCGGTCAGCGCATGACGCAAACGGGCCTGAGCCTCGGCACGCCGCAGTACATGAGCCCCGAGCAGGCGATGGGAGAGCGCGCCATCGACGCGCGCACCGACGTGTACGCGCTCGGTGCGGTGACGTACGAGATGCTCACGGGTAATCCGCCGTTCACGGGCAGCACCGTGCAGGCGATCGTCGCGCGCGTGCTCACCGACCGGCCGTCGCCGATCCGCACGACACGCGACACCGTGCCCACGCAGGTGGAAGCGGCGGTGATGACGGCGCTCGCAGCGACGGGGCGCCGCCGAATCGAGTGCGCCGGCGGTGCAACTCACGCTCGAGGTGCCGAATGCGAACCCGAAGCTTGACGTGCTCGCGATCTCGTACGACGGCACACGCTTCGCGTTCTCCACCAACGAGGGCATCGCCCTGCGGGACGTGGGGCAGCGTGAGTACCGCATGCTCCCGAACACCGAGAGTGGCGCGTCACCTGGGGCGCGGATGGCACGAAGGCGTTCGAGACGGGTGGACACCTCGACATACTCTTGCCGAGCGGCGTGTTGCGCGCGCTCCCGAAGACGCAGGGCGGCGCGTCGCCGCACCTCATGCCCGACGGCCGCGGCGTGCTGTACGCGAACGAACAGAGCGGCTCCAAGCTGTACTACTACGACTTCAAGGCCGACACGGCAGTCCTGCTGCTCAACGACGCGTGGGAGGGGCAGTACCTCGAAACAGGACACATCGTGTACGGCTCGATCCTCTCGGGGTTGTACGCGATTCGCTTCGACCCTGCCAAACGGGCGGTCGAGGGAACGCCGATTCCAGTCGTCCTCGACGTGCAGGCGAACGGCCGAGTCACTCCGTTCGCCATCTCGGCGAGCGGCACGCTCGTCTATCGCGCCGGTGCGGAGCCGGAGTCGCGCATCGCGGTACGCGATCCATCTGGCAGGATCGACACGCTCCCGCTCGCGCCCAAGACGCTGAGCTACGTTCGCTTCTCGCCCGACGGCAGACAGCTCGCGTTGACGGTCGGCTCGGCGCGAGGCACCAATCGGCACACGGCGTTGTTCGACTTTGCACGCGGCACGCTGACCCGATTCACGCTCGAGGGCGGCGGACGTTCGCCGATGTGGTCACCAGACGGCACACGGCTCGCGTTCACGATGGAAGGGCCGACGACGGACGCCGAGGACATGGCGGTGCAACCGGTGGACGGCAGCCAGCCACCGGTGCTCATGCCGCGGATGCCCAACGATCAGCATGCCACCGCGTGGCCCAACGAGACGACGCTCGTGTTCTCGAATAATTCGGCGCCTCGCACGTTGGGCGGCGCCCTCGGGGGCGGTATCACGGGGCTCTTGAACCCGGTGACTGGCGGCAAGCCGCGCATCTACCTCTCCGCCGTTTGGGGTGAATTCGAAGCCACGGTGTCGCCCGACGGGCAAGTGGAACGTGACCATAACCGGCGCGCATCTGCCGCGATGGTCAGGCGATGGGCGCACGCTGTATTTCAGCAATGGCGACCAAACTGAAGTGCAGGCGGTGGCGGTCCCGCCGGGCGCGGAGTTCACGGTGGGCCCCGTGCGGACGATCATGAGCGGCAAGGAGATCGGGCAAGGGTGGGATGTGGATCGCACGAGCGGGCGCATTGCCGTGACGGTGCCCGTGACGCTGGCCGGGGTTCGCATGGTGGTGATCCAGCATTGGCTCGAGTCGTTCAAGCGGAAAGTCGCGCAGACGGGAGCGGCGAAGTGAGCGACGATGAGCAGATCCCTCGGTCTGCTCGTCACCGTGTACCGCACCTAACGATCTTGCTCAACCGTCTCACCCGTGATACATTAAAATATGGACAACGTCTCCGTGCGTGACCTCCGCAATAGCGGGGGGCGGGTGCTGCAGCGCGTGGCCAGCGGCGAAACGCTGACCGTCACGATGGATGGCCATCCCATCGCCGAATTACGCCCGATCGCCGGCCGCGGTCTCACGGCGGCCACGCTGCTGCGACGGTGGCAACGGCTGCCTCCGGTGGACGCGCTGCAGTTTCGTGCTGATCTCGATCATGTGATGGATGCGTCGCTGTGATCACGCGCGTGCGCCACGAACGAGGGATCCTCGACACCAACACGGTGATCATGCTCAGCCGACTGGATGATCCCACGGCGCTTCCGGATGAGCCGTTGATCACGGCGATTACGTTGGCCGAGCTCACCGTGGGGCCGTTGGTCGCGACGTCGGATCAGGAACGCGCGGCGCGACAGGCGCATCTGCAACAAGCCGAAGCAGACTTCGACGCGTTACCGTTCGACGCCAGTGCGGCACGTGCCTTCGGTCGCGTGGCGGCGTCGCTGCGGCAGTCGGGGCGCAAAACGACTGCACGCTCGTATGACGCCATGATTGCCGCCACCGCACTCGCGAACGCATTGCCGGTGTACACGTGCAATCCGGATGATTTCAGCGGCATCGAAGGTCTGGAAGTGGTGAGCGTCGCTGTGCCGAGCCGCTGAGTTCTCACGGTCCCGAATGCGTAATGACAACGACTGAACGCATCGCCGCCGCCATCAGCAGTAGCTACCGCGTCGAGCGCGAACTCGGGCAGGGCGGCATGGCCACCGTGTACCTCGCGCACGACCTCAAACACGATCGCCGCGTGGCCCTGAAGGTCCTGCGCGACGACGTCGCGGCCTCGGTGGGACGCGAGCGCTTTTTGCGCGAGATTCAGCTTGCCGCCAAGCTCAGTCATCCGCACATTTTGCCGCTCTACGACTCGGGCGAGGCCGATGGCGCGCTGTTTTATGTGATGCCCAACGTGCAGGGC
>JBBRFQ010000286.1:0-4125 GCA_038224035.1 Gemmatimonadales bacterium
CAAGGCTCCGCCCAAGGCGGCTGCCAAGGCGCCCGCAAAGGCCCCGGCCAAGGCACCTCCGAAGGCCGTCAAGACCGCTGCCAAGGCTCCTCCGGCCAAGAAGGCAGCAAAGAAGAAGTAGACGCAGTGACACGCACGCCGGCGCTTTCCGCAAGCGCCCCGACCCGCCTCGACTTCGGGGGTGGCTGGACTGACGTCCCGCCCTACCCCGCTGAGCGAGGCGGTTTCGTCTGCGCCGTCGCCATTGAGCGACGCGCTCGGGTCACCCTGACGCGGCGTGCGGCAGACGCCGCGCCAATGCCACCCATCGTGCAGGCCGCGCTTCGCCGCGCCGGCGCTGAGACTCTGCACGCATCGCTGGACAGCGATTTTCCGGTCGGTGCCGGCCTCGGCGGTTCGTCCGCTGCCGGCGTGGCGCTGTCGGCCGCGCTCGCAGCCTGGAGGGGGGACGCCGTCAGCCCCGCGCAGCTTGCGGAACGCAGTCGCGAGATCGAGGTGGAAGACATGGGGATCGTGGGCGGGCGACAGGATCACTACGCCGCCGCGTTCGGGGGCGCGCTCGCGCTCACGTTCGGCGACCGCGTCATCGTCGATACCATCGCGCTCAGCGCGCCAACGTGCGCGGCGCTGGAGCACCGCTGTCTGGTGCGCTTCACCGGTGAATCGCGCATCTCCGGCGAGACGATCCAAGCCGTACTCGATGCGTATCTCGCGCGCACGCCAGCGGTCGTGTTCGCGCTGGATCGTATGGCCGCACTCGCGCGGCTGATGGCGACATCACTCACGCACGGCGATCTCGAATCACTCGGTGCACTCGTCGGTGAACATTGGGTGCATCAACGATCCTTGCATCCCGCTATCGCCACGCCGCGCATTGATAAGCTGATCACACGTGCGCTCGCCGCCGGCGCACTCGGCGCCAAGCCCTTGGGCGCATCGGGTGGTGGCTGCGTGCTGGTGATCGCGGCCCGTGACCGTGTGCACGACGTCGCTGCGGCGATCGACGGGCTCGGTGAGCCGCTGCCGTTTCGTATCGCGCAGCACGGCGTCGATGTCATGCAGTTGCGGTAGGCGGTATCCGGCATTTACTGGCCTTGGTCCGGGCCGTCAGGACCGCGCTCTCCGTTGACGGTGCGGGTTTCCGGTGAATAGTGCACGGTGGCAACTGAAAACCGTGAACCGTTGACCCAAACCGTCCACTGAAGGCGCGATCGCCACGGTACACGTAGAGGGCGTAATGGGCGGCAACCGTGAACCAGAAACCGTTTCCCTCCATCGTGCACCCGCGACGCACGCGCACACGCTATCATCCACCGCATGTCCTCGCGCTTCCCTCTCGACGCTATCGCACTCACGGAAGCGCTGGTCGCTATTGACTCGCGCAATCCTGAACTTGTCCCGTTTGGGCCGGGCGAGAGCGCCGTGGCGCAGCGACTCGCCGAGATTCTTTCCGGCTGGGGATTTGCGGTGTCGCTCGACGAAGTGGCACCCGGGCGGCCGAATGTGATTGCACGTATCGGCCCGACGGGACGCTCGCCGCTGATTCTCAACGGGCATCTCGACGTGGTCGGCACCGAGGGTATGACGCACGCACCGTTCGAGCCCACTCGCACGAATGGACGGTTGTACGGTCGCGGCTCCAATGACATGAAGGGTGGTGTCGCCGCGATGTGTGTAGCGGCTGCACGCGCCGCCGCGCGCGGTGCACTGGCGAGTGAAATCATCATCACGGCGGTGTGCGACGAGGAGTACCGCAGCATCGGCACCGCCGCGCTGCTCGCACGGGATCTGCGCGCTACGGGGGCCATCGTCACCGAACCGACGCGCCTGTCGATTTGTCCGGCGCACAAAGGGTTCGCCTGGTTCGATGTGATTGTGCATGGTCGTGCGGCGCATGGCAGCTGCCCTGGGGTTGGGGTGGATGCGATTGCCCATGCGGGGCTGTTGCTGAGCGCGATGGTGCGATACGAACACGACGTGCTGCGCACCCGCACGCACGATCTGCTCGGCCACGCCTCCATGCACGCCTCCATGATCAGCGGTGGCACCGGTTGGTCCACCTATCCTGATCACTGTCATTTGCAACTCGAACGTCGCACGGTGCCGGGAGAGTCTGCAGAAGCCGTGCAGCGCGAACTCGAAGCGCTGTGCACATTCATCGCACGCACCCACGCGTCATTTCGTGCGGACGTCACGATGCACACCGTGCAACCGCCCAACGACGTCGCCGTGGATGCGCCGATCGTTCGCGAAATCGCGCGCGCGCTCGAGGCGCAGGGACACGCGTCGCCCATCGACGGGCTCTCCTGCTGGACTGACGCGGCGTTGTTGACGGCGGCCGGTATCCCGGCCGTTTGTTTCGGACCGGGCGATATCGCACGCGCACACGCGGCCGAAGAGTGGATCGACGAGGCTGAGGTACAAATCGCCGCCGATGTGCTCGAAGCCGTCTGTTCGGCGTGGGGCCGCTAAACTCACCTCACACACATGCCCCGACTTTCCGTTGCGCAGTACGACATCCTTGAGCGTGCCATTGAACGCGGCCACCGTGTGGTTGTGCGCCGTGGTCAACATGAATACGTGGTCTTCCCCGAGCGCATCGCGTTTCAAGGCAGTCGCGAGCAGTTGATCACGCGCCACCCCACCACGGGTGACCGCCTGGTGTTTCAGCTGGATGAACTGGACGCGCTGGAGGCCGTGAAGTGAGTGCGCGGTTTCCGCTCGTCGCCATTTATGCCGACGAGTCGTGCCTCGGCAACGGCCAGTCCGGCGACACACCGGGCGGGGCCGGTGCGCTCGTGGAGTATCTCGGACGCGACGGCGACGTGCGTCGCTTCGATCTCTGGCTCTCCGAACCGAACACCACCAACAATCGCATGGCGCTGCGCTCGGTCATCGACACGTTCGATGCGATCTCGCGCAAGGGCAACACCCTCAGCATCCGGTTCACCACCGATTCGCGCTACATCGTGGATGGTATGACCGAATGGGTGCGTGGCTGGCGCGCCCGCGGGTGGAAACGCAAGGCCGGTGCGGTGGAGAACGTCGAGCTCTGGCAGGCGGCCGTGGCAGCCCTGCGCAGCCATGAGGTAGAATGGCGATGGGTGCGAGGGCACGCTGGACACGCGCAGAACGAGTATGCCAACCACCTCGCGACCCGCGCGGCGGCGCAAAAGGACGGGTCGAGCGGGGCGCTCGTCAGTTCGGAGTTTGATCTCTGGGTGAGCACGCAGAAGCCCGGCAGCACGGGGGCACCGGACCCGTTCCCGAGCGCCGAGGCCTTTAAGCCCGCGCCCCCGCTGTAACGATCGCGGCGCGTTCCGACGTGACGCCGCTACCGCGTCAGGCGTCGACAGTGGAAGGAATCCCGGCAGTGCACCGTCGCCCGTCCACCCCGCATCGACCATGTTCAAGATCCTTTTCATCCTCGCGATTGGCGTAGCCATCGGCTACGGTTACGGTTGGAAGGATGCGCAGCAGAACGACAAGGTCATCTACGAGCGGCTCGTCGACCAGATCGGCGGACACAATCGTGACCTCGTCGGCAACGATATCGACGCCAAGATGGCCACGTCCGACGGACGCTGACCTCACGCGTCCACACACCGTCATGGACGACCTCGACCGCCTCGCGTTCCGCGTTGCGCGCACGGTGCGCGCCACCTATCCGCACCTCCTCGAGCACGGCTTCACGCTGTCGGATCTCGAGGAGCGACTGGCGCCGTTCCCTGAGGCGCGTCGCGAAATGGCCAGCAATGGCCCGGACGGGTATGAGCTGACCATTCTGCGCCTGCTGGCGGGAGAGCGCGGTTATCTCACCGCCGATCCCGAGTTGCAGCAGGCCTGTCGTCGCGCGCTGCAGATGCCGTCACCCACGGTGTCTATCGTGCGGACCTATGCCGGCGGCACCTTGACGCTGCGCAATCCGGCCTTCATCCTGGGCGCCGAACGCACCAGCGGCGCGTACGCCGCGGCGAGTGCAACAGGCGAGAGCGCCGCGTCGGCCGAGCCCGCCCGCGTTGAGCACACGGACACGCGCTGCAACTGCCATTTCTGCGGTGGTTCGCTGCCCAGCGGCCGGTCGCTGACCTATTGCCCATTCTGCGGGCTCAACCTCACGGTACG
>JBBRFQ010000287.1:0-4093 GCA_038224035.1 Gemmatimonadales bacterium
CGCACGCAGACCTCGGCAGTTCGAGACGCGCACAATTGCAACGGGATTTGGCGCTCACCGCTGAGGCGCGCGTACGGGCAGCGGAGGACACGCTCTTGCTCGAGGAGCAGGTCACTGAGCCGCACACATTCGCCACGTTCGACGAGTTCCTGGCTTGGCGGCGCGCGGGCGGTGTTTCGGCGCGATGACGCGTTTACCGAGCCGCATCGCGCAAGTGTGCCAGCTTTTGAACGCCGAGCACGCGCGGTATGTCGTGGTCGGTGCGATCGCGATGCAGCTCTGGGGAACAACGCGGGCCACGCGTGACATCGACATTCTGATCGACCCGACCCTCGAGAATGCCGAGCGTGTGCTGCGGGCGCTGGCGCAGCTCCCGTACGGAGTAGCGGCGGAATTCACACCGGCCGACGTCGTATCGCGCGGTGTAACCATGATCGGCGACACCCCGAACGTGGACATCCTGACGCGTGCCTGGAATCTCCAATGGACTGATGCCGAGCGCGGTTTAGCCGTGTTCAGCGTGGACGGTGTCGACGTGCCGACGGTCTCGATACCGGGCTTGATCGAGTCCAAGCGCACCGGGCGATTGCAGGACATCGCCGATATTCAGGTGCTCGAGGAACTGCAGCGTCTGCGCGCGAACGCGTAAGTGCAGGACGAACCGGCCAAACGCAGAGGCGATGACGACAAAGCATTGCAGATTCGTCAGGAGTCAGAGGACTGTCCTCAGAACTCTACATTCAGACGGCTCATAGTGTTCGGAATTCAGCAACGATAGCGCTGAGTACCGAGGTATTTGGTGGTGCCGTGCGATAGTGAGGCGGCGTTCACCACCGGCTGACGCCGCCGAAGGACTGCCTGCTTGCGCCGGCCTCGAGAATCGTCAGCTCCCGGAAACCCGCTCAAAACCGTGCACTGTAGTTGCTGGCGTCTGAACACCATAAGCCATCAGACATCAGAGTTCTGTTTACTGACGTCTGAATTGCGCTGGTCCCGCGACGCGCGTTGCCACGATACCTCCCGCGTTGAAACGATGACGGCCGGCATCTCCGCACGCCCTATCATGGCCGCTCCCTTGCTTGCCCGCGATTCCCATAGCCATTACCGTAATACGTATTACTATCACTACGTATTGCGGAGGAGTGCCATGCCCGTGTCCACGCTCACGTCCAAGTATCAGGCCACCATCCCGCGCGCCGTGCGCGAAGCGCTGAACCTCGGCGCCGGCGACCGCATCGAGTTCATCATCCAGCGCGACGGCGTGCGCGTACGACGCGCCCTGCCGGCCGACCCCGAGCTGCAGGAGCTCGAGGCCACGCTGGCGCCGGAATGGGAGTCCGCAGGCGACGAGGCCGCGTATGCCGACCTATAGCCCGGGCGACGTGGTCATCGTCCCGTTTCCGTTCTCCGACCGCGACGCCACGAAGCGGCGGCCGGCATTGGTCTGTTCTGCGGCGGCGTTCAACGACAGCTCACGCCATCTGGTGTTGGCGATGATCACGACGGCGTCACACAATACGTGGCCCGGTGATGTGCCCCTTCGTGATCTCGCGCCCACCGGGCTTCCAGCACCGTCGATCGTACGATGGAAGCTGTTCACGCTAAACGAGACATTGGTGCTGCGTCGGGCGGGAGCGCTGTCGGCGCACGACCGCACCACCTGTCGGAAGCGGCAACCGGTTGCGTTGTAGCCTCAAGCGCTTGAGGGGAGCGATGAGGCGTCGCGCGGGGGGGGGCAGAAAACAGTCCTCAGAGCTCTGTTTTCAGACGGCTTGCAGTGTTCGGAAGTCAGCAACGATAGTGCTCAGTACCGAGCTATTAGGTGGTGCCGTGCGATGGTGAGGCGGCGTGCACCACCAGCTGACGCCGCCGAAGGATTGCCTGCTCGCGCCGGCCTCGAGAATCGTCAGCTCCCGGAAACCCGCTCGAAACTGTGCGCTGTAGTTGCTGGCGTCTGAACACTATAGGCCATCAGAGATCAGAGTTCTGATCACTGACATTAGTAGCCCACCGCCATCCCATCCTTCCGTGGATCACTTCCCGCCGCCCATCCCTTTGCCAATCGCACGATCGCCTGCGCCCCACCAAAGGCGACCGTGGGTTGCTCGATCAGCACGTGCCCCATCGCGGCGAGCGCATGGCGCACGCCATCGCCGAACGGCGGCTCGAGTGCCACGCGCAGTCGATCGTAGTGACGGAACCTCGGAGCATCGATGGCCGCCTGCAGGTCCATGCCGAACACGAAGTAATTGAGCAGGAACTGCACGTGTCCCTGCGCCTGCACACCACCACCCATCAACCCGAAACTCATGTAGGCCTGCTCACGCCCGTTCACGGTCTGCGTCACGAAGCCGGGGATCAGCGTATGAAACGGGCGCTTGCCCGGGGCCGCCGTATTCGGCAGCCCCTCAGTGAGCGTGAAACCGGCGCCGCGGTTGTGCAGTGCGAAGCCCAAGCCCGGCACCACGATCCCTGATCCGAAAGAGTCGTAGTTGGAATTGATGAACGACACCATGTTCCCCTCGGCGTCCGCAACGGTGAGATACACCGTTTCGCTCTTCGTGCGTAGCGGGCCCGGATCGACGCGCTCCTGCGCGCGGTTGGCATCGATATGACTACGACGCTCGGCGATGAACGCATCGGTCAGCATCTGCGAAGCGGGCATGTCGAGATGATCGGCGTCACCGACGAAACGATCAAGGTCGGCATACGCGAGCTTCTTCGCTTCGATGAGGTGATGCAGATACGCAGGCGAGTTGTACCCCATCGCTTTCAGATCGTACGGTTCGAGAATGCGCAGCATCTCGAGCGCAGCGATGCCCTGATTGTTCGGCGGCAGCTCCCACACCCGATAACCCTTGAACAGTACGGAGATTGGCGTCACCCAATCGGGTGCATTCTTACGCAAGTCATCAAGGGTGACGAAGCCGTTCAACGCCGCGATACGCGATACCATGCGTTGGCCGATGGAGCCGCCATAGAACGTGCGAATACCACTGTCGGCGATGGTCTCGAGCGTAAGCGCGTAGTCGGGATTCCGGAACCACTCGCCCGCCTTGGGCGCGCGCCCACCAGGCAAGAACGTGGCAGCAGCCGCCGAGTCACGCTGAAGGAACGCCGTCTCATCGGCCCACTGCGCGGCGATGATCGGCGACACCGGGAAGCCGTCACGCGCGTAAGCAATGGCCGGTTGCAGCACCTGCGCCAGCGTGCGCTTCCCATGCGTGCGCACCAGCGTGTCCCATCCGGCCAGTGCGCCAGGCACCGTGACCGACATGACGCCCTGTTGCGAGCCAGCGCGGAAACCGCGGGTCTGCAGGGTGGCGCGCGTCATCAGCGAACCGGCGCGTCCGCTCGCGTTGAGGGCGACCAGTTTCTGCTCCTTGGCCAGCCACACGATGGCGAACATGTCGCCACCGATGCCGGTCATGTGTGGCTCAGTCACACTCAACACGGCAGCCGCTGCAACAGCGGCGTCGATGGCGTTCCCACCGCGACGCAGGATTTCGAGCCCGGCCGCCGACGCGAGTGGCTGACTCGTGGCCACGACGACACTGGACGTGTACACCGTAGAGCGGCCAGCCATGGTACTCAGCCGCTGCGCGTGCAGCAGTTCAGGTGCGGCGGTTAGCGCGACGATTGCGCTGAGGAGTACGAGCGGTCGGCGTTGCGACATGCAGAGTCCTGAGAGTGGCGACGAAGCGTGCGAGAAACATCAGAGTTGAGGCGATCACGAACAGGTCGGCATCCGCGCTTGGGAAGCTCTGCACAGGTAGCGCGCGCAGCGTGCGCGGCGCTGAATTTGCTCGGACTGCAGAGAATTAGTCGAGATTCCGCCAATATTCAGTGTCCCTGCGGCGCTTTTGCGCCGCGATGGGGGCATTTTGCCCCGTCGGCGCGGTTCGCGCCGACACTACGTGCTCTGCGGACGCAGTGTATGGCGCACCTGATACAGGTTCGCGAGGGCGAACGCGGCGTACACGCGCACGGTATTCTTCGCGAGTCCACGATACCGCACCTTCGTGAAGCCCCACAGGTTCTTGATGACGTGGAACACGTGCTCGCACCGCGCCCGGATCTTCGAGCGTGTCGC
>JBBRFQ010000288.1:0-4054 GCA_038224035.1 Gemmatimonadales bacterium
TCTTCGATGAAGCTCGCTTCGGGGGTGAGCTTCTCGAGCTCAACGCCGAGTTCCTTCTGGATGATGTCCTTGATCTTCGCTTCGTGCTCCGCCATGGGAACGGTTCCTCGTGTATGTGACTGGAATGGTGAACGCGGAAAGTTAGTCTCGAACGCGCGTCCGAGGGAGGTGCAACAGGGTGCTACATTGCGAGGCCGCCGTCGACCACGAAGACCTGCCCCGTGATATACGACGCGTACTCCGACGCCAAAAACGTGACCATACCGGCGATATCGGCGGGCGTGCCAAGTCGTTCCAGCGGAATGCTCGCCGACAACGCCGTTCTGGCGGCGGCCGGCATCGCCGCCGTCATGTCCGTGTCGATGTAACCCGGTGCCACGACGTTGGCGAGCACGCCGCGGGAACCGAGTTCGCGGGCCAGCGACTTCGTGAGGCCGATCAGTCCGGCCTTGCTGGCCGCATAGTTCGTCTGCCCCTTGTTGCCGATGAGCGCGACCACGCTGGCCAGATTGATGATCCGGCCGCTGCGCCGCTTCATCATGCCACGGCTCGCGGCACGACAGGTGGCAAACGCGCCACGCAGGTTCGCGTTGATCACGAGATCCCAATCCTCATCTTTGAGTCGCATGATGAGGTTGTCGCGCGTGAGGCCGGCGTTGTTGACGAGAATGTCAAGCTGCCCGAAATCGCGCTCCACGCTCTCCACCAGCGACGCGCACTGCGCGATCTCGCCCACATCACAGGCATAGCCGCGTGCGGTGACACCATGGGCGGTGGCCATCTCGCTCGCTGCGGCCTTCGCGCGATCCTGATCGCGACCAGTGACGGCGACGGACGCACCGGCCGCCGCCAGCATCTCGGACACCGCTCGGCCAATGCCGCGCGTGGAACCGGTCACCAGCGCGACCTTGCCGGTGAGGTCAATGCGCATGCGACGTCCTCTCGGAATGCGCGAGTTCAAGCAGCTTCTCGATGTCGGCCAGTGTGCCGGCCGTCATCGTCCGGACATCGGGCGCGATGCGGCGCGCGAGTCCCGACAATACGCTGCCGGTACCGAGCTCCACGTACAGCGCCTCGGGGTGCGCGTGCACCAGGTTGCGCATCACGAGGGTCCAGTGCACCGGCGCGGTGAGTTGCTGCACCAGCAGCGGACGGGCAGACGACGCGCGCGTGATGGCCGAGCCATCGACATTCGCAAAGACCGGCACGCGCGGATCGCGCAGGTGCGCCGCTTCGAGCGCCGCCTCAAGGCCATCGGCCGCGGGCGCCATCAGCGGTGAGTGAAACGCACCACTCACGGGCAACGACAGCACACGACGCGCACCGGCCGCTTTCGCCAGTTCGCCGGCACGTTCCACGCCGAGTTTCTCGCCCGAGACGACCACCTGCTCCGGGCTGTTGTAGTTCGCCGGCACCACCAAACCCGCTTCGCTGGTAGCTTGCTCGCAGATGGTTTCGATCGGCACTGAAAGTTCGCCGATGATCGCGGCCATGCCTCCCTCGCGAGACCGGCCGGTTTGATACATGAGCTGTCCTCGGCGGCGGACAATGCGAGCGGCGTCGGACAGATCAAGCGCGCCGGCCACGTAATACGCCGAGAACTCACCGAGCGAGTGACCGGCGGCCGCGCGCACGTGTGGTGTGAGCGCCTCGCTCACCATGGCCCAGGCGGCGGCGCTGTGCGCGAGCAACGCAGGCTGCGCGTTGTGCGTGCGCGTGAGCTCGTCGGATGGTCCCTCAAACGCCAATGCGGAGATCGAGACGCCGGTTGCGGCGTCGACGGTTTCAAACGCGGCGCGTGCCGCCGGTGACGCGTCATACAACTCGCGTCCCATGCCGACCTTCTGCGAGCCCTGTCCGGGCAACAACAGTACAATATCCATAGCAGTGCAACTCCTGATCGTGCAGAAGGCGTTGGCGCGTGCGCTTAGAAGCGCACGACCAGCGATCCCCAGGTGAAGCCGGCACCGAAGGCTGCAAAGAGCACGAGCGAGCCGTCAGGCACGCGGCCTTGCGCCTTCGCGTCGGCCAACGCGATGGGAATGGAAGCGGCGGAGGTGTTGCCAAATCGATCAACGTTCACGAAGAAACGCGACATGTCGATGCCCGCATGTTTCGCGGTGGCTTCGATGATGCGCATATTTGCCTGATGCGGAATGACGAGGTCGATATCGGCCGGCGTCAGCTTGGCCATGTCGAGCGCGCGATCGGTGGCGTCGGCCATGGAGCGAACGGCGTGTTTGAACACTTCGCGCCCTTCCATGCGAACATATTGACGGCGTTCGGCGTACACTTTCTCGCTGAACGGTTCGGCGACACCACCAGCGGGTCGCCAGAGCAAGTCGTACAGATTGCCGTCGCTGCGCGCGTAGCTCGACAGAATACCGCGCTCGCGCGACTCGCCGCGCGGCAACGTCCGCACGCTCCGGATGATCGTAGCGCCGGCGCCGTCGCCAAAGAGTACGCACGTATTGCGATCAGTCCAGTCAATGATGGTGCTGAGCACTTCGGCGCCGATGACCAGCACCGTGCTCGCCATGCCGGTCGCAATCAATCCTTCGGCCACTTGCGCGCTGTACAGCCATCCGCTGCACGCGGCGCCCAGATCAAAGGCCATCGCGCGCCCCGCGCCGAGTGCGGCCTGCACTTCGACCGCGGTGGCCGGCAGCAGGTGGTCGGGTGTGGCCGTACCGAGAATGATGGCGTCGATTTCGCCCGCCTGCACGCCCGCCTCGGCCATCGCTTTGCGCGACGCTGCCGTGGACAACACCGTCAGCGTTTCGTCAGGATCCGAGACGTACCGCTGTCCGATCCCGGTGCGGTCACGAATCCACGCGTCGTCGGTATCGAGACCGTTTCTGGCGAGGTCATCGTTGGTGACGGCGCGACGCGGCACGGCGTATCCCGTACCGGAGATGTACGCAATCGGACGCTTCACGCGGCCGTTCCAGGCGGCGCGATGCCGAGTGACGGGACAGACTCCGCCAAACGACGCCGAATGTGCGCCGTCATATCGGATTCGTGCGCGCGCTGGGCTACACCAATCGCGTTCTTGATGGCTCTGGGAGAGCTCTTGCCGTGCGAAATAATACTGACGCCGTTGACGCCAAGCAGCGGCGCGCCGCCGTACTCATCGGCGTCGAGCTTGTGCAATCCACTGCGCAATGCGCGGCGATCAAGTCCAGCGTATTCGGCGACCATGCCAATGAGCGTCGGCGCCAGCGCCTCGTAGAACTTGAGCAGCACGTTACCGACAAACCCGTCGCAAACCACGACATCGATTGGTCCGCGATCGCATTGGCCGGTGGCGATGTCACGTCCTTCGACATTGCCGATGAAGTTGAGCCCCGACTGCAGCAGCCGTTGATGCGCGTCTTTCACCACCGCGTTGCCCTTCTCCGGCTCTTCGCCAATTGACAGCAGGCCGACGGCGGGCGAGGTGCGTCCCAGCAGATCCTGCGCGTAGGTGGCGCCGATGCGCGCAAATTGCACGAGCTCGAGCGCGGAACAGTCGACATTGGCGCCCGAATCGAGCACCAACACCGATTGCCCAGCCGTGGGAAAAATCGTGCCGATGGCGGGGCGCGTGAGGCCCGCATGGAGCTTGAGCAGCACCGTGGACGCGGCCATTTGGGCGCCCGTATTGCCGGCCGATACAAACCCGTCGGCCAGTCCCTCGGCGACGCGGCGCAATCCCACGGACATCGAGCTGTTCGGCTTGCTGCGCAACACAGCGGCTGGCTTGTCCACCATCGACACCGTGTCCGGGGCCTCGACGACGATGAGCCGGTCGCGGACATGCGTGAGCGAGGCCAGCTCACCCGCGAACAACGCAGTGAGCTGGGCTTCTATAGCGGCCGTCTGGCCGACGAGTTGGATCTCGAGAGGGGCCGGCAGCTCCGCGAGCGCCAGGAGCGCGCCCGCCACGGGGGCCTGGGGGGCAAAGTCTCCCCCCATGGCGTCCACGCAGATGCGCGCCAAGTCTTACGCTTCCTGCGCGGCCACTCGCTGCTCACCCGCGTAGTAGCCACACTCGAGGCATACACGGTGGGGG
>JBBRFQ010000289.1:0-4000 GCA_038224035.1 Gemmatimonadales bacterium
GACTCAGCCGATCTTAGTGACGTTCTCAGCGGCGGGGCCCTTCTGGCCCTGCACGATGTCGAACTCAACCCGCTCGCCTTCGGCCAGCGAACGGAAGCCGCTCGTCTGGATGGCCGAGTGATGCACGAAGCAATCCTTGCCGCCGTTCTCAGGCGTGATGAAGCCAAAGCCCTTCGTGTCGTTGAACCACTTGACTGTACCGGTCGTACGCATACCTACTCCTGAAATTGTACTGACTGCCGAGGTATCGGTATTTCCGTACGCACCGACCGTCCGTCTCCTGCGGGCAATCGCGCCCCGCTGACGCGCATGGGAGACACGAAAATGGGACCACAGCAAGAGCCGTAGTCCCATGACCGAACAACTCCCATGACGCGATATTAACCGCTCCGGCACTGTCTGTCAAGAAAAACATTCCGCGGCTTGCCGGACACTCCTGCGCCAGCCGACTTGAGTCCTGACGTCCGCCCCTCAGATTGCCCTCATGATTCCATCCAGCGCAGACACGGTCATCATTGGTGGCGGCATCATGGGGGCCGCCATCGCCTGGCACCTCACCTTGCGCCGTGGCGGTACCGTGCGGGTGCTCGAGCGCAGCCCCCAGCCGGCCGCGGGCAGCACGGGCCGCGCCACCGGAGGCTTCCGCGCGCAGTTCGGCACGGCCATCAATGTGCAGCTCTCGCTGTTGGCCCTCGCGCAACTCAAGACCTTTCACGACGTGCACGGTGTGGACCCGGAATACTTGCCGGTCGGCTATCTGTTCATGGCGCGGCGCTGGGACACGTTCGAAGTGTTGCGTGAGGCGCAGCGCGTGCAGCACGAGGCCGGCTACACCGACGGGTACGTCGTCTCCCCTGATGACATCGCGCGCCTGTCACCGGCCGTGGACGCGTCTCAGTTTCTGGGTGGTGTCTTTGCCCAGCGCGATGGCTACATCAACCCGAAGGCGCTGCTCACCGGCCTGCTCGCCAGTGCCGAACGATACGGTGCGCGCATCTCCTTCGACTCGCCATGCACTGGTCTCGAGCGTAACGGGGATCGCATCGTGGCCGTGCACACACCGACCGAGCGCATTGCGTGTGCTCGCGTCATCAACGCGGCCGGTGCATGGGCGGCGCACATCGGTGCGATGGCGGGCGTGATGGTTCCGGTGACGCCGCGTCGCCGTCAGGTCGCGATCACGCTGCCCACGACCGCTCTGCCCGCCGACACGCCGATGACGATCGTGGCCGATGATGGCTTTCACCTGCGCGTGCGCGGCGATCGCATTCTGTTGCTCTGGCCCAACGATACCGAGCGCACCGACCCCTTCGACACGAGCGTAGACCCGTCGTGGCTCGCCAACATCCGCGCGCGCACCATCGACGTGCTGCCCGCGCTGCGCGATGTGGCCATCGACGCACCCTCGAGCTGGGCCGGACTGTACGAAATGTCGCCCGATCGCCATCTCATTTTCGGCCCCGCGCACGACGTCCCGAACTTGCTCCTGGCCAACGGGTCTTCCGGCCACGGCGTGATGCATGCCCTCGCGATCGGGCAATTGATGGCGGAACTGGTGATCGACGGGCACGCGCATACCCTCGACATGACCGCGTTGGCGCCGGACCGGTTTGCACGGGGTCGTGCGATCGCGGGACCCGACTTGCTGTAGCGACGGGCTCGCGTCGCGGACGCGCGCGTCAGCGCTGTGTACGCCACCGTGCCATCATCGCCAGCGCCGCCGCATCGTCTCGTTGTTGCTGCTGCATCAGTGTCGCGCCGCGGGTCGTGACAGCGGCGCTTCGCGTCCCCTTCTGGCGTGAATGTGCAAACTGTTGCAACAGCCGTGATTGAGAATCTCCGGTCTCGGCGTCGAGTGCCACGTCACGCAGGCGGTAGGTCAGTGGTGCGTCCTCGAACGCGATACGGGACGCGCTCACCAGGACACGGGGGTCGCTGGCGGTGATCGCCTCCTGATTCACGACGGCCCGACTGATGCGCAACGCGTCCGCCCAATGCGATCGCGGAACGCGCGCCACCTCCAGGAGTGTCTTCGTGCCAAACGCCGCCCATGGCGTGCTGAGCCAGCCCTTCACCACGAGTTCCGCGTCGCGCCGGAACAGTGGCATCGTGTCCACGTCGCCGAGCAGTGCCTCGCGTCGCGCCGCGACCTCCGTCGCCCCGTCCTGGTCCTCCATCGCCGCGAGCGCCGCCACCATCAGGTCGGCCCGCAGCGCGATCGTCGGATACGCGCCCCAATCTTGCGCGTCGCGTACCTCCGTGCGCACGGTGTTCACATCGAGCGCCACAAAATCGAGCATCGCGAACGCGAAGCCTCGCCCGCCCGCAACCGTGCCAAAGACATCGGCAAACGCTTCGCCCATCCAGCTGGACCACGCGTCGAGCCGTGTCGCCGCTCCACCCTGCTCCAACGCCGTCCGGAGGGAGGTGCGCAAAACGTGCGTCAGCTTCAGATCGTCTTCCACCACGTGCCCGACCTCGTGCGCCAGGATTAGCACGTCAGGCAGGTGTGAGAGCTGGTACCAGGGAATACCGAGTACGCTGAGCGGAAGCGCGTTCACTTCCCGACGAAACAACTCGCGCTCCGTCTCGGTGACATCGATGGCCTCGGCCATGAGCGCCAGGCCGCGCGTCGCGGCGAACGGCGACCAGTCCCCATTGAGGTACACCAGCGGAGGCTCGCGAACATCCGCCGCGAGGATATGCCCGGCGTTCACGGCAGCCTTGATCACTGGTTCCAGACACGCCCAGGCGTAGTCGTCGGCGAGATCGAGAAATCGGCGGGTCCATGGCACGTGGCGCTGTCCGAGCTTGGCGCGATAGAACTCCCACATGTTGTGCAGAAAGAGCACGTCACGCTCGAGCACGTGCGCTGCACCGAGCGCATCGGGCGTATCGCCGAGTCCCGCGATTTCCTCGTCGAGCAGCGCACGCAGCCGATCGAGTCGCCGCACCAGTCGGCGCACCTGCGTATGATGCTTTTCCAGCGCTGCGTGCTCATCGCTTCTCGCGACCCACTGATCGAAATCCTGCGCCAGCGCATCGAGCTTGTCGGACAGCGCCGCGACTCGACGCGAGCGCATACGCAGCAGCGGCGCGCTCATGCCGGATCCTTCGTGGAACGGTTTTCGGTGGGTTTTCCCGGACGCACGAAGAACGAAAGCGCGGGTGTGGACGCATAGAGAACGCTGACCAGCGCCGGCGAGTCGAACAGCAGCGTCGCGAGGTCGCGTTCGTCGCGCGCGCGTCGTGCGCGATCAGAGCGCAGTCGTTGCAGCGCGTCGAGGACCGGACGCCGATTGCGCCACGCGTCAGCGAAGACCTGATACGAGCGCACCGTTTGGCCACCGTCCGGATCTTCGAAGCCGGCCGCGAAGACGGCGGGAGCACAGTCAAGGCGGAAGAGCTCGTGCGCAAACACATTGCGCAGCAGCAACTGGCGGATGCTTTCGGTGCGCGAACGCGCACGCGGTGGGTCGAGCACCACGATCGGGCGATACGGCCGCGGAATCGAGCGCAGGGCTCGTCCAAACATCGACGGCGAGAGCGCCTCGTCGGCGTGCAGGTCGCTCGGAGCACCGCGCGGCGTCATCACGACGCCGCCGAGCGACGAGACCTCGTCGAAACTGCCTTGGAGGTGTACGACCGCCGGCCGTGTCTCGGTCAGTTCGCGATTGAACTGGTCCGCCACCGGCAATGCCTCCAATCCAACACTCTTGTACAGCGCGGACGCGTCGAACACGTTCTTGACGCGGAAGGTCGCCGAACGCACGGAGCGACGCGCACCGGCCAGCCCGCCCACGATCATCGCCACCGGTTCCGTCGGTCGGCCGGCGGTCATTCGCTCCGCGAGACTGATGATGCTGGCAGCATCGATCGCACCGGTCGCCGGCAGGTTGACCTCCTGCTGAAACTCCCGGAGCGCCGCCGTGCTCTTCGGCCCCCAGACGCCGTCGGCGATCATGAAACGCCCGGTCTCCGCCAACGCCTCCTGCACCCA
>JBBRFQ010000290.1:0-3981 GCA_038224035.1 Gemmatimonadales bacterium
TCGGCCTCCTCGTTCTTGCCCTGGTTGTTCAGCACAGAGCCCAACCGGCTCTGCACGTTTGCAAGCATGGGGTGCGAGGTACCATACAGCGTGCGCGCGACGGGTAACGCCTCACGCATCATGGCTTCCGACTGCGGAAAGCGACGCTGAGACCGCGTGACATCCGCCAGCGAGACCATTGTGGCCAGCACCTCCGGATGCACCGCGCCAAGCGCCGCCTGTCGCATCGTGAGTGCCTCTCGCAGCAGGGCTTCACCCTCCGCTGCCCGCTCCGTAAACCCGAGGAAATTGCCGAGCGCGTTGAGACGCGTGGCCACGATCGGTCCGCTGTTGCCGTGCCGACGTCGTGTGAGTCGCAGTGACTCGCGGTACAGTCGCTCCGCGTCCGCGTTCGCCGCCGCCTTGTAGCGAGTATCGGCAAGGGTCGCGAGCGCAGCGGTGATCTGGTCGTCGTCGGGCGGCAGGGTACGCCGCATCACGGCTAGCGCTTCGGTAATCGTGCGCTCGGCGGCCGCGTAATCGCCCGTCGCCTGCTGCGCGAGGGCGATGTCGGCCGCGGTGGTGGCGAGTGCCAGATTCGTGGGGCCGAGCACGCGCCGGCGAATGGCGTACGCGGAATCGAAGTGTGTCTTGGATTGCTCGTACAGGCCGAGCGCGTAGTACGTTCGCCCGATCGTGTTCTCAATGCCGGCTCGCACTTCAGGCTGACGTGCGAGATCGCCGTTGTTGTCTACGCGCGCGGCTGCGCGATCGAGCACGTCGCGCACGCGGAGATCCTGGCCGAGTGCGTTGGACGGATCGGACGATGCGAGCATGTCCTGCAAAAACGTATTCACGGCCGTGGCCTTGTTGGCTTCCGCCGTCGCACGACGTGCGCTCGCCGTGGCCAACGCCTGTTCACCGAGTGCTGCCACGCGTGCGGAATCAGCGGCAACGCGCGCCGAGTCGGCGATCTGTCGGGCCGAGTCGACTACGAGCAGTGCGGAATCGGCTTCGGCGCGTCGACCGTCGGCGAGCGCACGCAGACCCACGGCCTCTTCAAGTCGCTTCTGCGCCAGCTGTTCGGCGGCCGTCGCACGCACGGCCTGATACACGCTCACCACCGTGCCAACAACAAGCACGGCAGCGGCTACACCGAGTCCGGTCACGAGCGCGCGATTGCGACGCGCGAACTTGCGAAGTTGGTACAGCGCACTGGCGGGGCGCGCGGTGATGGGCTCGTCATTGAGATAGCGTCGCACATCGCTGGCCATGGCTTCGGCCGAGCCGTAGCGCTGGTCCTTTTCTTTTTCGAGCGCTTTGGACACGATCACTTCCACATCGCCGCGCAACTGCCGGTTCACGGAGCTCAGCTTCTCGGGCTCCTCGAGCACGATGATGCGCGCGGCCTCGTGAATGAGCTTGCGCGACAGATCGTACGGCAGCCGTCCCGTCATGAGTTCGTACAGGATCACGCCGAGCGAGTACACATCGCTGCGCCCATCGATGCCGGCGCTGTCGGCGTTCGCCTGTTCGGGACTCATGTACTGCAGCGTACCGATGACTTCGCCCACACTCGTCTGCCGAGTGGCCTGCACATCGGCGTCGGTGAGGCGCGCCACGCCGAAGTCGAGCACCTTGGGCTGTCCGCCGTCGTCCACCAGAATGTTGGCGGGCTTGAGGTCGCGGTGAATGACGCCCTGCTGATGCGCGTATTGCACCGCGTCGCATACGCGCGAGAAAAGCGCGAGGCGCTGCCGCAGGTCGAGCGACTTCTCGTTCGCGTAGTCGGTGAGCGGACGCCCCTTCACCAACTCCATCGCGAAGTACGGGAGTGTGGCTGCTTCTTCCTCGAACGTGCCGGCGTCGAAGATCTGGGCGATGCCCGGATGCTGCAGTCGGCCGAGCACCTGCGATTCGAGCGCGAACCGTCGCACGAGTTCGGGGGTCACGAAATCCTCGCGCACCACCTTGAGCGCGACCATGCGCCGCGGCTGGTCCTGCTCGGCCTCGTAGACGACGCCCATGCCGCCTTCGCCCAGCAGGCTGACAATGCGGTAGCGCCCGATTTGTGTCGGGTGCCACGGCTTGAGCGCGGTTCCCATGGGACGGCTACTGTGGGCGCTGTTGGAGTCGGTCATGTTTTGGTTACACCAGCTCTACGCGCAGTTGTCGGCCAACGACATGGGCGGCCTTTCTGAGGGTGCTGAGCGTCACGGCCTCTTGTTCTGGATCGAGCAGGCGATCGAGTGCCGCGCGGCTGGTGTGCATCCGGCTGGCCATCTCCGTTTTTGTCATGTTATTCTCGACCATTGCCTCAGCAATCTGACGCGACAAAACGCGTTTGATCGCGGCGCCTACGACGTCTTCGTAGATGCCCTCTTCCTGCAGCCAGCTATCAAAGCTCGATCCCACATGCTTTTTCATGGTGGTCCTCCTTTCATCACGTGAAGTCGGTGCCAATAATCTTTCTATCCGCGGCCGTCAGACCTTTCAGCCACTCCCGGACTGGCTCTCGGCCAGTCGGGGAGTGATAAAAGAACGCGTGGATTCGCTTGAGCTCTGAAACCATCATCCAAAGTGTACCAAAAATAGTACGTATTGTCAACCATGCCCACCGCCATCGAACGTCCCGCGCGCACGACAGCGCTGTCGACGTTGCCGCTGATTGAAGGCACGTCGTTCGTGTACATGTCACGGCGGCGTTGGGAAAGCAACGTGTCTTGAGCTCATGGACGAAGTGGCCGCGCGTGGTACGGATCACCGATCCGCTCACTCCGACAGCATCGGCTCCTCCAGCGGATAAGCAATGATCGCCGCGGAAGGCAAGCGATGATCCGTTTCGAGAGACGGCGTTGCTGCTCGACACGCACGTCTGGATCTGGACACTTGCAGCAGCGAAAGGGACGCTTTCCGATTCGGCGACAGCGCTGGTGCAGCGCGCGGCCGCAAACGCGCCCGGACGGCAGCCGTTATCGCTCACGCGCGAGGCACTGGTGCAGAGCACACGTCTTCCCGGCACCGTGCATGGCGATCCCGCTGACCGCATGCTGATGGCGCAGGCGCAGCTGTCAGGACTGTCGCGGCTCACGTGTGATCGCGGCATCATCGACTACGCCAGTCGCGAGCGCGGCATACCTGTGTGCGACGCGCGCGGCTGACCGGCGGCGCTCTTCGGGTTGAAATTGACCTTGCCACGACTGCGTGACGACCAGACAGGTTCCGACAGCTCTGGCCTCGGCCCCGATCTCCGTGGCATGTTGCAGATATCTCATCCCTCCTCGCCACTCGCTCCGCACACCCATGCGTCTGACTCAACTGCTCCTCGCCGCTGCCCTGCTCGCGGCCGCCGCTCCCGCCTCCGCGCAGACGTACCCCACGAGCTGGGACCCGGCCATCATGCAGCGCGCCGACGTGAAGTCCGCGCTCACCATGCTCGAGGAACGCTTCCCGCAGCAGGTGGAAGAATGGATTCGCCTCACGGAAATCCCGGGCAAGTCCAAACTCGAACAGGCGCGCGGTGCGTACGTGAAGCGTGTGTTCGAACAGGAAGGGCTGCGTGTCTCCGTGGACTCCATCGGCAACGTGACGGGTGTGCGCAAAGGCACTGGCGGTGGTCCCGTTATCGCCATCGCCGCACATACGGACGTGGTCTTTGCGCCGGAGACCAACACCAGGGTGCGGCGCGTGGGCGATACGCTCTACGCACCCGGCATCGGTGACAACACCGCGTCGGTCGCCAACATGCTCGCCACGCTGCGCGTGATGAATGCGACGAAGTTCACCAGCATGGGTGACTTCGTGTTCATTGCCACGGTGCAGGAAGAGCTCGGACTCAAGGGCATGGAGTACTGGCTCGAGCACAATCCGGCACCGGACCTCATCATTGTGCCCGACGGACAGTACGGCGTGGTGAACTACGGGGCACTCGGCATTTACTGGACCAAATACGTGTTCACGAGTCCGGGTGCGCACACGCTCGCTTCACGCGGACGTCCCACG
>JBBRFQ010000291.1:0-3964 GCA_038224035.1 Gemmatimonadales bacterium
GCGCCGGCGATTCACCGATCCTCGGCGCCGGTCTCTACGTGGACAACGATGTCGGCGCGGCTGGCAGCACCGGGCGTGGCGAGGCGAATCTGTACAATCTGTCGTCCTATCTGATCGTGGAAAACCTGCGACGCGGCTTGCATCCCAAGGATGCCGGACTCGAAGCGCTCAAGCGAATTCGCGCCAAGACGGTGGAAGCGCGGCTGCTCAACTCGCGCGGAGAACCCAACTTCAACGTGCGCTTTTTTGTAGTTGACAAGCAGGGTCGCTACGCCGGCGTGTCGATGTGTCACGCGGGCGAAACACAACTCGCCGTCTGTACGGAAAACGGCGCCAGCGCACCGGAACTCGAGCCGCTCCTGGCGGGAGGGCCACAGGGGTGATCACCACGGCACGCCACAGGCGCTACATGCTCGGCGCCGCGCTGCTTTTGAGCGCGTGCAACAGATCCGCTGACAACGCGTCAACCGACCTCGCGACGTGGACCGTGAACGCCACACCATCACTTGACATCTCCGGCAATGATAGCGCAGGCGATCCGCGTATCGGCATCGCTGAAGGGGTCGCACGACTGGCGAATGGCGAGCTCGTGATCGCCGACCGTGGACTTACATCACTTCGGTTTTTCTCGGGTAACGGCGAGCTGCTGCGCACCGTCGGGCGCGAGGGCGAAGGCCCCGGAGAGTTCCGGTACATTGCCGGCCTGCTGCAGTGCAGCGATTCACTCTTCGTGCACGACATTACTCGTGGCGATCCGTATCAGGTCTTCGCGTTCGACGGGAGCCTCGCGCGATCACTCACCTTCGAGTACGTGCAGGAGAACACACCGTATCGCACCACGTGCAACCGTGACGGACTCTTCCTGCACATGGGATGGGAGCGCCACGAGACGATGGCACTGGGTCGCGCACGTGGAACAACGCTGTATTGGCTCGCCGATGCCAACGGCAAACATCGGGCTTCGCTCGGAGAGTTTCCGGGGTCGGAGCGGTTGGTGATCAAGGGTGGCACCGGTCCCCATCCACTCGGTCGCGAACCGGTGCTCGCCTTCTCCCGCGAACGCGCCTACATCGGCACGGCCGACAGCTTCGCGGTGCTGTCCTTCACCACTGACGGGACGCCAGCCGCCATACTGCGCTATCTCGACACCGATCTGCGCACCACACGCGACGATATCGAACGCTTCAAGTTCCTCGACACGGCAGGCCAGAACACGGCGATGCAGCAGTCGCTCATGCGCATGTGGGAGGGCGTCGAGTATCCGCCCACGATTCCCGCCTACGACCAGATGATCGTTGACGCACGAGATCAGCTGTGGGTGCGTCGCACGCCTCGTCGTATCGGTGGCGACGCCGAGTGGATCGTCTTTGCGGCCGACGGAACGCCGCTGGCCCGTACCACCATGTCGGGCGAGCTCCGCGTGTACGAAATCGGTGACGCCTACGTGCTCGGCATCGCGGTGGATCCGACAGATGGTACGCAGTCAGTTCGCTGCACGAGTTGGTCCGCGCGCGCTGAGCCGTTGGCCTCGTCTTCAAGACTCCGCTATCTTTAAGGGAATGCAGCCTGCGACGCCGCAGCGTGAGAACCAGTCCGATCAACCGCGGGAATTTCCGCAGGCGCGTCCCTGATGGATCGTCGTGATTTCCTCCGCGCTGCGGCTTTGGCTGGCGGCGCTGCGCTCTCCGCCCGACTCGGCGACCTGAGTTCTCCATCCGCTTGGCGCGTTTCGCCATCCGCGGTCGTCGGCGGCCCGCTCTACATTCCGCCCACGGTCTCGCCGCGCGCGCTCACGCTCACCGCACGCTCCATCGCGGCCCAGATTGCGCCGGGCGTGTCGTGCCCGGTGTTCTCGCTCGGTGACGGGCCGGTCGCGCCAACCATTCGCGCTCGCGTTGGCGAACGCGCCACGGTCGTGCTCAAGAATCAACTTGCCGAGCCAACCATTCTCCACTGGCACGGCCTGCGCCCTCCCGAAAAGGACGACGGACATCCGCGTCTGGCGATCAATACCGGTGCCGAGTATCGCTACGATTTCGAGGTCAACGAACGTCCCGGCACCTACTGGTATCACTCGCATCCGCACATGCGGACCGCGGCGCAGGTGCATTTGGGTATGGCCGGCCTGTTCATCATCACGGATGCCGCCGAAGAGGCGCTGCAACTGCCGGGTGGCGCGCGCGAGCTGGGCATCATATTGCAGGACAAGCGACCCGACCGCGAGGGACGCATTTCGTACAACGTGACCATGGGTCACGACATGATGGAAGGACTGCTTGGCAGTGCGTCGTACGTCAACGGCGTGCGCACGCCGAGCGTAAACATTGATTCCGCACTGTATCGCGTGCGCGTGCTTGGTGCGGCGAACGCACGCATCTTCCGACTCGGTTTGTCGAATGGACGGCCGCTCACGCTCATCGGAACGGACGGGGGCTTGCTCGGGCGTCCGGTGGCGCTGCCGTATATGGACCTCGCCACCGGCGAGCGCGCCGATCTGCTGCTCGACTTTTCCGGCCTCGCGGAAGGCACGCGTGTGATGCTGCGATCGCTGCCGTTTGAGGCACCCTATCGCGGCATGGGCGGCATGGGCGGTATGGGCGGCGGTGGTATGGGCGGCGGTGGTATGGGCGGCGGCGGTACGGGCGGTGGTGGCATGGGTGGAGGCGGTGGCATGGGTGGTGGCACCGTCATCCCGCAGGGCGCGGGGTTTGACCTGCTTGAGTTCGTGATCACGCGCGCCGTGCGCGAGGCGGTGACGGTGCCCTCAACATTCCCGTCGATTCCGCCGATCGACGTGGCCGCGGTGACCCGCACCCGGGAGTTCCATTTCCGGAGCGCCATGATGATGCACAGCATCAACGGGCGCGACTTCGACATGGACCGCATCGACGAGACGGTACCCTTCGGCGCAACGGAACGGTGGGTGTTCATCAACGACGGACCGTTTCCACATCCGGTACACATGCACGCGGTGCACTTCCGTGTAGAGGCTCGCACGGGCGGACGCAATCAGCTGTTCCCCTGGGAGCAGGGGTGGAAGGATACCGTGCTCGTGTATCCGGGCGAGCGGGTGTCGGTGATCGCGAAGTTCGATAGCCATCGTGGTCGGTTTCTCATGCACTGTCACAACCTCGAGCATGAAGACCACGGCATGATGATGAACTTCGCGATCGCATAACCGCGCAAGCGCTGGGGGACCTCCGACGATGGACGGTGTACTACGGGGAATGCGTGTTCTCGCTCTCACCGCCCTGTTGACTGCTGCGACCATTGTCCTCGGTGCCGCGCGAACCGGGGTGAGTGCGCCGTCGCTGTCTGCGCAGTTGTTGGCAGCGCCAGCCATGGCCACGGCTGACACCGTCTGGTACATCACCAATCGTGCGCAGCGCGGCGATGCCTGGGTGAACGAGCGGGCTGATCTCTCGTACGGAGTGCGCACGTTTCACGTGGCACCGCTTCGCCAGGACAAGGTGTCGTTCGAAGTACGCCTCGACGTCAAGTCGCTCGGCGCGTCGCCGCTGGCCTCCGGCGACTTCCTCGCGTCGCTCACGCGATCGCTGCGTGAGGCCGGGCCGGAGCGTGGGCTGCTGCTGCATGTCCACGGATACGCTACCTCGATCAACGAGGCCACGGAAGAGGCGGCGGAGATGCGGCGGCGCGGCGGATTTCGTGGGCCGATGGTGGTATTTGCCTGGCCGGCCAACGATATCGGCGTGACATGGCCCGCCTCCAAGCGACTCTTTACCCACGCGTATTGGCAGGATTCGGTCGCCGCCGCGAGGAGCGCGAATGATCTCGCGCGCGCGGTCGAAACTCTCGTTCGCGAAATCGGCGCCGAGCGCATCGTCGTCTCGGCTCACAGCATGGGCAATCAGGTGCTTGCCGCTGCGCTCCACGACACCGCGCTCAGCCAACAGCTGCGCCGTACTCCGCTGCGCGGCCTGGCGTTTGTCTCGCCGGATGT
>JBBRFQ010000292.1:0-3932 GCA_038224035.1 Gemmatimonadales bacterium
TGCTCGTGGGCAACATGCATCCCGAGATCATCGACCGGCGCGACCGATCGATCGGGCGCAAACTGCGTGAACAGCAGGCGGCGCGCGACATGGAGAAGCGGTACAGCAAGGGGCAAATACTGGAGGCGTTTCTCAACCAGATCCCGTTCGGGCGGGGATGGCACGGCATCGAACTCGCCTCGCGCCACTACTTCGGCAAACCCGCGACCGAGTTGACGCTCGCCGAGGCCGCGTCGCTCGCGGCCATGCCCAAGAGTCCCGTGCAGTACGATCCGTCGCGGAATCCAGCGCGCAATCGCGAGCGTCGCAATCTGGTGCTGGCGCTCATGCGGGATCAGGGCTTCATCTCGGCAGCGCAGGCCGCGACCGCCCAGCGGGAGCCGGTTCGCACGGCGCCTGATCTGGGCGTGGTGTACGCGCCGTGGGTGGTGGACGTGGTGCGAGTACAGGCGCAGCGGGCGAGCCTGCCTGTGTCGCAGGGCGGTTACCGTATTCACACGACCATCGATCCGGTGGCGCAGCGCGTGGCCAGCGACGCGCTCGTCGCGGGCATCGCGGAGGCCGAGGCGCGCGCCGATTTCCGCCATCCGGCATGTGCGGCGTCGTCGACAACTGCGCCGCGCGCCTGCCTCGAAGGGGCCGTCGTGGTGATTGACCAGTACACGGGCGACGTTCGCGCGCTCGTCGGTGGGCGCGATTATGCGTCGTCGTCGTTCAATCGCGCGGTCGACGGCAACCGACAGCCCGGCAGTGCCTTCAAGCCGTTCGTGTACGCGACGGCGATCGCGCAGGGGCTCACGGCCAACGCACACGTGGGCGATACCGCGCTGCAGATCATGTTGCCCGAGCGGCGGGTGTACTCACCCACGAATGCCGATGGCGTCTTCCTCGGTGATCTCACCATGCGTGAAGCGCTCGCGCGGTCGCGCAATCCGGTGGCCGTACAACTGGCGATGCAGGTTTCGCTCGATAGTGTGGCGGCCACGGCGCAGCGCGCCGGACTGCGTGCGCCCATCGCGCGGTTTCCGTCCAGCGCACTGGGCGCGAGTGTGGTACAGCCGCTCGATTTTGTCGCCGCGTACGCGATGTTCGCCAATGGTGGACTGGCCGTGGAGCCGCGGTTCATCGATCGCGTCGATGATCGCACCGGGCGCGTCGTGCACGCGGTGAGCCCGGCCACACCGACGGCGGCCATCGATCCGCGTGTGGCCTTTATCGTGCGCGACATGTTGCGAGACGCGGTCGAGCGGGGGACGGGGCTTTCCGCCCGTCGTGCCGTGCCGGCGTCCGTGCCGCTCGCCGGCAAGACCGGCACCAGCAACGACAACGCCGATGTGTGGTTCGTGGGCATGACACCGGATCTCGTAGCCGGCGCATGGCTGGGCTTCGACACGCCGCGCACGATCACGCCCGGAGCGGCAGGCGGCAGTCTCGCGGCGCCGATCGTGGGCAAGGTGCTGGCGGCCACCTCGTCGGCTCGCAACGCGGCCGCATGGAATCCGCCGCCGGGCCTTGTCTCCGTGGCGCTTGATCGCGCGACCGGTAGCGATGCCGATGCGCTGACACCTCGCGAGCGCCGGTACACCGAGTGGTTTCTCGACGGTACCGAACCGGGCGCCGCGCGAAGCTGGCCGTGGAGCCTGTTCCGATTGGGGCCAATCGGGTACTGAACGAACACGCTTCGGACGCGCCAAAGAGACGCGTCCGAACGTGCGTGTTACATCTCGATTGGGCGGCGAGGACGGAACTCGTCGTCGCTCAGCTCGACCCGCTTGATATCGGCCAGCGGAATGGTGCGGAACTCATTGCGAAAGAGCGAGAACACCACCACGCCGCCGTTCTCGATCGCGTACGGCTCGTAGCTGCGCTCGTACTCGGTCTCTCCACTTTCGGCGTCGAAGCGAATGCGCGCGCGCACCTTTCGCCGTTGCCGTCCCGCTTCTCGCAGCGTCGACTCCACAATCGAGAGGGGAGTAGGCGGCTCGCTCATACGTTCCTCCGGCGAAAAGTTTCGTGGGCGACAATCGGGACGCGTCCCCGCGTGCCTCGGGGTCAAAACACCCCCACTTCACATAGTCGCAGGAAAGTGCGCGCCGGGCAAGGCAGCCAGGGAATGTGACCTGGCCGCCTGAGGAACGTGGGCACCTTGTGCCCGGCGTGCGGAGCGCGGAAGTTATTCGCGCATCTCGCGCCCCGGAGGCTCGTTCGTGTCACGCACGCCGCTGTTCACCCTCATTCGCCGCTCGCTTCGACTCGCTCACCACGCGCACGTCGCGAACGAATCGCCCGACGCCGTGTTCGAGCAGTGGCGCGAGGCCAGTACGGTATCCCGACGTTCGTTTGTCGCCGGCTCATCGGCCGCCGTGGCTGCGCTGGCGCTTACCGGGTGCGCGCCGGCCGCTCGATCGCCGGTGGGCGGCGCGAGTCTGCCGAACAGACAGTCCAGCGACGAACCCGTGGTGATCGTGGGCGCGGGCATCGCCGGGCTCACCTGCGCCTATCGATTGCGACAAGCCGGTATTCCGGTCCGCGTGATGGAGGCGCAGACGCGAACCGGCGGACGCATGTTCTCGCTGCGCGACCACTTCGCCGACGGTCAGGTGTGCGAGCTTGGCGGAGAACTCATCGACACCGGTCACACGCACATCCGCGAGCTCGCGCGGGAACTGGCCATTCCGCTCAACGATCTTGCAACGGACGACGCGTCGCTCGATGAAACCGTGTGGTTTGTCGATGGTGCGAAGCGCACGGAACAGGATGTCATCACTGCGTTTCTGCCGCTCGCCCGTCGCATTCTCGAGACACTGCAACCGTTCGGCGACGAGTTCGATCCGACCGCACTCGCGCCGCAAGGAGCCGAGGTGCTGGATCGCCTGACGCTGGCCGAATGGTTCGACAAGGAAGGGGTGTCGGGATGGATGCGCAAGCTGCTCGATGTCGCGTATACCACCGAGTATGGACTCGAACCGGAACGGCAGTCAGCGCTCAACTTTCTGCTCATGATTGACCCCGATGCACCGCCGTTTCGTGTCTTCGGCGACAGCGACGAACGATTCCATGTGCAGGGTGGCAACGATCGCATTGTCACCACGCTGGCGGAACGTGTCGCCGATTATGTGGAGACCGCGACCACGCTCGAAGCGGTCGCGCGGCGACCCGATGGCCGCCACACGCTGACGTTTCGCCGCGACAGTGGGACGCGCACCGTGATTGCACGACATGTGGTGCTGGCCATGCCGTTCACGCTGCTGCGCGATGTGCAACTCGATGTCCCGATGGCCCCCGCGAAACGCCGTGCGATTGCGGAACTCGGGTACGGCACGAATGCGAAGTTGATGATCGGCTTTTCGTCGCGTCCGTGGCGCGAACAGCACGGCTCCAATGGCAGCGTGGTGACCGACCTGCCGTTCCAGCTCGTGTGGGAAACGAGTCGACTGCAAACTGGACGCGCGGGCATCCTGACCAACTTCAGCGGTGGTCAGCACGGACTCTCCGTGGGGCAGGGTACGGCGTCGGAGCAGGCGGCCGCGCTCGTGCGCGATCTTGAAACAATCTTCCCCGGCGTGCAAGCGGCGCGCGATGGCATGACGGAGGCGCGTTTTCACTGGCCCACCAATCGCTGGGTGCGCGGCAGCTACGCCAGCTTCCTCGCCGGTCAGTGGACCACGGTGCGCGGACTGGAAGGGGAATCGGTGGACACGCTGCACTTCGCCGGTGAGCACTGCTCGCTCGACGCGCAGGGGTATATGGAGGGTGGGTGCGAAACGGGTGAGAAGGCCGCGGAGCAGGTCGTGTCGGCGCTCGCGATCGCTCGCTAGGCGGGGGAGAGTATTCTTCAGACATGACGCAACAACACCTGGCCACTGATTTCCTCGAGCGTTCGCGCTACTACCTGGGCACGGCGTAACGCGCCAACAGCGCCGGCAATCTGT
>JBBRFQ010000293.1:0-3928 GCA_038224035.1 Gemmatimonadales bacterium
GTATATTCGGTATATGCGCCAAGCGATTGCTTCCATTCGGGCCAGCCTCGAGGCCCTCGTTCCCGTTTTGCCACCGGCCGGTCCAGCCTGGTCTACCGGGGTCGCCGAGCTCGATGCGGCCCTCGGCGGCGGCATTCCGCGCGGCCGACTCACCGAACTCGTCGGGCCCCGCGCGTCAGGTCGTACCACGCTGGCGCGCCGAGTGGTGGCGCAGGTGCTCAGCGCCGGTCGCTGGGTGGCCGTGATCGACGCCACACGCACACTGGCCGCGCAGCACTGGGCCGGACTCGGTGCGCGGCTCATCGTGATCCGCCCGCGCGATCCCGGTCGGGCCGCCTGGTGCGCGGATCGCCTGCTGCGCAGCGGCGTGTTCGGCCTGGTGATGCTCGACGGAGCCCCCGTGCTGCCGCGTCCGATCACGTTTCGGCTCAGTCAACTGGCGCGCGACCGGGACGTCGCGCTGCTGGTGCTGGGGGTGGGCGCCACGGCCACCACGGGCGGTGGAGGGGGAGTGCGGTTACGTGTGGTGGCACCGGTGAGCAGTCCGGCGGCGGCGCTACAGCTGGTGCGCAGCCTGCGTCCGGCGCCGCCGTCGATCCGTCGTGGGACGCGGGCGGTGCGGGCCGCGACGGCGGCGCCGTGTACAGTGGTGGTGGACAAGGGCGCGGCGCCGGCGCAGGTGGAGGTGCCGCGCGTGGTGGCGATTACGGTGCGGTTGGTGCGGACGGGAGGGGCAGACAGGCGGGGCGGGAAAAGCCGCCGCTCCTAGCGTTGGTGCGGGCCGTCGGGATCGCGCTCAAGTTTACGGTGCGGGTGAACGGGGTGAACCGTGAACGGTGGCGGCGATGGCCGGCGGCGATCCGAGGTGCCGGGGGGCTGGGCCGGTGGCCGGCCGTGCCGAGTGTGGCACGCGGCGATCGCGTTGTGGTGCTTGGCGCCCAAACAGCGAGCGTTGCCGACCGTAAACCGTTCACCGTAAACCCTCACTGTAAACTGAAGGCGCGATCCCGACGGCCCGCACCCACGCCCGTAGCAGCCGACAAACCGTTAACCATTCCTCGTCAACGCTCCCCCCCTCCCGCGGGTATCCACACAGCCGCTTGCCCTCTCCCCGCGCCGCACGCATCCTCTCCGCTTCCTTGACGACGAGCCCCTGTGACCGCTGCCCCATCGCCGTTCGCCCGACTGCTCGGACGCTATGCCAAAGTTGAACCGGACGAAGCGCCGGCGGTCATGGCCGCATTCGGCCTCTTCTTCTTCGTCCTCGGCGGCTACTTCGCCGTCCGGCCCGTGCGCGAAACCATTGGCACGATCCTCGGCTCCGACAAGGTCAGCGATCTATGGATCCTCACCTCCATCGGGGCCGTCGTCATTGTGCCGCTGTACGGCTGGCTGGTGGGCAAGATCCGTCGCTCCGTGTTGCTGCCGGCCATCTACACGGCGGTGGCGATCGCCTTCGCGGTCTTCGGCGTCCTGTTTCGCAACGATCCTGAAGGACTGGCGCTCGGCTCCACGTTCTACGTCGGCATCAGCGTGCTCAATCTCATGCTCGTGTCGGTGTTCTGGAGCTTTTTGCTGGAGCTGTTCAGCAGTCCGCAGGCCAAGCGACTCTTTGGTGTGATCGCCACCGGCGGTACGCTTGGCGCATTGGTGGGCCCACTCATCACCGATCTCAGCGTGCAGCACGTCGGCACGAGTGGTGTGCTGTTCATCGGTGCGGCAATGTTCACCGGCGCCATCGTTTGTCAGCGCATCCTGATCAACGTGTGGACCGCGCCGGGCAACGCCGGAGAACACGCCGATCGCGCCATCGGAGGCAATCCGTTCGCGGGTGTGAGTCTGGTGCTCAAATCGCCCTTCCTGCTCATGATTGCCCTGTTCGTGGTGCTGTTATCCACCGCCAACACGCTGTTGTACTTCGAGCAGCTCGAGATTGTGCGCGCTACGTTCACCGACAATGCGCAGCGCACGCAGGTGTTCGCACGCATCGACTACATCGTGCAGACGCTCACGATCCTGTCGCAGTTTTTCCTGACCGGACGCATCGCGGCGCGGCTTGGAGTGACGGCGCTGCTGGTGGCGGTGCCTTTGATTGTGATGGTCGGCTTCCTCGCACTATCGATGACGGGGAGCTTCGCCGTGTTGGCTATCGTCCTGGTGGTACGACGCTGGGGCGAGTATGCGTTCATCCGACCGGGCCGCGAGATGCTGTTCAGCAAGCTCGACACCGAATCCAAGTACAAGGCCAAGAACCTCATAGACGTGCCCGTGTACCGCGGCGCCGATGCGCTCGTGGCGCAGCTGCAGAACGCGGTGCGCGCGAGCGGCATGGCCGGCGCCACGGTGGCGCTGATCGGTGCCGGCGCCGCGCTGACCTGGGCGGGCGTGGGGGCATGGCTCGGCAGTCGGCACGAGAAGAAGGCTGACACCTGACCCTCAGTCGCACAATCCGCCTCGGCGCCGACTGAGCCGCTCGGGACGAAAACCGGGATATTGACATTAGGTGTACTAGTACGCATAGTACACCTGTGCTTCCCTTCCACATCTCCCTCGCCAGCGGCGACTCGCCGTTCCGTCAGATCGTTTACGCCGCCACGCGGGCCGTGGTGTCGGGCGAGCTGGCGGTTGGCGTTCCCTTCCCGTCCGTCCGCGAGCTCAGTCAGGCGCTCAAGATCAATCCGAACACGGCCCACAAGGTGGTCGCTGAGCTCATTCGGATTGGGCTGCTCGAGGTGATGCCGGGCGTCGGGACGGCGGTGTCCACCGGCTGGCGCGCCAGCGACGAAGAGCGCCAGCAGCTGCTCTCCTCCGACATCGAGCAGCTGCTCGTCGAAGCACGACGGCTTGGCCTCGATCGAGCCACGGTGCTCGCCGCCGTCACTGCCCGCTGGGATGCGCTGTTTCATCGCGACGATTCATCACCCCGCTGACCGGAGCCGCACGCATGTCGATCGTCGAGGTTCAGAATCTCACGCACCGCTACGGAAAGCAGGTCGCACTGCGCGACGTGTCGCTGAGCATTCCGGCAGGTTCAGTGTACGCGCTGCTCGGCCCCAACGGCTCCGGCAAAACCACATTGCTGCAGATACTCATGGGGCTCATGCCGCCCACAGCGGGCACCGTTCGCGTGTTCGACACGCCCATTGCGCAACACACCACGGCGCACCGCGCGCGCATCGGGTATGTGGCCGAGGGACTCGAACTGCCGAACGGTATGACCCTCGCGCAACTCGAGCGCTACGTGGCGCCGCTCTATCCGTCGTGGGACAAAGCGCTCGCCACTAGGCTGCGCGAACGGTTCCAGCTCGACGCATCACGCAAGTTGCGCACGCTCTCGCGCGGTGAACACATGAAGGCCGCCTTGCTCTGTGCACTCGCGCCGCGTCCGGAGTTGCTCATCATGGACGAGCCATTCACCGGCATGGACGCCGCCGTGAAAGACGATCTCGTGCGCGGGGTGCTCGAGATGTCGGGGCGCGAAGGATGGACGGTCATTATTGCGTCGCACGATCTGGCCGAGCTTGAACTGCTCGCCGATTGGGTCGGCTTTCTCGACCGCGGCACGCTGCAAATGCATGAGCCCATGGACGCGATGCGCGAGCGCTACCGGTGGGTGGATGTCGTGACGGCGGCGCCCAACGCGCAACTGCCGGCCACGCGTCCGCGCGAATGGGTGTGGGCCGAGGCCGCCGGTGCGCGCGTCCGCATCTTGGTGTCCGAGCCTGATGAGGCTTTGCTACAATCAGCGGCTCGGCAGTGGTACACCGGTGCGACTCGTGTCGAGGTGAGTGATGCGTCACTGCGCGATGTGTTCGTAGCGCTTACGCGTCGCGGGAACAGCGACAGCTCCACCACAAAGGTGCGCTGATGCCCTGGGCCAAGCAGGTAGTGCACGTGTTCGCCAAAGACGTGCGGGCGCAGCGCTGGC